>MNZR01000199.1 GCA_001873705.1 Syntrophobacteraceae bacterium CG2_30_61_12
TCTTTTCCCGGCGACGTCCCGGAAAGATCCGCTTCTCGAACCAGGTTGTACCCGGCCTCTCTGCCCAACTGCCAGGCCAGCTCGCCCCACAGGGTGTGGACCCTGGGAGCGCGGCCATCTTGGCCGCTTCCTGCGGGCGGGACGCCCGCGTTCCCGGGGGTGCGCGGCATATTGGGGGCAAGCTTGTTGCCGTCCAGGACTGCCACATTGGCCTTCGGCAGCTCGATCACACCAGCCGCGTTGAGGATGGACGGGACACCCGAGAGCTCGCTGATCGAGGTCTCACCCCTGGCGATATGGTAGACGGCCAACATCGTGTGGGTCTTACCGCCACCGAACGCCGTCTGAAGCTGGATCACGGGGTCACCGCCGCGCCCGGTCAGCCGTTTGATCACGGAATCGAGCAGCAGCCTCATGCCTTCCGTTATGAAGGTGCGCTGAAAGAAGAGCGAAGGGTTTTGGTACTCGGCGGTTGCGGTACGATCATGCACACGCGACAGATCGGCGGCAAACTCGGCCTGTTGAAACGTACCCTTGAGTACGTCTTCGTGAGGAATTGCGACTTCTCGCCAGGGTTTCAACATTTGCATACCTCTCAAGTCACTGTCCAAGCGACATCTCTCATTCGCCCCATTTCGAGCACTCTCGGGTGTGCATCGATGGGCTTGATCAGTTGCTTCAGCCGTTGTGCGACTCTTGCCGGATCGATAGAGCGAGGGAGCAACTTCGAATGCTTGGCCGGTTGTTCGAGATGCAACACGACGTGAAGGGACCTGGAAGCGAGCGCCCGCGCAGCCAACTCCCTCTCTGATGCATCCCCTGCGCTCAGACGGGCGGGGAGGAGAGCAGCCAGGGTGTCCCGGACCTTGAATGCCACTTCATCCGCAATATCAACGGCCTTCGTCCGGCGATGCCGCCGGCAGTCCTTGATCTCGATGAACCAAAGGCTTCCACGCGGCCCGATGGCAAGAATATCCAACGACTTCGCCCCACCGCGCACATACTGAAACTGCTTTCGGCAGAAGCTCCATTGGTCGAACTTGGTAATCCGCCACTCGTCGGGGAAATGAAAAGTCAGGTCACCTTCAGAAATCGTGAGCATACCCATCACTCCGCATCCAGGAAGCGGTCAGACTGACGCAAGTCTTCATCCAGAGCTGCAATGGAGCCGATATCATCGACCGTTTCACCCTGCTCCACGATGACCCCATTATCACTAAGCTGCAATCCGAAGAACCTGGTGGCGGTCTTCTTGAATCGTGAGTCCCGGAGCAGTATGTCGATCTCCCGCATGAGAAACAGGCTGTGTGTTGCTATGAATATCTGGATGTCCTGCATGCAGAGGTCCAGGATTGTGCTCGCTACCTGTGTGATGAGTATGGGATTCAAATTTGCTTCGGGCTCATCCCAGAACAATACGGCTTGGTCACTCAAAGCCCCCGTTGCGATGATCCGCGCAAGCATCGCAAGCTTCCGCGGCCCCTCGGCGACAAGCGGCATCTCGAGCCCATCCTGTCCACGCATGCGGAGGTAGAACCGGCCGCTCTTATCCAACTCGATCTCGCCCCCCATTGCCTTTTCGAGGGGCGACAGCAGCTTTCTGATCTTTTTGTCCTTGAGGTTGCGAAGGAGAGGCGCCCCGAGGAGAAGGCATGTATCCCGCCAGGTCTCTTCGAACTCCAGATAATGCCTCTCGTATGTCGGGACAAATCCCGGATAGATGGTCATCAGTTCCCGAGTGGGCATATAAACTGGAGATCCCTTCATCCATCTCTCCGGCGCCTTTTCGATGGTGACCTCGGATTTGCTCGAAGGGGCGAAACTGAAGTCGATGTTCAACTCCGGCTCATCAAAGGTGAAGCGCAGATCACAACGATCGCGTCCTTGCTTACGGCGCACCAGTCGACCCAGTGAGTCAGGCCGGAAAACGGCCAGCAGTTTTTCGGCCATTCTGGTTTGCAGCAATGCTTTCGTTGGAGGAAGCGCATTGGGTTTGCGCCCTTCTTCGGCAGTTGCGGCCAGCACCGAGTAGGCAGCCTTCAATAGATGGGTCTTGCCGGTGCCGTTTTCCCCAATCACCACGTTCAACTGAGGACTGAAGCTAAACGATGCCTCGGAAAATACCGTCAGGTTCCTGATCTCAAGGGACTGTAGCACGACTCTCTCCTCAGTAATTCATTCGCAACTGAACACCCTCGGGCGGAGGTCCCCTGTAGTGATCTCTACCTTTGGGTATAAGTGGCCGATGCGCTTTTGAGCTTCCTCGCGCATCCAGTGGCCGTAGCGGCGCACATCCTCGGCTAGCCCTTTTGCTCCACTCCAGTCTTCGGTCATTCTGGTTTGCCTTACCCCTTTCGGAATTGGGCCAACCGGTTTCCGCCCGGCAAACTTGGACGGAATTTCTATCATCGCCTTGTTGATGAGCACGGCGACTGGGTTCAGGTCTGAGGCATAACTCTCCAGCCCTAGTCGTTGCGCTTCCAGCGGCAGCGACCCTCCGCCGGCGAAGGGATCGTGAAAGGCGGGAAGCTTTTCGGGGTTGAACAACTCGGCGGCCCGGGGATGATTCTTGTTGAGAGTGCAGGTCTCGCGCCAGCTCTTCCAAATCTCTTCACGCGCTTCGTTCAGAACTGTTTCATTGTTGGTGTTCTCCCACAGTACCAGTTGCCTGATGATCTCGAACAACCTCTCGCGCTCTTTTCCTGCATCTTTCTTGTTGACGCCCCGCTGTAGGCTGCGCTCATAACCAGGATCATTCACCATCTGGGCAAATATCACAGCTCGGGCCGCAGCCAGAGGACGACGCGCCCACCACAGGTGCAGCGTCGAAGGATGGCCATGGCGTATGGATTTCTCTCGCGCCGCGGCGATATTGATGTCGTCCAATGGCAGGGCCACTTCGATGAGCTTTTTGGGGGCCTTGATCTCGGTCATGGGTTGATCGCTTTCATGGTGACGCTCACTGAGTAGGGGTCGAAGTGAAATTCCGCCGCGGGGTTGCCGTTGATCTTCAGGGCTTCTTGAGCACGTTGTACGCCGACTCCGAAACGGTTGACGTAACCCAGCGTGCGCATGGCCTGGGCAACAAGAGGGTTTCGATAATCGGTGCGGTGGGGAAAGTTGTCCGGTGAGGCGGCGCCGTATAGCCCGCCTGGATTATAGATTTCAATGTGGTCGTCGAACCAGAAGAAGCGCACGGGCGCAGTAGACTGATAGTCACGGTGCATGATGGCGTTGAGCATCAATTCGCGTACAGCCAGGCGGGGATAGTCGGAGCGCATTTCTTCACGGAGACCGGTGACGAAAACCGGGTGCTGCCGGATGGCAAGGTCGAGCAGCATGTCCAACTGCTGGAGCAGGCTGGAGAGGTCCCCCTTGAGCTGCTTTTCGTTGATGACCGGATCAACGGGCCTGGTCCCTCCAAACCGCACAAACTGAACGTATGCGCCCGGCAACCAGTGGGCAGGGCGGTCGGCCAGAAGCAGAACGCCTGCGTTGGTGGGGCAATCGTGGCGCAAATCGTAGAGTCGAAGCGAAGCCAATTGAACAGCCAGAGGCCGGTCGTTTTCCGCGATGACTTCTTCGGCCACGGCCTTGCGGCGGTAGACCAGTGCAAACCGTTCTTGGGACAGATCACTCAAGGCGGCATCCAGGCACGGCAGGGCATCGAAGGTGAGAGCCCTGGAAACGCGCCGTTCGGACAGAATGCGTTCTTCCTGTTCGTTGGCCACCGCTTTACGCGGTCCGACGCGAATCCAGACCCGGCCCTTATAACGGACGGGGGGAAGATCGGAGGGTTGTACCTCGACCACCGCAACCTCTCCGTCCGGTAAAACCATCTTATGGACCGTGATGGCCGGCTGGGGCAAAATATTGCCATCCGATCGCAGGGCGCCCAAATTCCGCAGGAGTTGATCCGTCACATGAAACCCGGTCGGACATCCTTGATCATCGACACCGATGATCAAATATCCGGGCTGTCCGTGTTGCGGCAGGTCATTGGCAAAGGCGCAGACCGCCTGTGCAAACTTGTCCGTGTGCGTGGCGCTCTGAGTACGTTCGATACGGTCCGATTCGAGGTCGCCCAACAATTCCAGTAGTTCTTCTTGGCTTATCATAGGGATTCAGCCTTTTTCAGAAGCTCGCTCAAGTCCAGGTTGATGCTGGTCACCGCCCAATCGGGCTCATGGGTAAAGGGGCTCTTCACATAGAACGGCCCATCGCAGTGCTCTCCGTCCACCAGCACGATGGCCAGGATGAATTTATCGGACTGATTGAGGCCATGGATGATTTCGTTTCTCGTGACGGTGATCGTGGTCTGCCCCTTGGCACGCCCCTTCACTTCGATGTGGCGCGAGGGCGGAAGCTTCCCGTCGAGTGCCGGTGGAATGCTGGTGACGTCCCATCCGCATTTCTCAGCGGATACATCGAACACCTCGTGTCCGAATGCCCGTTCGGCATCCATGACCGCCTGCATGGCGATCCGCTCGATGCGAGCCCTGGCGTCGGCGTCTTCGGCAAAAGCGGGCAGGATGCCCGCGCTCCCGGGTTTGCGCTGGGCCATAAGCCCGGCGGGGATCACCAGAGCGCCACCCACGATGACGGGTGTCGCCGAGATGACATGCCTCATGGCCAGAAGCTCTTTCTCGCGGAGCTCTCGCCGGGCCGTCAACTCATCGACGGTGCGGCGGACATTTTCCAGGGTCAACCGTACGTCTTTACCGGCAGCGATGTCCTCTCGCAGCTTGAGGTAGCGGTCGGACCAGTAGTTGATTTCCTTAACCAGTCGCTCATGTACCGCAGCCAGGGTCTTATCCACATGGCGTTCCCGGCGGGTTTTGACCTCATTGAAGTGCTCGGGAACAAGATGCATCGAGGCGTGGGCGAGGGCGACCGGCTCCAAATCCCGGGTGATCCACGGGGCGCTCAGCACATCCTCGATAAGCGGCAAATCGGTAGGGGCGATGGGCTCCAGATCGAGATGCGGCGCCCAGCCGGCATTGGTGGCACGGCCCTCGGGATCGATTTCGACAAACTGCACCCGCCGGGAGATGGTTGGGAGCCCGGACGTCTCGTCCGCATGCGGGCGGGACGCCCGCGCTCCCAGGATGGAGTGGTCGATAATGAACATAACCCTGGGGGTGAGGCCCATATCGTTCGGGTCCACCAGCACGGCGCCCTGTTTGAGCTTGTTTCGATGCTGCTCCAGGGCAAGATCCGTTACCGCCTGCATCAGCGGATGTCCCGGATGAATAAGGCTTGCCATCGGTGCACCGACACGCTCCACAAGTCGGACATACTGTTTCTCGAAGCAGACGCGCTCGTATTTACGAAGCACGGGCTGGAGGTTGCGCCGGTCCCGGCCGGTTATCTGCCGGTCCCGCTCGCGGATGATGGCTGGAACGTGGGTGATCTCCCACCTTCCCGGCTCCCGGGTGCGCAGCTCACCTCCCAGTTGATCGAAGGCCTGGTTGAAGAAGGCGCGGATGAAGTAGGGCTGGAGCTTGCGCGCCTCGGCCTTGTCCATCTCTTCCTTAACGGCAAAGAGCCGCTTTTCGTCCATGACTTCTTCGCACAAGGCGTTGCGCTCGATGATCGCCCTCAGGTGAACGGTATCCAGCGCTCCTTCAACCTTATGCAGCAGGCGGGCACGAACTTCCGGGTCTTCACCGTAGCGAATGGCTTCGATGAGCAAATCCTTAAGGCTCTTATCCTCGAACACCTCGCCCAGGATATCGAACACACGGCCTCCGAGGGCCTCCCGCTCAACCTCGAGTTTTTCAAACAGGCGCTGGAAGACATCACCCTCCCGGGTTTCGGATGCGACCATGTTCCAGAGATGACACACCTCGGTCTGCCCGATACGATGGATGCGGCCGAAGCGCTGCTCTATACGGTTCGGGTTCCAGGGGAGATCGTAGTTGACCATGAGGTTGGCGTTTTGGAGGTTCACCCCCTCGCCTGCTGCGTCGGTTGCCACCAACACCCGCGCCGTCGGATCGTTGCGGAAAAGCTCCTGGGTCTTTCGGCGCTCCTCGCGCTTGATGCCGCCATGGATGATGACCACGGCCTCTTCGATTCCGATCAGCCCGCGGATCTTTACGGCCAGATAGTTGAGAGTGTCCCGATGCTCGGTGAAGATGATGAGCTTGGGGATTGTGAATAGTCCTGGGAGCGCAGGCGTCCCGCCTGCAAAAGATGCGGGCAGGATGCCCGCGCTCCCAGGATTGGCCATCAAGTTCTGCAGCAGCTTTGACAGCTCGTCCCATTTGCGGTCCTGGCCGGAGTGGACAACCTGCTTTGCCTGTTCTTCAAGGTCTTTGAGAATGAGGATTTCGGCTTCAAGCTCCTGGATGGTCTGGGCAGCGGTCGCCTGATCGACTACCGCTTCTTCGAGATCCTCATAGGCTTCGCTCGAGAGCTCCTCGTCAGCATCCCAGATGTTATCCGGTATAGCGTCCACGGTGAGCGTCTCGGCCAGGACCTGGCCGCGCTGGCGCAGCTTTTCTTCCTCGACTCCGCGCTTGAGCCTTAGATGACGGCGCTTGAGCGACTGATAGATCGCTTCGGGGCTCGAAGCAAGACGGCGCTGGAGGGAGGTGAGGGCGAAGCCGACCGTGCCCTTGCGATTTCCATCCTGGAGCCGGTCCGCTTTGTTCATCTCCTCCTTCACGTAGTCCGTTACGGCTTTGTAGAGAGCGGCTTCGAGGTCGGAGAGGCGGTAGTTGGCCGTATAGGCCCTGCGCTCGGGAAAAAGCGGTGTCCCGTCAAACTTGAAGAGATCTTCCTTGACCATGCGGCGCATGAGGTCTGAGACATCCACCTTGTGCGCTCCGTCGCGAAACCTGCCGTAGAAGCGGTCGGAGTCGAGCAGGGAGAGGAACAGCTGGAAGTCCTCCTCCTTTCCGTTGTGCGGCGTTGCGGTCATGAGCAGAAAATGCCGGGTGACCGAGCCCAGCAGTTCCCCCAAAAGGAAGCGCTTGGTCTTGTTGACCTTACTGCCGAAGTAGCTGGCCGAGAGCTTGTGGGCTTCATCGACAACAACCAGGTCCCAATGTGAGAGGCGGAGCTTTTCGAGCAGGTCCTCACTGCGGGCGAGCTGATCCACCCGAGCCACCAGAAGATCAATATCATCGAAGGGGTTGCCGCTACGGGAAAGCTCGATCTGTTCGCGCGAGAACAGGGTGAAGGTGATGCCGAACTTCTCGAACATTTCATCCTGCCACTGCTCAACGAGGCTTCCAGGAGCGACGATGAGCACCCGCCGGGCATCGGCCCGCAGGAGGAGTTCACGGACGAAGAGACCCGCCATGATGGTCTTGCCCGCTCCGGGATCGTCAGCCAGCACATAGCGCAGCGGCTGGCGGGGCAGCATCGACTCGTAAACGGCGGTGATCTGGTGCGGCAGGGGCTCGACATTGGAGGTGTGGACGGCCATCATGGGATCGAAAAGATAGGCCAGATTGATGCGGTAAGCTTCGGCAGCCAGCTTGAAGTCAGTCCCCGGCGCATCGAAGGCCCACGGCCGTCCGGCCTCTGCAAGGGAAAGGTTCGGCTCGTCGGTTCTGAAGAGCATCCGCTCCAGCAACCGACC
>MNZR01000101.1 GCA_001873705.1 Syntrophobacteraceae bacterium CG2_30_61_12
CTGAAGGTGGCCGAGGTGTTCAGTGACCCGCCGATCAATTGTTTGCCTGGGATTGTTGCCGACGGGACGGTTCGGATCGGTGGCGACATCAGTTGGGCGCTCACTGGGCATCTGGGCGGTCTGGCTCCCGGTCGTTATCGGTTTGGATTCCGCGCCCATCACCTGTTCTTACAGCGGAGCGGTCCGAACGATATCGAGATCGGAGCGCTAGTCGCACTTTCCGAGATCAACGGATCGGAAACCTTCATTCACGTGCATCATGGGGATGACCAACTGGTGGTGCAGGAAACCGGCATTCACGGCCGCAAGATCGGCAGTCGCATCACCCTTTATATCGACCCGGCTCGGATTTTCGTCTACGACGAACTCGGCCGACTGGTGGCGGCGCCGGATCAGCGCAGCTAAGATGAAGGTCGGGCGGATGGCCCGGCGTTGCGACCGACGCTGACCAAACCGGCAGCGCGTCCTGCCGAGGGAATGGAAATGGCTCGGATCACGTTGCGGGAAGTGGCCCACAGCTATCAGGTATATCCAGGTGGCGAGACCGATTTTGCGCTGAAACGGATCCACCAGGTGTGGGAAGACGGCGGCGCTTACGCCCTGCTGGGTCCCTCGGGTTGCGGCAAGACCACCCTGCTCAATGTGATTTCCGGACTACTCAGCCCCAGCCGTGGCCGGGTGTTCTACGACGAGCGCGATGTCACCGTGCAGTCGCCGGAGCAACGCAATATCGCTCAGGTGTTTCAGTTTCCGGTGCTTTACGACACCATGACGGTCTACGGCAACCTGGCCTTTCCCCTGAAAAACCGGGGTCTGGACGGAGCCGTGATCCGGCGTCGGGTGGAGGAAGTGGCGGAGATCCTCGATCTGACTCCGCAGCTTCAAAGCAAGGCGGCCGGTCTGAGCGCCGATGCCAAGCAGAAGATTTCCCTGGGGCGCGGCCTGGTGCGAAGCGATGTGGCCGCCATTCTGTTCGATGAACCGCTCACGGTGATCGACCCGCACCTCAAGTGGCAACTGCGCCGCAAACTGAAGGAAGTTCACGAACAACTGAAGCTCACTCTGATCTACGTGACCCATGACCAGGTGGAAGCCCTGACCTTTGCCGATCAGGTGATGGTCATGTACCAGGGCGAACTGGTGCAGGTCGGTACCCCCCAAGAGCTGTTCGAAAATCCGCGGCATCGCTTCGTCGGCTATTTCATCGGCAGCCCCGGGATGAATTTCCTGCCCTGCCGGGTCCAGGGCGATGCCGCCCAGGTCGATGGGGTCGGCATCCCGCTCGATCCGGAAATTGCAGGACGCGCGGCGGCGGCGCGGGGCGCGCTGGAACTGGGCATCCGGCCCATGTTTCTGGAGGTCCACCAAGCTCCGGCCGAAGGCCGGATAGCGGTCCGCGTGAAGACGGTGGAGGATCAAGGCAGCTTCAAGATCGTCACCGTGAAGCTGGCCGGCTACAGCCTGAAAGCCCGCCTGCCCGAAGGCCGGCCGGTGCCGGAAGCGGAAGCCTATGTGAGGTTCCCGCTCGATCGCACCAGGATCTTTTGCGACGGCCGTCTGTTGAGCTGAAGGGAGGATTGCGCGGATGGAAAAGTGGCAAGACAACCGGGCCTGGTTGCTGATTCTGCCCGTCTTCGTGATCGTTGCCTTCAGCGCCGTGGTGCCGCTCATAACCGTGGTCAACTATTCGGTGCAGGACATTTTCGGTCCGGGCCAGCGGTTGTTCGTCGGCACCGAATGGTTCCGCGAGGTCCTTGGCGATCCCCGCCTGCACGCCGCCTTGTGGCGGCAATTCGGCTTTTCGGCGCTGGTGCTGGTGCTGGAGATCCCACTGGGGGTGCTGATTGCGCTCGCCATGCCGAAAAAGGGCTGGGGGGTGTCGCTGAGTCTGGTGTTGCTGGCCCTGCCCCTGTTGATCCCCTGGAACGTGATCGGCACCATCTGGATCATTTTCACGCGGCCGGATATCGGCCTGATGGGCGCCGCGCTCAATGCCATGGGCCTGGCGTTCGATCACACGGCGCGGCCTCTGGACGCCTGGATCACCTTGATGTTGATGGAAGTCTGGCACTGGACCCCACTGGTGGCGCTGCTGGCTTATGCCGGTCTGCGGGCGATCCCCGAACCCTACTACCAGGCCGCCAAGATCGACGGGGCTTCCGCCTGGGCGGTGTTCCGCTATATTCAATTGCCGAAGATGCGAGGGGTGCTCACCATCGCGGTGCTGTTACGGTTCATGGACAGCTTTCTCATTTACGCCGAACCCTTCGTGTTGACCGGCGGCGGCCCCGGGGATTCCACCACCTTTCTATCCATTTATCTGGTCAAGATCGCGGTCGGCCAGTTCGATCTGGGGCCGGCGGCGGCGTTTTCATTGATTTATTTCCTCATTGTGCTGCTCTTCAGCTGGCTCTTCTATCAGGCGCTGCAAAACGTCGGCACGGGGGCCAACCGATGAAACGACACCTGCGAACCATTGCCTTGTCCGGGTATTTCGTGCTGCTGCTGCTGCCGATCTACTGGATGCTCAACATGAGCCTGCGCGCCAACGCCGATATCCTGAGTTCGTTCGCGCTGTATCCGAGCGACCCGACCATCGCCAATTACCTCAAGATCTTTACCGAGGAATCCTGGTATTCCGGATATCTCAACTCGATCATTTATGTCACCCTCAACACGGTCATTTCCCTGGTGACGGCGCTGCCGGCGGCTTACGCTTTTTCGCGGTTTCAATTCATCGGCGACAAGCATGTGTTCTTCTGGCTCCTGACCAATCGGATGGCGCCGGCGGCGGTGTTCCTGCTGCCGTTTTTCCAGCTCTATTCAACCTTCGGCCTGATCGACACCCACATCGCCGTGGCCCTGGCCCACTGCCTGTTCAATGTTCCGCTGGCGGTCTGGATCCTGGAAGGCTTCATGTCCGGGATCCCGAGGGAAATCGATGAGACCGCCTTCATCGACGGCTACAGTTTCCCGCGCTTTTTCGCCGCCGTTTTCATCCCGTTGATCCGCGCCGGAATCGGGGTCACCGCCTTCTTCTGTTTCATGTTCAGCTGGGTGGAACTGCTGCTGGCGCGTACCCTCACCATCACCAACGCCAAACCGATCGTGGCCACCATGACCCGCACCGTCAGCGCCACCGGTCTCGATTGGGGCCTGTTGGCGGCGGCCGGGATTCTCACCATCGTGCCGGGGGCCCTGGTGATCTGGTTCGTGCGCAATCACCTGGCCAAGGGTTTTGCTTTGGGACGTGTTTAGCGAGGCATTGCCATGAATCTGGAATGGATGGCCTGGACCCTGCCGACCGGCATTTTTTTCATGGTGATCGTCCTGATGCTGATCGGAATGACCGTCTGGCAACTGCAATCCCCCAGTATCGCCCGCCGGGGCCTGCTGCCCATCGCCACCACCCGGGGCGACCGACTGTTCATCAGCCTGCTCGGCAGCGCTTACATTCACCTCGCCTGGATCGGATTCACCCACCTTTCGCTCTGGTTCGCCACCGCCATCTCGCTGGTCTGGTTGATCGCTCTCATGCGCTGGGGTTAACCGGGGCCATGGATCGGGGCCGGTTCGGCCTCGGGTGCGGCGCGCGTGGCCTTCGCGCCGGCCGGCCGAACCGATGGTCCATTGGGCCCGCAACACAAGGCCGCAACAGGGAGGACGCTATGACAGGCAGGATCTTCAGGCAGGGAACCGGAATCGTGTTGGGGGGAGCGTTGGCGCTGGTACTGGGCGCTTTTCTGGCCGCTCCGGTGGAGGCGGACATGAACGCCGCCAAGAAATGGGTCGAGCAGGAATTCCAGCCCTCGACCCTCACCCAGGACGCCCAGCTCAAGGAACTGGAATGGTTCATCAAGGCGGCGGCACCGTTCAAGGGGATGGAAATCAAGGTGGTGAGCGAAACCATTCCGACCCATGAGTACGAATCGAAGGTGCTGACCAAGGCGTTCGAGGAAATCACCGGCATCAAGGTCACCCACGACCTGATCCAGGAAGGGGATGTGATCGAAAAGCTGCAAACCCAGTGGCAGTCCGGTAAAAACATCTATGACGCCTACGTGAACGATTCCGATTTGATCGGCACTCACTGGCGCTATGGGTTCGTGGTGCCGCTGAGTGATTTCATGGCCGGCGAGGGCAAGGATGTGACCCTGCCGACCCTGGACGTGGATGATTTCATCGGCAAGTCCTTCACCACCGGCCCGGACGGCAAGCTCTACCAGTTGCCCGATCAGCAGTTCGCCAACCTGTACTGGTTCCGCTACGACTGGTTCAGCAATCCGGAATACAAGAAGCGATTCAAGGAAATCTACGGCTACGAACTGGGCGTGCCGGTGAACTGGTCGGCTTATGAAGACATCGCCGAATTCTTCACCGAGCAGGTCAAGGAGATCGACGGCAAGCAGGTCTATGGCCACATGGACTACGGCAAGAAGGCCCCGGACCTGGGCTGGCGTTTCACCGATGCCTGGCTGGTGATGGCCGGGGCCGGTGATAAGGGGCTGCCCAACGGCAAGCCGGTGGACGAATGGGGTATCCGGGTGGATGAAAAAGATCGCCCGGTGGGTTCCAGCGTCAGCCGCGGCGGTGCCACGAATGGCCCGGCGGCCAAGTACTCACTCCGTAAATACATGGAATGGCTGCGTAAATACGCGCCTCCCGGGGCCCTGGGGATGGATTTCTACCAGTCGCTGCCGAGTCTGGCGCAGGGCAACGTGGCCCAGCAGATCTTCTGGTACACGGCGTTCACCGCATCCATGGTGCAGAAAGGGACCCCGGTGGTGAACGAAGACGGTACCCCGAAGTGGCGGATGGCCCCGTCGCCGCACGGTCCTTATTGGGAAGAAGGGCAGAAGCAGGGTTATCAGGACTGCGGCTCCTGGACCCTGTTCAAGAGCACTCCCCTGGATCGCCGCAAGGCCGCCTGGCTCTACGCCCAGTTCACGGTGAGCAAGACCGTGTCCTTGAAAAAGAGCCACGTTGGCCTCACCATCATCCGCGACAGTGATATCCGCCATCAGTCCTTCACCGAACGGGCCCCGTACCTGGGTGGCCTGGTGGAATTTTACCGCAGTCCGGCGCGGGTTGCCTGGACCCCGACCGGCACCAATGTGCCCGACTATCCGAAGCTGGCTCAGTTGTGGTGGCAGAATATCGGTGAGGCGGTGGCCGGCGAAGTCACCGTCGATCGGGCCATGGACAACCTGGCGGCGGAACAGGACAAGGTGCTGATGCGTCTGGAACGCTCCGGGGTCCAGGGCGATCGCGGCCCGAAGCTCAATCCGGAGCAGGACCCGAATATCTGGCTGAGCAAACCCGGGGCGCCCAAGGCGAAGCTCGCCAACGAAAAGCCCAAGGGCGAAACGGTCGACTACGACCAGTTGATCAAAGCCTGGCGTGAGGGTCGGGTGCGGTAGTT
This sequence comes from Syntrophobacteraceae bacterium CG2_30_61_12, assembly GCA_001873705.1. Lineage (GTDB taxonomy): Bacteria > Desulfobacterota > Syntrophobacteria > Syntrophobacterales > DSM-9756 > CG2-30-61-12. The sequence goes on from MNZR01000101.1 coordinate 5,423, forward strand.
TTGATTGATTGATGAATGCCGATCCGTAAAACGGTCGGCCGGTTCCTGCCCGAATGGTTTAATGGCCATGGCGGGAACCGGCCGACCCTTGTTTTGGGCGGGTGTACTTCAAGGCATTGGGAGAAGGAGTTACCGTTTCGGGAACGGTGACGCCTCGCGCTGAAGGTATACTCGTTTGGGCTGAAATCCTTCACTTCTTGTCGAGTGAAATCGGCTTAGCCGAAAGACGATAAGAAAACGTCCGACTTGCATTACACGGTTTGTTTTTCATCGATTCCCTTGGTCCGGGCAGCTACAAGATCACTTGTTCCACGCTCAAAATACTGGGGTGGTTGCGCAGTGCGGTCAAGGCCGGTTCCGGGGCTTGGGCGTCGAGACGGATGATGGCGATCGCCCGATCCCGTTCCGGGGTCCGGCTGAGATGCATGTTGGCGATATTGACCTGATGGTCGCCCAGGGTAGAACCGATGAAGCCGATGACCCCCGGTTTATCGAGATTCTGAATCAGTAGGTTGACCCCTTCCAGTTCGGCTTCGAGCCGATAGGTATTGAGCCGGATCAGGCGGATTTCATTACCGGGGAAAACCGCTCCAGTGGCCGACCGTTCCAGGTCTTGCCCGTGCACCTTGAGCGTGATTAATCCGGTGTAGCCGTGAGATTCCGAAGTCTTGGTGGAAACCAGCTTGATCTTGCGTTGTTCCATCAGTAGCGGGGCATTGACCAGGTTCACCTGTTCCGCCAGGATCGGATCCAGCAGTCCCTTGGCGATGGTCTGGGTGAGGGGCGGCAGCGGCAATTCGGTCAACTCGGTGCCGCTGTATTCAATTTCCACTCGCTGCAGTTGCCGGCATAGCTGCCCCTGGAAATGCGCCAGTCGCTCCGCCAGGAGCATATAGGGTTTGATCTTCTCATGGGCTTTGGGGGAGATGGACGGGAAATTGAGGGCGTTCCGAATGACGCCCTGTTGCAGATAATCCAGAATCTGGCCGGCAATAGCTCTGGCCACGTTGGCCTGGGCCTGGACACTGGAGGCTCCGAGATGCGGAGTGAAAATGGCGTTGGGCAGTTGCAGCAATGGATTGCCCGTGGGGGGTTCTTCCGCGAATACGTCGAGGGCGGCACCCGCGATCTTACCCTCGACCAGGCCTTCGTAGAGGGCCCGCTCATCCAGCAAGCCGCCGCGCGCGCAGTTGATGATGCGCACCCCCGGCTTCATCCGGGCGATCGCTTCACGATTGATGACGTTTTCGGTCTCAGCCGTTTTCGGAACATGAAGGGTAATATAATCGGATCGTGCCAGGAGTTCCTCCAGTGACACCCATTCCGTACCCATGATTGCCGCGGTTTCCGGCAGGATGTGCGGGTCATGGCTGAGCACCAACATCTTCATGCCGAGCGCGCGATCGGCGACGATCGATCCGATTCGCCCCAGGCCGATGACCCCCAGGGTTTGATGATACAATTCGGTGCCCATAAACTGTTTTTTGTCCCAACGCCCCTCGCGCAGCGACTGGGTGGCCTGGGGAATATGCCGGGATAAGGCCAACATCATGGCCAAGGTGTGTTCAGCGGCGGCCATGGCATTGGCGCCCGGAGTGTTCATCACCAGGATACCACGGGAACTGGCGGCGCCGATATCGATGTTGTCGACCCCGGTCCCGGCTCGTCCGATCACCTTGAGCTTTTTCGCCCGCTCGATGAGCGCGGCGGTCACCTTGGTGCGACTGCGGACTACCAGCGCATCATAGTCGGCAATGATCTCCGCGACTTGCTCGGCGCTAGGTTGCTTGGGACAATCGACTTCCAGCCCGGCCGCTTGCTGCAATAGCTCCAGCCCGCTTTGATGCATCCCGTCACAAATCAGCATTTTCATTGGTGGCCTCCATGATGGGTTTCAGCGGTGCTTGCCCTGCGCTCCCGCGGCAACCCCAAGGAACGATTGATAGGAAACCGGATCGTTCAAGGTTTGTCCCGTGATTACGGCACCAGTTATCAGAATGCGAATAATTGTCAAGGCCCAGGCTCGGGCCTGGATACTCGTCATAAGACCTGACCAGCTACCGGCCAGCAACACGGCGACTCGCCACGGTAACATGGCGACTCGCCACGGTAGGTCAGGTTGCGACCAACGGGAGCTACCTGACGCTGTTGCCGCCGTCGCCTCTCCACCCAAGTCAGGGAGCGCCGCGCGCACCCTGACCTACGACACTATGGATGAATTATCGGAAAAAATCAGGGCGTTGATAGCACGGCGCAGGCAGTTGGTCAATACGTGCACCCAGGAGAAAAAC
>MNZR01000364.1 GCA_001873705.1 Syntrophobacteraceae bacterium CG2_30_61_12
ATCAGGATATTTGAATATTGAACTATGGAGATTGTATGGATCCCAACAGCACGGCACCGTCCGCTCCCATCGCTATCGAACGCTTGCAGCACGCCGCCGAGGTCCTCCGCGTGGTGGCCCACCCGGTGCGCCTGCGGATCATCGATCAACTGAAAAACGGCGAACGGACCGTAAGTGAATTGTTTCAGGCCATCGGCACCACCCAGTCCTACATGTCGCAGCAGCTCGGTCTGATGAAAGCCAAGGGGGTGGTGCATGCCCGCCGCGACGGCAATCAGGTCCACTACGCGCTCACCAATCTCAAGGTGGTGGAAATCATTCACTGCATCTGCCTGCGCGATAACGACGCCGAACACCGCCCGACGGACCCGGTCGAACCGGAAACCTAGCACCCGGTGGCGGCCGGAGGTCGTTGCGGCAGCCGCGGAACCCGGTTGCACCGCGCACCGCGCCGCTAGCAACGACCCGGCGGGCCCGGCGCGCTCATTGTGATCACCATGCCAGCAAGGAAACACAATAGCCAACAGGAGGTTTACCCAACCATGACCGCAACCAGTTCAGAACCGAAGCCCAAGCGGCAATCCTGCACCTTCATTTGCAGTCGGGGCAGCATTGACGGCGCCTACCCGGCCCTGGTCCTCGCCATCAACAGCCGGCGCCTGGGCATGGACGCCACCGTGTTCTACACCTTCATGGGGATCAACCTGGTTCGCAAGGGCGGCTTCGCCAAGGCCAAGTTCATTCCCCCCGGTGTGCTTGGCGCCATTCCCGGGATGGCCACCATGGCGAGCAAGATGATGAAAAAGCAAATCGATGAGGCCAACATCCCGACGCTGGAAGAACTGGTGGAAGTGGCGCAACTCGAGGGAGTCCGCCTGGTGGCCTGCCGGATGACCATGGACATGATGAAGCTGAGTGACGACGAACTGATGGAAGGGGTCGAGATCCAGGCCGCCGAGGACTATCTGAAGCACGCCCGGAACTGCACCATCAATATGTTCACCTGAGCCGTTGAGCCGCGGGCGGTAAAGCGGCCGACGCCGGTTAGAGTACGTAAGTCGGGTTGCGCGATACGTAGCTCAATCCGCGATACGTAGGTCGGGTTGCGACCAGCGGGAGCTACCCGACGCCCTCGTTGATCGGACCACCGAGCCCCCCCCCGCTCCCCGCCGGCCATCCTGGCTCAACCGCATTGTCAGGGAGTGCTCCGCACACCCTGACCTACTCGAAATCAATCCGCGCGGTACGTGGGTCGGGTTGCGCGATACGTGGGTCAATCCGCGGTACGTAGGTCGGGTTGCGACCAGCGGGAGCTACCCGACGCTTTGCCGCAATTGTCATCAACCACCCGGTGGTACGGGCGTGTCAGGGAGTGCCGCGCACACCCTGACCTACGGCTGACCTACGGCTTCGGCTTCCAACTTGAGTTCGGCGACGTTCGCCATGAGCAGCATGAAATTGGATTCGTTCAACCGCAGGATTTTGGAAACCACTCGACTCAATTGCCCAACCTTTTCATCCACCAGGGTATCGGTGGAAAGCACCGCGAGGATATTGGCCAGAGCGATCACTCTGAGGAAGGTGTCCTTTTCGGATTGGCCCATCAGGTTGGGCAAATCGAACAGGGTGTGGCGTTCACAGGCGTTGCGAATGGGTTCCGGCAGCTGCCAGTGATCGCAGAGCAGCGCGCCCAGGGTGGCGCTGGCCGGCAGATCGAGGGCCTTTTCCGCTTCGCGGAAGAGAATCCCCTTTTCCTCGCAAAGGGTGATCGCCGCATGGAAGTGATCGGGGAAAAATTTGAGGTAAACCAGCTTCCCCACATCGTGGAGCAGAGCGGCGACCCAGAGTTCGCTGCTGGGCAGCAGCGGCTCGAATTCCTTCGCCAGATGGCGGGCGCACAGGGCGGTGAACAGCGAATGGAACCAGATCTTCTGGAAACCAGTCACGCGGTCCGCCACGAGGGTATTGACCACCGCCATCGACAGCACGATCCGATAGATTTCGCTGATGCCCAAATAGGCGACCGCCAGCTTGACGTCGATGATTTCGCGCGGCAGGCTGTAGTAGGATGAGTTCACCACTTTCAGCACCTGTGCCGCCATGGCCGGGTCCTTTTGGATAACGGCGGCGATGCCCGCAACGCTCACCTGATCGGACTGAATCGCCTGCTGAATCTCGATCAAGGCCTGCGGTAGGGCGGGCAGTGAACAATGCCGGCGGAGGAAGGTCTTGGGATCGATGGTGATTGGGGGCAGTTCGTTCATGACCGTATCTCTCACACTGGCTCCAAAACAAGATCGAGCGGCTCGGAAATGGGCACGCCGGATCCCTTTCCCTCCAGGCATTCAATAGAATCGGGCGGTCTTTGCCGGACCTGAACCGAGCGTCATTCACTATCACACTCGACACCGCTCTGCACCGACTTTATCGCGGCGGTGATCAGACGGTGCTGGATCTCGCTTACGCGACCATGAATTGCGCTTCCTTGGATTTCCGCACCGCACCGGGGGGCTCCCGGTTTTCCGTGTCGGGCCACGCGCCGCCTATTTCCTGGGCGCCGCGTCCGGCTGCGCGCAGAGCTCCCGCAGCCAGCCCGTCAGGTGGTTGTGGAGCAGGTCTTCCGGGCGGAAGTGGTGGAGCCGGGCGAGATTGGCCAAGTGCAGCAGGGCTTCGCCCAGATCGCCGGCAGCAACTTCGGCCCCGTCCCGCCGGGCGTCGCTCACCCGGGCGAGCGCCCGGCGGCAGCGTTCGGCTTCGCCGGCCGCCTCGTCCCACTCCGGGCGCTCCCGGCTCACCCGAGCCAGCAACCGATAGGCGCGAATGAGCGCCGGCAGCGTATCCGGCACACCATCGGTGGTGTTCTTGCCGCTGTGGTTTTTTTCCCCGGCTTTGATCTTTTCCCAGTTGGCCCGCACCTCGTCGGTGTCTTTCACCGTTACCTCGCCGAACACATGGGGATGACGCCGGATCATCTTGGCGCAGATCCGCTCCCCAACCTGCTCCAGGGTGAAGGCCCCGGCTTCCTGGTAGAGGTGAATGAGAAAAAACACCATGAACAGCAGGTCCCCGAGTTCTTCGGCGGCTTCGGCCGGATTTCCCGATCTCACCGCGGCGGCCGCTTCATGGGCCTCTTCCACCAGATAGGTCTGGACCGACTCCGGCGTCTGCTTGCGGTCCCAGGGGCATCCCGGTTCCCCTCGCAGCCGATCGATGATTGCCCAGATCTTGTGAATATCCCGCCAGCGTTCGTCCATTGTCACATCCACCCTCGCTGTCGACAGGTCCATCAGGTAGCGGCCGGGGGCCCTTGAACGTTGCCGGGCGCCAGCCAAAATTTCTGAAATTCCTCGCGTTTCTGATCGAATTGCCGGCGCACCCCGGGCGGCGCCGTCCGCACCAGAAACGCCGCCATCTCTTGCAGGTAGGGAGCTAGCTTCGAGCGGCCGATCAGCGGGTCCTTGGGAGAAAAGAAGAATACCAGGGCGGAAACGATGATGATGGCGATCAGCACCGCCTTGGCGAATCCGACCAGGGCACCCAGCAGGCGATCGAGACCGCTCAGACCGGTTTTCCGCAGCAGGCCGGCGAGCCAGTGGCCGACCACGGCAAAAACCACCCAGGCCAGGAGAAAAAGGGTCACCATCGCCACCAGACCGGGCCGCGGCAGGTCCTTGAAGGCTTCCGTCAGCCTGGCGGCAACCGGGGTATGGAAGTTGAGCGCCAACACGAACCCGGCGCCGATCCCGAGGATCCCGAACACCTGAGACACCGCTCCCCGCCATAGACCGCGGATCACGGACACCCCGGCCACGGCCACCAGCACCCAGTCCAACCCATTGAACATCGATGGAATCGCGGTCACCAACCGCCTCCTTCACCCTCGATCACCGTTTCCAACCAGGCTCGTCCGGAACCCCTCACCTTGGCCCGGCCTGCCGCACCCTGGATGATCATAATGGAACCGCGCGGCAACAGCCAAACCCTTTCCACCGGATGCGGCCGCGCGCCCATGATTCGGCACCGATCGCCGGGGCTTTCATCAGGACCGGGAACACCGTAATCGATCAGCTCCCGGTGAAAGGCCGCACTGCTTGCCGGTAACCGATCCGCCTCCCCCCACCGTCGCGGGTTCCGCATGGACCCAGGAAGGGAGGGTCTGAGCATTTATAAAAAATCATTGAAATCCATCAGCATAGGACTGGACCGGTAAGGCCCTCAGGATTCGAACACCTCTTCCAGTTCGATCATGAGCCCCGCAACAGCTTGCGCTTCCACCCGATCTTTCACGGAGTAGATTTCCGGTCTGCCGTAGCCACCCGCTTCAGTCATCCGGTACACCGTCACGATCTTATCCACCGGATGAACGATCCAGTATTCGCGGACGCATTGCTTCTCATACAGAGCCAGCTTGCGGATGTAGTCCTGGGAAGCGGTCGATGGGGAGACAATCTCGATGATCCAGTCCGGCGCTCCGCGGCATCCCCGGTCGTCCAGCTTCGATGGATCGCAAATGACCGAAATGTCCGGTTGAACGACCGTCGTGATCCGGTCATCCGATTCATCCGCATCAGGCAAGCGAACGTCAAACGGGGCGGCGTAAGCTTCACAGGAAGATCTGCAAACAACCAGGTGATTCATGATCCCTCGCATGAGTCGCGCCGATACTCCCTGGTGAATTCTCGACGGAGCCGGAGTCATGTCGTGGACGACCCCCTTGATCAGCTCGCACCTTCCTTCGCCCCATTGCAAGTAGTCCCGATAGGTGTAGGTTTGTTGCGAGTCGGTCTTCGTCGGCATGGTGAAATCTCCTCCTCGTCCTTTTTCCTTATATTTTATCAGAAAATCGGAAAATTGACATTCCTCCACTAGTTTCAGCATCAGCAATTCCCGGCGCTGGGCTTAACCGGCGCGACCATTGGCGCATCGCCCGGCAAGGGATTGAGCGCCCGGGGCCTGGCGCGGCCGTTGGAGCCGGCTATTGTCAGCACTCAACGGGCATGATAAAAGGCCTTGTTGACCAGGCAAGCGCTCCGAGGCGGTCGGAAAGGTTGGGCAAGTTTGGCGCAGGCAAAGCAGAGCGAGGCCTTCGAGGCCACAAAACAACTGGTGATCGACGACCAGCAGCGGCTCCAGCAGTTGATCGGAGAACGCAACAGCCATCTCAAGATCATCGAGGAGCACCTGCATATCCGGGTGCACCTGCGCGGCAATCGCCTGGCTTTTTCCGGTGACCCGGCTCAGGTGGAACTGGGTCTGCGCCTGATCGAAGAACTGAGCAGCCTGCTCGGCCGCGGCTATCCCCTGTTCCCCGGCGATATCCTCTATGCCATTCAGGTCTTGAGCGACAATTCTCAGCGGCGCCTGGCCGACATCTTCCTGGATCAGGTGTTCATCACCTCCAGCAAGCGCATCATCACGCCCAAGAGCGTCAAGCAGAAAGAATACATCGACGCCATTCGCAGCCATGACATCGTGTTCGGGATCGGTCCGGCCGGCACCGGCAAGACCTACCTGGCCATGGCCATGGCGGTGGCGGCCATGGCGGCGGAGCAGGTGCGGCGGATCGTGCTGGTGCGCCCGGCGGTGGAAGCCGGCGAAAAGCTCGGATTCCTGCCCGGGGACCTGGCGGAAAAAGTGAACCCCTACCTGCGCCCGCTCTACGACGCCCTTCATGACATGATGGACTACGCTCGGGCTTCCAAACTGCTCCAGCACGGCGCCATCGAGGTGGCGCCCCTGGCCTTCATGCGCGGCCGCACCTTAAACGATGCTTTTGCCATTCTCGATGAGGCGCAAAACACCACCAGCGAACAGATGAAGATGTTCCTCACCCGGCTGGGCATGGGGTCGAAAGCGGTCATCACCGGCGACGTCACCCAGATCGATCTGCCGGAAAACAAACCCTCGGGCCTGGTTGAATCCACCGCGCTTCTGCAAGACATCACGGGCATCCGTTTTGTCTTCTTTTCCAACAAGGACGTGGTGCGCCATCGGCTGGTTCAAGACATCATCCGCGCCTATGAAAAGGCGGATAACCGCTGACGGTCGTGCCCCACCAGCGACCTCGGCAGCCATCGACCATGGACCAAGACAAACGCGACCCCAGCAAGAACCCAGATCGGCCGCCGCGGTGGTTCAAACCGCCGCAATTCCGCGGGCGGCCGCGGGACCCACGCACCCAGATCCTGCTGCTGACCCTGGCTGCAAGCCTTTGCATCGCGCTGCTGCTGACCCCATCCTTTGTCGTTACCAGCCCACGCTACCGGATCGGCGACGTGGTCGGCCGCAACATCAAGGCCAGACATGATTTTCTGGTGCTGGACGAGAAAGCCACCCGGCAAAAGCGCGAGGAAACAGCGCACAGCGCCCCGCTGGTGTTCGATTTCGACCAGGAAGCGGGCCGCCGCATCGGTCGGAAGTTGGCTCAGGCCTTCGACCTGATGCGCCAGGTCTTGCTCAGCGCGCGGCCCGCTCCAGACGCCATTCTGATGCCCGACCGCGGGCTCGCGACCACTCACCTGCCGCTGCCGCTCGAAGCACAACTGAAGCGGGTGCGGGAGCTGGCCGACGAACGCAAGCAGGCGTTCGAAACCATCCTGGGTTTTCCGGTCCCCACCTCGATCTATCGGGTTCTGGTAGCGAATCAGTTTGCCGCGGCCATGGCCGAGCGCATCAGCGGCTGGCTCCAGACCATCATGGACGCCGGCGTCATCGCCACCCGCAGGTTGCCGCTCGAACTGCGCAGCGATTCCGCTCAGGTCCTGATCCGCAAGCTTCCAACCAACGAGGAAGAACTGATCGCTTCCCCGCAGTTCTATCGGGACGTAGCCGAAGCCGTCAATTTCATGGAGGCGAAAACCAGCAGCGAGGAAGGCGACCCCAAGGAATTGATCGCGTTGGTGTTTCTGGCCAAACAACTGGTGGAGCCGAACATCACCTTCAATCGGGTGGAAACCGCGGTGCGCAAGGTCCAGGCGGCCGAAGCCGTTAGCCCGGTCTACATCCAGGTGAAAAAGAATGAAATGCTGGTCCGGGAAGGCCAGCAGATCGGCTCGGAACAGCTGCTGAAGCTCAAGTCCTACCGTAAGAGCGCCCCGGAACGCCATGAACTGGCGACCTTCATCGCCCTGCTCCTGTTCGCCCAACTCTACGGCCTGGTGCTGCTCCATCTGGCGCGTGAACATCTGCCCAACCTGCGGCTGCGGGTGAAGGACATCCTGTTTCTCGCGCTCATTGTGATCGCCTTCCTGGTGTTCGCTCGAACCGCCGCCATGGTCGCCGAATCCCTCGGGGAACAGATCGGCTGGTTCGATCCCCGCGGCCTCGCCCATGCCATTCCGCTGGCCGCCGGGGCGATGCTCGCGGCCATTTTCTTCGATATCACCACGGCCATCATGTTCGCCGTCAGCATGAGTCTTTTTGCCGGCATTCTGCTGGGCAGCAATATTTACCTCTTTGTCTATTTCCTGGTCGGTTCCCTGGTGGGC
>MNZR01000311.1:0-7648 GCA_001873705.1 Syntrophobacteraceae bacterium CG2_30_61_12
TAAAACCATCAAATCGATCAGTCGTTGCCATTTTCCACCTCGTACTGTGTAATAAACTGCTCGACCTGATAAAACTTGGCCTTGCCCTCGCGGCCCTCCTGAATTGACAGGCGATGCCCCGTAGGCGAGTACCAGATTTGATGACTGCCGCGCTGGTGGTCGAATGTCCATCTTGCGACGCGCAATAGCTGTTGGAAATCCAGAAACGACAATCCTTTTGGAGCCACGGTTGGGGACTTCAGATGTGCAGGTTTGGGGTGAGTTTGTGAACCCCAACGTTCCATCCAACATCATCGGCGGCCATGGCAAATGTTGGGGTTCGATGCCTCACCCCAACCTACTGATCTTCGCGGGTATGCCACGGACGCGACAGATAGATAATGGATTCCTGGAGTTCGTAGCGCATCTCCTAGTGACCAGCGATAATCCGACGCACCTCGCTAGGGTCGAACTCTTCCAACCTTTCCCCGCATGAGTGTCTGGTTCCTTACGAAAGGGCGCTGCTCACTCGTTTCGGCCTGTGATTTTAGGCAACTGGATTGCCGCCAGGCGATCCCTGTTGGTCCAGTTCTTCCATGCCCAGGCGAAACAAGGCCCATGGCAGTGGTTCGGTGGGCATGCCATTAATTTTGCCGAAGCCCCGCTGCCTGCCAAATACCCTGCTGTTTTGGTATTTGGCTGTCTGCTGCAGATCCTTTGGCCGGAATTGTCCGGTCCACTTGATTTCAATGGGCCAGAACCTGCCTTTGCTGACGTAGGCGATATCCACCTCGCCCTTGGCCTTGATGTAAAATGTAGGGTGCCAGCGTCGCACTTGCGTAACCGCGCTGGCCTCTACCAGCCTGGCTTTTTCCGTTGGTGCGGCAAGCGTTGCCTCGATCTGCTCGGCAAAAGGATCGGCGCAGGGATGCAGCCAATTGTGCATGGCGTGGAAAATGAAAGGGTCGGTGAACATCACCTTGCGCGCCTTCTTGGGCGCTGGCCCCAGGGTATCTTCCTGCAGCGCGGCTTGAATGAATACCGCATTCATGGACGAGAGCAGTGCCATGTAGTCGGCCACGGTCTTGGGATGGTCAATGGACAGGTCTTTGGCCAGATTGTTCCAGGTGATCTGGCTGCCGTACCGTTTGATGATCGCCCCCACGATTTCCCGCAGGAAATGTTCACTCTTGCCCCTCTTCAGAACATCCCCGCGAATCCAGTCGCTGTATGTGGTGAGGGTGGCGGGTAGTATCCGGCCATGGCGCTCCAGGTCGTTGATGGCGGTCAGAAACCCGCCGTGCATCAAAAAGCGGTCGAATTCCACGAACAGATCCTCTATCAGACTCGGGGCCGGCGTCTGGGCCTCGGCCAGCAGCGTCCGCATTGCAGGCAAGCTAATTTTTTTCTTGAGCAGAAATGTCTCGGCAAAGCTGAGCGGCAAGAGGTGAAAATCCACGGTGTCGGCCTGCCCTCGCCGGCCGGGGAAGCGCATGCGCGCCTCCCGCAGGATAACGGTGTCCGACCCGGTGATGACCAGGGCCACATCGTCCAGCAACCCGGCATCGGCCAAATACTTGATGCCCTTGTCCCAATCCCGGATATAGGTGACCTCATCCAGCACCACCATTTTGAGCGGGTCAGCGGACATCTCCGGCAGCACCTCGGTGAGCAGGCGAACAAGACTGTGGTGGTCGTCAATGAGTTCGCCGGTGAGAAAAAGCAGGGCGGTTGGCGTCAGTTTGGCGTGCAACAGCTCTCCCATCCATTGTTTGAGCAGGGTGGTCTTGCCGGTCTGCCGGCCGCCGGTGACCGTGTAGATCCCCGGTCGCGCGCGGGGCAGCCGGTCGATCAGGGGCGAGCGGTACACGAGGGGCTGGCGTTGCAACTGCTTCAGGTGCGGGTCTTCCCGCCAGAAGGCCTCAGCCGATTCCCACTGCCGGTTGTGGGGAGTGAATCGTGTGTCCATGGCTCATGGTGCACGATATGATAAATTTAGTCAATGGCTATTGACTAAATTTATTCGCCGGCTGGTTGGAAGCTTGAACGTAGCTTTGGATAGAGCCCATCATTTTGCCTCCCCTCTCGAACCTGGTCTATGTGATGGTGCTGGCGCCCATGAACGAGCGCTGCTCGCCCGTTTCGGCCTCTGATTGGCTATCGGCAACATGATCCTGCAAATTTGCTGGACGTTTATTTTTCTTGATATTGCCTCTCAATAGAGGGATAATAGAGTATAAAAAATACCTCTACTGGGCGACAAAATGGACACAGAAGTATTAACCACCGTTCTTTTCGAGTGGCAAAGCCTTATTCAAAGGCGTAGCGGTGTCCGGCGGCATTTGGAGGAGAGCGTCTTCAGGGCCATGGGCTCGCGGCCGATCAAGATCGTCACCGGTTTTCGCCGGAGCGGCAAGTCGTTTCTGGTGCAGCAGGTGGCCAGACGCCTGCTCGATGCAGGGCAAATCTTGCCGGCCAATCTGCTCTATCTCAATTTGGAAGATTTCCGCCTTATGGAGGTTAACTCGCCGGAACGGCTGAACCGGCTTTACGAACTGTTCTTGAATGTTTCGGCCAAGCCGGGCAAGCGGCTCCTCATTTTCGACGAGATCCAGAATGTGCCGGACTGGGACCGTTTTATCCGCACCATCTATGAGCGTGACGGCGAAACAACTGAAATCATCCTTACCGGTTCAAACTCCGAACTGCTTTCATCGGAGCTGGGAAGCAATCTGGCGGGGCGCTTCGTCGAGTTTCCTTTGATGCCTTTCAGTTTCCAGGAGTTTTTGGCCTACCGGGGGGTGAGGGTAATGGCGACGGCTGATTATTACCGCCAGCGCCAGGCACTCAGCCGGCTGTTCACCGAGTACCTGAGCCATGGCGGTCTCCCGGAGGTGTTCGATATCCCGGCCCAGGAGGCCAGACTCTCGTATCTTTCAGGTATCGTGAGCAAGGTGATTCTCGATGATGTGGTACGCCGTTTTCGTGTCGACAATGTTGCCCTGCTCGAAAAACTGTTCCATTACCTGATGGCGGGCGCCGGATGCGTCATCACCTTCGCCTCTCTGGCTCGGCGCGCCAAAGCCTTGGGGATCAAGACGAAAACGGAGACGATCATCGCCTACTGCGGCTACCTGCTTAAGACCTTTGCCCTGTGCGAGGTTAACCGCTTCAGTTGGAAGCAGAATCGGGTCTTCAGCGATACCCGCAAATACTACGGCATTGACCCTGGCCTGATTAGCCTATATCGTTCGTCGGAGGAAAACCTGGCCCTGCGCCTTGAGCATGCCGTGTTTCTCGAACTGCGCCGGCGCGGCGCCACGGTCTACTACGGGACCAACGATACCGGCCGGGAGTTGGACTTCCTGGCCGCCGAGGGAGGAAGAAACTTTGACCGGTATCAGGTCGCGGTAACCTTGACCGCAGACGATGAACGGCGCGAACTGGGGGCCTTTGCCCTTGCCGATCCCTATCTGGGGAATGGGGAGAATTTTTTCCTCTCCCTGGATGAAGGGGAGGAGGTTCGCGACTGGCAGGGCGTGGCAATCCAGCGGCGGCATCTCATTAAATGGCTTCTGGCATTGGCATAGGCGAAAATAGTTCGTATGACCAACGGTCCTTGCCAGTGGAACTACTGCAAATCCTTGTCATCCGAGCCTCTGCAAAAGTCGTCATTCCCGTGGAAACGGGAATCCAGGAAGTTAAGTTTCCTTGTTGACCTATGCCGCCCTGTTGTTCCACCAGCCACTCCTTGAGGAGCACCCCGCAAGGGGGTGGTGGTGAGGCATCGAACCCCAACATTTACCGAATAGTTTTATCGCGTTTTTGGAATTGTGTTCCCTACTCAAGCAGTTTTCCCAGCGGGATGGCAAAAAGACGTTCGTCCAGCTTCACGGCTTCCTTTCCATTGTAAGCCAGCACGGCGGCGACACACGCCGGTGTCCGCTCCATAAATGCCAGCAGGCCGGAGAGATCGGCCTCGTTCCAACGGGTAGCGGCTTTCACTTCGATGGCAAACACGTTGCGGTTTATTTCAATGACGAAATCTACCTCGTGTCGTCCTTGCTCGTGCCAGTAGCCCATCTGCGCCTCTGGCAGATGGGCCTCCAACAGACCAGCGAGATTTTGCGCCATGTATGTCTCGAACAACGCGCCGCGCAACAGATCGTCACGGCCCGGTTCCAACGTGGTGATACCTGCCATGTGGGCCGCCAGACCGCTGTCGGTAAAGTGCAACTTGGGTGATTTCACCAGGCGCGAGCTGCGGTTCTTCAAGAACGGCGGCAGCCGGCGGATGAGAAACGACGCCTCAAGCAGATCGAGATAGCGCCCCGCCGTGACCGCATTGAGCTTGGCATCGCGTGCCAGCGTGCTGGTCACGAGCACCTGCCCGGTGCGCAAGGCAGCCAGTTGTGCCAGGGTGCGGAAGGCGACGAGATCGGTGATCCGTGACAATTGCCTCACATCGCGCTCGACGTAGGTCTGCACATAGCCACGGAACCATTCCGCCACGCCGTCTGGGGTGCCGAGACACGCCGGCGGCAGACCGCCTGTTAGTATTTCTTTTTCTGTCACCTGGTCAGCTTTGCCGGTTGGCAGGGCAGGTGAGTCAAGGAACTTCACGAGGAAAGGCTTCCGGGATGTTGAGCCCCGTTGTTCCCGGCGCGTCATCGGGTGGAGCGTGAAATAGCCGGCGCGTCCCGCCAGCGTTTCGGTAACATGGCCGAGCAGGGCAAGATTGGCGGATCCTGATAAAATGAACCTTCCCGGTTGCCGCTGTTCATCCACACTTTTTTTCAACGCCACGAGCAGTTCCGGACAGCGCTGCACTTCGTCGAGGGTTACGGAGCCTTCCAATAACGATTCCGGGTTTAAGCGCGCGGCTGTCATTGTCGCGAAATCGTCCAGTGTACGGTACGCGTGGCTACTGGCAAGGGCAGCCTCGTTCTGAAGCAGGGTGCTCTTGCCGGATTGCCGCAGACCCGAAAGCACAATTACCGGCAACTGGCGCATTGCCCGTACTAGGCGAGGCGTGATTTCGCGGGAAAGGTAGTTTGTCATAATGCAACACATTGTAGCGGCGTTTTGACAGAATGTCAAGGCCGCTTCATGATCCAGCGTAGGGCACGGTCGGGGACATCCTTTATATTTACATATTCCCTCATTGTTCAGCACCCCAAGGGCTGTAACTCGACTTGATGCCGACCCTATGCCGCCTTGTGTTCTGCCAGCCAGTCTTTAAGCGCCGCGTTCATCCAAGTTTGCCAGGAAATTAACCGACAGCGTAACAGCTCAGGTGGAGTGTACTGTGTTCCGCATACGCTCCGTTTTTTTGCCAAACGTTCATAATAAGCTCCGGACCGCCTTGCCCTTGGTAAAGACCAAACTTCATGATTCGCCATGCCTGGTTCGATATTCAATATTCGCTTTTGTCTTTGGCAACAATTGGCGAAAAGTTACCTTATGATAAATCGCCCCGGGCGGCGTGAGCCGCTATAGTCTAAACAACCTGAGCAGTTACTCGACAGCAAGATCAAGTTAGCGAGTTGCCACTTCAGAAAGCAGCCGGCCGGAGTGTCATGGAATAAACTCTTCCAGCCGAGTCCCCGTGCGCAGTCCATCGATATTTTTAAAATGCGCGTCGAGTGTCAATAACGCGGCCCCGTGCTCCAGGCTACTGGCGGCAATCCATAGATCGTTGGTGGGAATGGGTTTGCCCTTGCGGCGCAGTGTGGCATAAACCAGAGCATACAGATCGGCTGTGGCCGCGGTGCTGGGAACCACTTTCACGCGCGGCACGCTGAGAAACTGCGACAATTCGCCGCGGTTGACACTCTCCCGCTGACCAGCGGCAAAGCCTCCTAGCAACTCGCCCAATACCGTGGCGCACACAATAATGCAGGGGGCATGTTGCAACACGGCGACTATGGAGGCTTCACCGCGTTTGAAGGCGATGTAGGCATTAGTATCTAGCGCAATAGGGCGCATGGCTTAGTTCCACAGCGTTGGATCAACCTCGGCAAATGCCGCCGTATTTCGCTCAAAGGCATGCGCCTCTTCGTCGCTCCAAGTGCCAGCCAAGGAATCAAGATCGTCAAATTTTTTCAAGGCACCGGGTTGTATTTCAGTACTTATGCCTTGCAACAGACGCAACACCAAGCTGTTCAGGCTGCTGCCCTCGCGCTCGGCCTGGCTTTTAAGGCGAGCCAAGGCCTGATCGTCCAACCCGCGGATACTCATGCTTGCCATGATTGCACCTCTGCACTCAATTTGAATGTATTCATAGTATCACTCTGCTTGCAAGAATTAAAGAGAAAACGGCCGCCAAGTGGGGGTTGGGGACGTTCTTTATATTTACATATTCTTTCATTGTTCAGCACCCCAAGGGCTGTAACTCGACTTGATATTGTTGGTTCAGATCCTTGTCATCCGACTTTTCATTTGACCGGTCCGGGCAACTCCCTTACTATCAGGCAAGACCGACGAGTCACCCCCGATCTTTATTGCCGCCATGGAGGAGAAATGAACCGACCACTTGGAATCACCGTACACCGCCACATCATGGACGATCAGCGCCTGCATCCCGAGGCCACCGGCGATCTTACCGGGCTGCTGAACGAACTCATCGTCGCCGGCAAGACCATTTCCGCCGAGGTCAACATGGCCGGGCTGGCCGATATCCTCGGCCAATCGGGCCATACCAATATCCAGGGCGAGACCGTGCAGAAGCTGGATGATTATGCCAACACCACCATCAAGCGGCGGTTGGCGGGCTGCGGCTATATCTGCGCCATGGCCTCGGAGGAGGATGCCGACATGATCGAGGTGCCGGCGGGTACCGCCGGCAAGTACACCATTGCCTTTGATCCACTGGATGGTTCATCGAACATCGATGTCAATGTCTCGGTCGGCACCATCTTTTCGGTGCACCGGCGGCGGAGCGCAAGCGGCATGGGCGAGGAGGCCGATCTGCTGCAGATAGGGCGCGACCAGGTGGCGGCCGGCTACATCATTTACGGCTCCAGTACCATGCTGGTCTTCTCCACCGGCAACGGCGTGCATGGTTTCACCCTGGATCCCAGCGTCGGCGAGTTCTTCCTCTCCCATCCCAATATCCGCATCCCGGAACGGAGCCGATATTTTTCGATCAACGAGGGGAATTACCGTTATTGGCCGGAGAATACCAGGCGCTACGTGGAATATCTGAAGGACAAGGACAAGGAGAGCGGCCGGCCATACAGCGCGCGCTATATCGGCTCGCTGGTGGCTGATTTTCACCGCAACCTCATCGTCGGCGGCATCTTCCTCTATCCGCTTGACAACAAGAATCCGGCCAAGCCGAGCGGCAAGTTGCGGCTGCTCTACGAGGCGGCGCCCCTGGCCTTCCTGGTCAAGCAGGCCGGCGGCCGCGCCATCGACGGCGAGGGCCACGACATCCTGGACATCGTGCCCACCGAGCTGCACCAGCGGGTGCCGCTTATCATCGGCAGCCGGCAGGACGTTGATACGGCGGAGAAGTTTTTGGCGGGATAAGAGCTCAAGGATGGAGGCTGAAGGCTCAAGGCAAGAGAAAAGGTAACTGTCCAGCTTGTGTCGGCAGTCAAGCGTTCCCGGCCTGAAAATACTTTTCGCTCATGCGGGGGCGGGCGTCCTGCCCGCCTCCGAGGCG
>MNZR01000310.1 GCA_001873705.1 Syntrophobacteraceae bacterium CG2_30_61_12
AAAGGTTTTTTCGTGGAAGCGAACCGCGTCCAAGGTTGTTTACCCTTGAATCGAGCTGGGGTATGAAATTGTTATGACAAGCATCGTGGCTCTGTTTTTGCTGTCGCTGGTTCTGGCCCTGGTGATGACTCCCGTGGTGACCCGGGCCGCCAACCGGTATCGGATGATGGACCGGCCCCTGGCCAGGAAAATCCATCGACGGGCCATTCCCGGGGTCGGGGGCATCGCCATTTACTGGGCGTTCTTCCTGCCGTTCGTCTTGTTCCTGTTCCATGATGCCGAGATTGTGGCGCTGATCGTGGCCGATAACCGAATTGTGGCCCTGGTGGTGGGCGCTTCCCTGGTGTTCGGGTTGGGGCTCCGGGACGATCTGGAGCCGCTCGGCCCGACGCTGAAATTCACGGTTCAAGCCCTGGCGGCGGGGATTGCCTACTGGGGCGGGATCGGGATCAGCGCGGTTTACCTGCCCGGCATCGGCGGCTTCGTGCTGGGCTGGTTCGCTTTGCCCGTGACCGTGTTCTGGTTTCTACTGGTGATCAACGCGGTCAATCTGATCGACGGCCTGGATGGGCTGGCGGCGGGGGTGAGTTTTTTCTCCGCCATGATCCTGCTGGTTCTCTGCGTGATCAGCCAGAGGACCCTGGTGGCCATGGGACTGGCCGCCATGGCCGGGAGCTGCCTCGGCTTTCTGCGCTACAACTTCAATCCGGCTTCGGTCTTCATGGGCGATAGCGGCAGCTATTTCCTCGGCTATCTGCTGGCTGGCTTGAGCATCATGGGTTCGATCAAGAGCCAGGCCACGGTGGCCATTCTGATCCCGGTGATCGCCCTCGGCCTGCCGCTGATGGATGCCGTGTGGGCGCCGATCCGCCGCTTCATCTATGGGCGCGGCATGTTCCAGCCGGACCGGGACCATCTCCACCACCGCCTGATGAAACTCGGGTTCAGTCAGCGCCGCATCGTGCTCGGCCTGTACGGGGTCACCATCGGCCTGGGCGGCCTGGCGTTGCTGCTGGTGAACGCCCGGGACGAACAGGCCGGTCTCATTCTGGCCGTGGTGGGCGCGGCGGTGATCCTGGGGATCCGACGCCTGGGCTACTTGGAATACTTGACCGTGGATAAATTCGGCGGCTGGATCCGGGACCTGAGCGATGACATGGGGGTGAGCCGGGACCGCCGCACCTTTCTGAGTTGGCAGGTGGCCCTGGCGGCGGCTTCCGGGATCGACCAACTGTGGGAGCAAATGGTGGCCACGGCCCAGTTCCTGGGCCTGGATTATATCGAACTGAAACTGGACAGCGCTTGCAACGGTAACGGCCCGGCGCGCCGGGTCTGCCTGCTGGGAGCGGCAAGGGATCGGATCGACCCGTCCGCGCTCGATTCCGAACGCGTGCTGCGCCTGAGCATTCCGCTGGACGACGGCTCCCGGCCCTTCGGCTGCCTGGTCCTGGCCAAGGACACCCGCGGTGCTGCTCTTTCGCCGTACACCTTCAGCCGGATCGAGCACCTGCGCCGGACCGTGACTGAATGCGTGATCAAGCTTACCGGCAACGGTCTCGGCACGGTCCCGGCGGCGGACGGCCGACCGCAATTGATCCTGCCCGCCAGCTCGGCCAAGCTTTCTCCCTCCAAATGAAAGGGGTTGTAAAAGTGCGGCAAGACCCGCCCCGAATCCTGGTTGTGGATGACGATTCCCAGTTTTGCGATCTCCTGGAAGAGTATCTGGTGGAGTTGGGCTATGCGGTGGTGATCGCCCGCGACGGCCCGGAAGCGTTGGAAAAATTCCGTCAAAACCGGGTCCGTCTGGTCCTCTCCGACCTCCAGATGCCGGGCATGGACGGACTCGAACTGCTCGATCGGATCAAACAGATCGACCCCCAGGCGACGATGATCATGCTCACCGGCTTTGGGACCATCGAAACGGCGGTGGATGCGATCAAAAACGGGGCCTACGATTTCGTCACCAAACCGGTCAAGCTGGAACACCTGCAGCTCATCATCACCCGAGCCCTGGAAAAGGACAATCTGCAGAAGCAACTGGGGCGGCTCCGGGGCACGGTGCTGATGCTGCTGGTGTTCATCCCCTTCTGGCTGTTCGTCGGGGCCTGGCTGGCCCTGCGCCTGATTTGATCCAAACCGGGGCGCGCGCGCGGGGCCGGTCGCGCCGAACGGCGCCGGCGCAGCGGCCGCCAAGGGGGAGGTCGCAGCCCATGGGGAACCCGGCGCGTATCATTGCCTTTCCGGTGGCCCCCCCCAGACCGATAAGCCCGGTATTGGAACCAGGTATAAGTCACCTTTGAGCTTTCACCTTCCATGGCTTCCCCCATTACCATCGTTTTTGACAAATGTCGCCTGATGCCATAGTTTGATGTCAACTTGAAAGCACCCAATGCCATCATAATTGGGAGGTTGCCATGAAGACTGTCACCATCAGAGGCGTTGAGCCGGAGGTCGCCGACAAACTAAGATTGGCTGCCGCGGAACAAGGGAAAAGCATCAATCAGCTAGCCCTTGAGATGGTCAAGGAAGGCCTTGGGCTCAAGCAGGCGAGAACATTCTCGCGTGAATACGATGATATGGATCATTTGTTTGGCAGGTGGAACGACGACGAATTCAGGGAAATTCATGCGAAGATAGAGCAGGAGCGACAAGTTGATCAGGAACTCTGGAAATGAAAAAGGTATTGATCGACACCAACATCTATTCATTTGCCATGAAGGCGGATGTCGATGTGGTGAATGCGTTGAGAAGAATTGATGTGATTGGCTTTTCAGCGATCAGTATTGGCGAGCTTTTTTCGGGTTTCAAGGGCGGCAACCGGGAAACCAAGAACAGGGAAGAGCTTTATCTTTTTTTGGATTCTCCGAGAGTCATTGTTCACCCCATTGATGCAGCCACGGCTGACTTTTACGCTTCGATACTGAATAATTTGAAGGCGGCAGGAACACCTATACCTACAAATGATATCTGGATTGCAGCTATTGCTTTTCAATATGGGTATCAGCTTTACTCAAAGGATACGCATTTCCATTTGATTCCTGGATTGTTGCAATTTCGCCAATGAGGGTTTCTATTGATAATGCGTAGCATTTTCCACGTCGGCTTCCGGGGATGGCTGGCCGAGTGACCTATTTCGTCAACTTTGTTCCGAACTAAAATCAGCTATTGAATCCAGCGGTTATTCTATTTCCATCAAAATGAAGCAGTGCCTGGAACCAGCAATTCCCGGAGCGCCCCAAAGGCGGCGTTCCATGGGTATTTTATGTCGTGCATTTCGTAAACGTGAAAAGAAATTTGCACTGACTGTTCGCCGCTAATTCTACGCGCAGAAAAATTCGAGGGTGACGCATTTCCAGCTGGACATGGCGCATCGGGTGTTGTATGCCTATGTTCCATGAACCAGAGGCAATTTTTCCGACAGCACAAAACAACGCGAGATAAAGCGCTCAGCACCACGGAGCGTAAGCATCTCAGTGCCGATGCCCTCATCAAGACTGTCCACGATTCCTTTCAGCAGGTCAATGATACTCGTCGCGGCGCTGCCAGGATCGCTATGGAAGATGCACTCATGGCTGCTTTCGCCATGCACTCCCTCAAGGATCCCTCCATGCTCCAATTCGAACGGCACCGACTTGAGGAACCGACCAACTTGAAGACCATTTACAAGCTCAAATCCATCCCCTCGGATACCCAGATGCGTGACATCTTGGACCCTGTGCAAATGGGGACGCCCTTATTTTATTAACTTAAGAATTCCTTACCTCTGTGAAGTTACGGTGACACCTTCGAAGCCTCCACTTTCATTCCGGCCCTAAGCTCATACACGAGTTGCATGTCAGTACCGGGATAAAACCTCGTGAGGAGCTGATGGAATCTTTGAACGTTGGAGCCGAAGATATGCTGTCTGCCGAAATCTCGCCTTATAACGGATATGGTGGCCCCTGCCTGTAGCCGCCCAAAGATGCAGAGCCCAGAAGGTC
The DNA here is from genome assembly GCA_001873705.1 of Syntrophobacteraceae bacterium CG2_30_61_12. GTDB lineage: Bacteria > Desulfobacterota > Syntrophobacteria > Syntrophobacterales > DSM-9756 > CG2-30-61-12. The sequence continues at coordinate 3,981 of MNZR01000310.1, forward strand.
CTGTAGCCAGTCAGAGTGATATGTGAGGCGGTTGAGTTTTTCCGCGGGACTCCATACGCCGTTGGTCCAGTTCAATGGTCCTTGGATTGAAGGGAGCAAAATTCTGAATCAGAGCTCAATCCCGCCGTTGGCGGGACTGAGATTTACAGAACCAAGTTTTGAGGTGACCCCCGGATCACCCTTGCATCTACCGCCTTATCATGATACGGCGTGGTCATCTTAGCGATTTTGGAGGCAATAATGAGTGCAACATTCGACAGAATTACCGTAGATCCGGGGATCATGAATGGTCAGCCGTGCATAAGGAATATGCGTTTGACCGTTCGCAGGGTGGTCGAAAGCGTTGCACTTTATCCAGACTGGGATGAGCTCCAAGAGGAGTATCCTGAGTTGGAAATAGAGGACATTCGACAGGCCCTGCAATTCGCTGCTGGAAACTTGTATGATCAAACACTTGCCTTGGGGGCGGCGTGATTGCCATTCTTTTGGATCAGGGGCTGCCCCGATCAGCAGCCGTCTCGTCATTACGCTGGATTCGGACTTTCATACCATTCTTGCGCTGACAAATGCCGCTGGACCTTCCGTAATACGAATTCGATGGGAAGGGCTGAGGGGGCCTGACCTGGCCTTGCTGATAAAGGAATTCTGGCCAAAGGTCGAGCCCCGGCTCAAGCAAGGAGCGTTGGTTAGTGTATCCGACTCAGGCATCAGGATCAGAAATATTCCGCTGTTTCCCGCTTGACGGCAACTGGGGCGGCTCCGGGGCACGGTGCTGATGCTCCTGGTGTTCATCCCCTTCTGGCTGTTCGTCGGGGCCTGGCTGGCCCTGCGCCTGATTTGATCCAAACCCGGGGGGGGGGCCACCGCACCGCTCCCACCCTGGGGAGCTTGTCGCCTCCATTTCGAACCCCGCGCCTACCCTCCACCTGCCGATTCAAGCCGTCATTTTCGATCTGGACGGGACCCTGTACGACCAGCGGAAACTGCGCTGCCTGATGGCGCTCGAGATGCTGGGGCAAATCCTTCGCCATCCCGCAACGATAGCTGATTTCAGGGTCCTCCTGGATTTCACATGCTGCTTCTTGACGGGTCGGAATTACATGTTTAGACTACGTCTAAACATCAAAATTCGTTGGTGAGGAGGTCACCATGACCGAAGCCGTTCTGGATATCAAGCGGTGGGGAAACAATTTGGGTGTTCGTCTGCCCGCGGCGGTGGCTCGCGCGGCGCATTTATATGTGGATCAACGTGTGCGTATTTCAGTGGAAGACAAGACCATCGTGATCCGGCCCGTAGAGGATGCCGAACCGACCTTGGATCAACGTCTGGCTTGCTTTGACCCGGCCCGGCATGGAGGCGAAGTCATGCGGGGCCGGCCTGTTGGGGCTGAGCTGTGCTAACGACCAGGAAGAAAGCTCAAGACAGCCGCCCGTGGGTGCCGGCTCGGCGGGATATCATCTGGATCGATTGCAATCCCCAAGCAGGGCAGGAAATGCGCGATGTGCACCCATTTCTGGTGCTTTCTCCGCGCAATTTCAACAACACCACATCCCTGGTTATCGGCCTGCCCATGACTACAGCGGAATACAATGTCGATAACCCGTTTGCCGTTGCCATCGGACAGGCCAAAGGTCGAGGCAAGGCGGGAAAAACCAGTTATGTACTCTGCCACCAGCCAAAATCCTTCGACTGGCGTGCGCGCGGTGCGAAGGCGCATCCGCTCAAGAGGTTGCCGGATCTGCCCTTCGCTGATGTATGCAGGCGCCTGAATCAGATAATCCAGTTGGGGTAAGGACCTGCCGATCCTTGGGTGGAATGAGGGTAATTGTAGCGAGTTGCCACTCAAAAAACCGCGATTCATCCCCCGCGGGCCTCATGGATCATACCTGCTGAGATGCTACCGGCTTTCTCCCTGATTGGCTCGCACTCAACCATCCGGAGTGATTTGCATAGTATCCCATTTTCATATCTTTGCCCAGCGCCCAAGTCCTCATCGTTCCTGAGGAATCTCCTGGGGTTACCACCGGATGGCACGCCGCTCACCCAAATTCGTTAGGATCAGCGAAATTCAAAGTTAAAGTCGAGGGAAGCGGTGGGCAAAGGGGAGAGCACATAGCGCAGAGGGCCTGGCACTCGGAGCGGGGAGTAAGGAGCGGTCCGATGTCAGATATCCGATGTCAAATGTCAGAGGTCAAAAAGTAAGGTAAGCTTTCGAAGGAAAAAGGCCTATAAAACCATTTCCAAGACTAGCCTGGCTTCAATCGACGGAAATAAGCCGCTGGGCGGTGGCACAGACCTTTATTAGAGTTTCTTTGTCAAGGGCGCCGATTTTCTTGACCAGTCTTTTTTTGTCTAAACTTCTCAATTGATCGAGCATTATCTTGGAATCCCTCTCAAGTCCGGCCGTACCATGGGGGATGAATACTTCGAACGGGTAGACCTTGCGGGTTGACGAGGTGATGGGGGCAACGATCAGCCTGGGAGAGTTGTGATTCATGGCATTTACCGAAATGACAAGTCCCGGTCTGGTTTTGCCGATTTCGGTTGGTACAGTGGGGTCCAGATTGACAAGATACACGTCTCCCTGATTCATCTTAATTCCAACCCGCTGTGTCTAATACGTCCCAGTCTTTAATGGCGGCCTGACGGTCCTTGTCTTTTGCAGCCTGCGCAAATGCCAGGCTCAATTCCTTTTCTTCATTTTCCCGTATCTTTTTTGTCAGTTCGCTCTTTAATAACTCATTGACAACTCTGCTTTTCTGACGATTGGGTACAAGTTTGCTAAACCTTTCCCATATCTCCCGCTCAAGGGTTAAATTTACCCTGATCTGTTCCATCTGTGCCTCCTTCTTTATTTGCATCACTGATGTCTGTATTCTAATACAGCGAATATGAGGGGGCAACAAAAAGTATCTGATCACGGGGTATTTTTCCGAGGGCGTGCATTTTTGGCGGGACTTTTTCCGAGGCTTCGTGTATAGGCTTTGGGGAAGGATCGAAGCCAACGATGGAAAGCGCCGCCGACACTTGCAGAGATTCAAGCACCGAAGCCACCCCGGAACCGTGGACGCTGCCCTTTTCCCGGGATGACTGGCAGCGAACTCCGGGCCCGGTGAAATCCACTGTCCTGGTTTTGCAGAAACAAGTGCAAGCCCTGACCAGGCGTGTTGAACGACTGGATTCTCGAGTTCGGCGCAATTCAAAGAATTCCGATCGGCCGCCATCATCGGATTCACCTTACCGGAAGAAAGCCGCCAAGAGACCGGCAGGCAGGCCCGGAGCGAAGAAAGGTCACCCGGGGCACCGGCAGGTGATGCTTGAGCCGGTGCGAACGGAGGTCGTCAAACCGGAGCGCTGCATTTGTGGCAACGCCGAGTTTGCGGATACCGAACCCTTCTACACCCATCAGTTTATCGAGCTTCCCGCGATCGAAATGGAAGTGGTCCATTTCGTTTTGCATCGGGGACGCTGTCCCGGTTGCGGTAAGCTCAACAAAGCCTCCTTGCCGGCTGCGTTTTGCACCGGTTATGGCCCGCGCTTCAGCGCGGTCATCGCGCAACTGTGTGGGGCCCAAGCCGATAGCCGTTCCATCGCTCAGGTATTCTGCCGTTCGGTCTTGGGCATTCCGGTCAGCATTGGCGCTATCCAGAAGATCATCGATCGAGCCTCCGCGGCGATCCAGCCTCATTATGAAGAAATCGGGCGAATCGCCCGGCAAAGTGCCGTCAACCATCTACGAGATCGAGTGACATTCGCGGCAACTGGTTCGTGCGAGCGCTCATGA
>MNZR01000214.1:0-1758 GCA_001873705.1 Syntrophobacteraceae bacterium CG2_30_61_12
GGCGGCCGCGGCCGGCGCCGCAAGCGGCCGCCGCAGTTCCCGATAGAGCGCCTGCAAGCGTTGGCGGGCCTGATCGTAAATCGCTTCCGGGTCCGCGCCTTGATCCAGGAAGGCGTGCACCACCAGGGTCAGGCTGTGCCGCAGGTTATCGAAGATCAAGAGTTCATCGGTGATCAGAAAATGAGCCAGGGGTTTTTGCGGCGGCAGATGGTTGGGAATGCGCTCGAAAAAGGACACCATTTCATAGGTGAGGTAGCCCACCATCCCGCCCCAGAAGCGCGGCAGTTGCGGCAGGGTCACCGGCCGGAATTCGGCCATGACTTGGCGCAGCACCGCCAGGGGATCACCTCCATGAGGATATTCGGTGCGGCTGGAACCGTTTTCCACCAGCACCGTTTCCGGAAACACCCGCACCTGGCGGCGACTGGAACTGCCGAGAAAACTGTAGCGCCCCCAGCGCTCGCCGCCTTCCACGCTTTCCAGCAGGAACACCGGGTTGCCGTTGCGGCTCATCTTGGCCAGGGCCGACACCGGGGTTTCCGTATCCGCCAGAACCTCGAGGCACACCGGCACCAGATTGCCGTGCCCGGCCAGTTCCAGGAACGCGGCCTTATCGGGAAACAACCGTAGCTTCATGTGAGCGGCCTTTCCGATGAGAATGGGTTGGGTCGAGCGAGGCTTCTCGTCATCGCTCGAAAACGGTCAGCGTCTGAGCAGTTCGAAGATCGGTCGGATCTCCCGACACAACGCTTCGAACTGGTCCGGATACAACGACTGAGCGCCGTCGCTCATGGCCTGATCCGGAGCATGATGGACTTCCACCATGATCCCGTCGGCCCCCACCGCCACCGCCGCCCGGCTGAGCGGCCCCACCTGCCGCCGGCGCCCGGCCGCGTGGCTGGGATCGATCAGGATCGGCAGATGGCTTTCCTGGCGCACCACCGGCACCGCCGATAGATCGAGCGTGTTGCGGCTGTGGTGAGCGAAGGTGCGGACCCCGCGTTCGCACAGGATCACCTTGGGATTGCCGCCTTCCAGGATGTATTCGGCCGCCATCAGCCATTCCTCGATGGTGGCCGCCATCCCGCGCTTGAGTAGAATGGGCTTGCGCGAACGGCCGGCGCGCCGGAGCAGACTGAAGTTCTGCATGTTGCGGGTGCCGATCTGAACGATATCGGCGTAGGCTTCCACCAGATCGAAGACCTCGTGATCCATCGCTTCGGTGACCACCGGCAGCCCGGTTTCTTCGCGCACCCGGGCCAGCACCTTGAGGCCTTCTTCGCCCAGCCCCTGGAACGAATAGGGAGAGGTGCGCGGTTTGAAGGCGCCGCCGCGGAACAGATCGGCCCCGGCCTGCTTCACCAGGCGGGCGATGGTGAGCGCCTGGGCTTCGCTTTCCACCGCGCAGGGGCCGGCGATCACGGTCAGATGCCCGTTGCCGATTACCGTGTTGCCGACCCGCACCAGGGTGTCTTCCGGCTGGCATTCGCGGCTCACCAGCTTGTACGGGCGAGTCACCGCAATGGCGTCCTTCACCCCCGGCAGATCGTGGAACCAGCCGGCTTCCACCGACCCGTCGTTGTGCAGCACCCCGATGGCGACCCGATGCCCGCCCGGAATCGGACGCGCCACCAGGCCCTTGGATTCGATCGCGGTCACCACCGCGGCCACCTGTTCCGGGGTGGCGTCCTGATGCATAACGATCAACATGGCTTCGACTCCTTTGCCGTGCGGCCGAATGGGCCGGGCGATCGGCGC
>MNZR01000214.1:1777-9275 GCA_001873705.1 Syntrophobacteraceae bacterium CG2_30_61_12
TCTCGAAAAGCAAAAGGACCGCGGGCTGGGTGCCCACGGTCCTCCAAGTCGTTTCAACGCTACGCTGTCAACGTCACGGTCCCGCCGGTGCACCCCTCGAGGAGCTTCGCCAGCCCCAGGGCCGGCAGCAAACGTTCAGATTTTGGCCAAGTTTTTGGTTCACGCTCACGCTCATCGCCTGTTCACTTGCAATCGCCTGTCCGCCCTGCCACCCTGCCACCCCGAAGCATTATGATTGCGCGAACGTAGCGGAGCAGGCGAAGATTTGTCAAGTGGTTTTTACCAATTCCCTCCCGACTTAGGGATCATGCCGGAACATCCATCGTCGGACCGGCGATGATCATCGTTTCGGCCACTTTATGGGAATGATTCACCACGGAGAGCACGGAGGTCACGGAGAAGGCTTCAAAAAGAAAGGGTTTTCTCAGTGTTCTCCATGAACTCCGTGGTTATACCGGTTAAGGGTAAAAAGTTTCGTTTCGTGTGCGTTCTTTCCCGGGAGCGCGGGCATCTTGCCCGCTTTTGGTAATGAAACATCTGATCCTAAACCATTATATTCTTTGTTCAAATTGGCCGAAACGATGATAATGGCCGTCGGACCGAATCGGTTCGGTGTGGCGCGGTCAGGCGCCGACAGCGCATCCGCAAGCTCGGTCCAGGGCAGGCCGATAGGCGTTGAACGCCCTTGCGGGCGCACTACGAACGCATCGAGCTCAAGGCATCAACTTCAGCGCCAAGGCATCACCGTCCCGGCAACGGTAACGCTTCCTCCCAACAGTTTGAATTGTACCCCTCCAACGCCTGGATATTCGACATGCGGCTGGGCCAACTGGTGAATATGAAGGCGGCATCTCCACACGGCAGGTCAGGCCGCGACCAAGGGGAGCACCCTGACGATCTTGCCCACGGAGCCTCTCCACGGAAGTCAGGGAGCGCCGCGCGCGCCCTGACCCACGGTTGTGATGCTTCCTCTGGTGACCATTGGGCCGCTGCCGCGATCCCGTGGGCACCCGCATGGCAAGGTCGCCATGTCGAATATCCAGATCCAACGTCGTTGGGGTTGACAAGCGCGGCGGCATTCGATATATGCGAGCAACGTGAAATTTGTCCCATGCTGCGGAGCGGAACGACGACATCCGGATCTGGCTTCGGAAAGCAGATGCCGGTCGATCGCCCAGGGTATCGGCCGCCGCGGTCTCTCGTCTTGAACAATTCGGCGACCTTGGATTCCTCTTGCAGTTTTGCAGTTTCCGAATGCTCATGTGGGGGCGCGCCAATGGAAGCTTTTGAACCGCGGATCGTGGCTTATTGTTGCATGTATTGAGCTTATACCGCTGCGGACCTGGCAGGTTCGATGCGGCTGAATTACCCGCCCAACGTGCGCATTGTCGCGGTCCCGTGCACCGGCAGGGTGGACATGATCCATCTGCTGAGGGCGATCGAACAGGGTGCCGACGGCGTTTACGTGGCCGGGTGCATGGAGGGGGAATGCCACTTTGTGAGCGGCAATTTGAAGGCCAGGCGGCGGGTTGAGGCGGTGAAAAAGCTGTTGCGGGAAATCGGTATCGAGCCGGAGCGGGTGGAGATGTTCAATGTGTCTGCTTCCGATGGTCCCCGGTTCGCCGCGGTGGCCAGGGAAATGACCGAACGGGTGCGTGGCCTGGGGCCTTCGCCGCTGGCCAAGGACCACCCACTGGATTTGCACTTGCAAGCGGTCGGTTGACCCGGCACGGCCGCCCTCAACCGACCGCTTGGCCGGTCGGTGGCGGAAAGCGCCGTTTTGAGCTTCAAGAACCATTGCAGTGATTCATTTTTCTGGTGCACACCCAGGGTGTGCTGGGGAGGAAAGGATCCATGGTTATCGCAGAACGAAAGCCCATCGAGGAAATCCTTGCGATGGTCGCCGACTTTAAAAAGGTCCTCCTGGTCGGCTGCAAGGGTTGTGTGACGGTCTGCTGTGCCGGCGGCACCAAGGAAGTCGGGATTCTGGGTTCAGCCCTGAGGATCGCGCGGAAAAAGGCGGGCAACCCCCTGGCGCTGGTGGAACATACGCTGGAACGGCAGTGTGATCCGGAGTACATCGAACAACTGGCACCGATGCTGGAAAACGGCGAATTCGATGCGGTGCTGTCCATGGCCTGCAGCGTGGGCCCTCAATTTATCGCCAAGCGTTACTTGAAACAGGTGTTCCCGGCGCTCAACACCACCTTTATCGGCGGCTCCCTGGAACATGGCGTATGGGCCGAATTCTGCCAGTCCTGCGGCAACTGCATCATTCACAACTTCGGCGGCTTGTGTCCGATTTCCCGCTGTTCCAAGAGCCTCATGAACGGTCCCTGCGGCGGGTCGTCCGGCGGCAAGTGCGAAGTGAGCAATGAAATCGATTGTGTCTGGCAGCTTATCTACGATCGTATGACCGCGCTCGGCCAGGTCGATCGGATGCGCAAAATTTTCCCGATCAAGGACTGGTCGACGAGTCGAGATGGTGGGCCGCGCAAGATCACCAGGGAGGATTTGAAGCTATGAAAGCCGGAAGCAATCTTGAAAAGGTGTTGACCAGTGGTCACTTTGCCATTACTGGCGAGCTTGGTCCTCCGCGCGGCGCGAACGCGGATGTGGTGCGGAAGAAAGCTGAATTTCTGCGGGACAAGGTCGATTCCATCAACATCACCGACAATCAGACCTCGGTGGTGCGGATGTCGAGCATTGCGGTGAGCAGGATCGTGATCGAAATGGGGCTGGAACCCAATGCCCAGATGACCTGCCGCGACCGCAATCGGATCGCGATTCAGAGCGATCTCCTGGGCGCCTCGGCGCTGGGCATCAAGAATGTGCTCTGCCTTTCCGGAGACCACAACAAGTTCGGTGATCATCCTCAATGCAAGAACGTGTTCGATCTCGATTCGATGCAACTGATCATGACCCTGAAGCACATGCGCGACGAGGGCAAGGTCCTGGGTGGGCAGGAATTGGACGGGGTGCCCAAATTCTTCATTGGCGCCGCCGCCAATCCGTTTGGCGACCCATTCGATTTTCGAGTCACCCGCCTGGCGAAGAAAGTGGAAGCGGGGGTCGACTTCGTTCAGACCCAGTGCATTTACAACATGGACAAGTTCCGCACGTTCATGAAACAGGCGGTGGATCAGGGGCTGACCGAAAAGTTCCACATGCTGGCCGGCATCACTCCCTTGAAATCGCTCGGAATGGCCCGCTACATGGCGAAATTCGTGCCTGGCCTGGAAGTGCCCGACTACTACCTGAAACGCCTCCAAGGTGTGGAAAAGAAAAAACAGGCCGATGAGGGCATCAAGATCGCCGTGGAACAGATCCAGGAGATGAAGGAAACTCCAGGGGTGGCCGGGGTTCACCTGATGGCCATCGAATGGGAACACAGGTCTCCGGAAATCATCGAGGCAGCCGGTTTGCTGCCGCGGCCGAAGTTGGACTAGGAAACGGCCGGGGCCCCCCTGCCCTGCCCATCGATCGCGCCGGAGCGGGCGGGGCGGAGGCTGGGACCTTGCCGTGATAAGGTGCGTAACAGCCGGCGGTAGGCGGCTTCCCGACGGCGGGTGTTGGCACATGTGGCAGCGAAGGGTGGGCTTGGCCCACCCTTTTTGCTTCACCAATAACGGTTCGCATCAACCCCTTTCCCCCCGCGCGGACTGAACCGGAATCGGAGCTGAGAGCGCGGAGAAGAGCCCTGAAGTCAACCTCCGCGCCTCCGCGTGGAAATGAAACTTTTAAGCCTTCACAAGTATATACCCGTGAACCAGCCCATCGCCGCCATTTGCCATGGCGCTCGGGTGCCGGGCGCCGCCGGAATTGTTGCAGGCAAAGCCTGCTCCGCCTATCCGGCGGTGGGACCGGATATCGCCGTGAGTTCACCCTTGTTGTGCACTCGAGGCTCTGAAGTGATCATTAACGGAGTGCGCGAGGGGGGCCGTGAGCGAACGGAGTTCAGCGTGGCAAGCCGAGGCGACAGGCGCTGCCGCAGATCATTCGGCAGTAGCGTTCGATGCTCACGGCGGCGTTCGGAAAGCGGCTGAACACGGCCCTGGCCTCGGCGAATCCGGTAAGGTTCACCGCCAGTTTGAGGCTCTTTCGGTGGCGCGGGGTGGTGGTGATCTCGGCCCACTCGAGGTCGATATCGCCCGGCAGATGCGCCAGGATTTCCAGCAGATCCGCCGAGCTTTCGGAAGTTGCCTGGATCTGGAACTGGAGCGGCGGGTCCCACGGCGTTTCATCCCGCCAGCTCACCTCGAGCAGGCTCTGTTCCGGTAAATCGTGGCGTTTATGCAGGTCGTGACAATGGCTCTGATGGAAGGTCACCCCCCGCTCACTGAGGATCGCCACCACATCGGACTGGCCCGGATAGGGCTTGCAGCATTGGGCGAATTTGTGGACCGCCCAGTCCAGTTCGTTCAAGGCCAGGATATTGTGTTCCTGGGCGGTGGTCTCGGGGGGGGCGTTTCCCTTCGTCGCTTCCGCCGTTGATCCGCAGCCCTGCAGGTCATAGAGCAACATTTTGGGAGATACCAGGTCTTGGCCGATCCGCGCGTAGAGGTCCTGTATTTCCTTGAGATTGTAGACCTCAAGCACCAGTTGCGAAAGGTCTCCGTCGAGCAGGGCCAGGTCCAGGCCGTGGCGCCTCATTTCCTGAACCAGGACCTGCCGGCCGATAGCGCGCGCGTGATGGAGCCGGCGCCGCTGCAGGGTCTTGTTGATGGCGGTTCGGGCCTTCGGGGTTTTGCATTGGAATTCAAGGTCCGGGTCCAGGTCCTGGGCCTTATCGCTCATGATGATTTCGACCGTGTCCCCGTCACTCAGAACCTGCGTACAGGGCGCCCAGGCCCCGTTGAGCAGAGCTCCTTCACAGTGGTTGCCCAGGTCCGAATGGATCTGGTAGGCGAAGTCCAGCACCAGACTGCCGCGCGGAAACGCCAGCACCTCGCCTTTCGGGGTATACGCGGCGATTTCTTCCGCTTCCGAGAGCCGTAGCAGGTCGCGCCGCCGCGGTCCGGCGCCGCCGTATTCGCCCAGGTTGCGCAGGAATTCGCTCACTTCCTGGAGGTGCGCGTCGGTGATCCGATCCTCGCGTCCCCATTCGCCGAGCAGGCCGCTGAGCGCCCATTCATCCATGAGCGGCGTGCGGATCTTGACCAGGTAGTTTTCCCCGCGATAGTGGATCCGGGTGTGCAGACTGACGTAGCCGGTGTTTTTGGGATTGGCGATGAAGTCCCGGATGCTCCTGGCGATCGCCGTGAAATGAGAATTTACCACCCCCAGTGTCAGGTAGCAGTCGAGGGGGTTTTCCTCGGCCGTCACCAGGACCAGGTCCACCCGGTTTTCCGCGTTACCGATCTTTAGCGAGCGCTGGATCGGATTGTAATAGTTGCCGAGGCCCTTGACCCGGGTGCGGCAGGTGACCTGGATCGGAGCGTGGGCGAAACAGTCCCGGATTTCCGCTTCCAGGGCCAGGACGTCCGGGTGGGAAACCAGGGCCTTCATGGAATTAAGGATTTTCTTGCTCTGCTTGGGGAACAGGTTGGTGAGCGCCTGATGGTAGAGTTCCCGTTTGAGCCGGAATATATTCAGCTTGGCCGCGAGCGGCGCGTAGACTTCCGCGGTTTCCTGAGCGATCCGCTGGCGTTTCGACTTTGGCAGATAATGGAGCGTCCTCAGATTGTGCAGCCGGTCGGCCAGCTTGATCACCAGCACCCCGAGACGGCGGCTGGCGGTGAGAAAGATCTTGCTGTGGGTGAGGTCCTTGAGGGAAGCGCGGTCCCGGCTCGAGCGCGCCAGTTTGGTGCAGCCGTCCACCAGTTCGGCCACCGTGGAGCCGAACCGGCGGTCGATATCGGCGTTGGTGATGTGCTCGATGTCTTCCACCACGTCATGGAGCAGCGCCGCGGCCAGCAGTCGTGGGTCCTTGACCGCCAGTTCCGCCGCGAGGATTTCCGCGACCGCGCAGGGGTGGCTGATGTAGGGAGCGCCGGATTTGCGGGTCTGGCCGAGATGCAGTTCCCGCGCAAAATCCAGGGCATCGAAAAAGATGCGGTTATCCGCCGCATCTTCCGCCAGGTAGGAAGCCATGCGCAGGCGGTAGGCCTCGAGATCGAAGTCGGCACCGTCCCGCAGCAGGGCCGGCTGAAAGAGTGTCGTACGCGCCAAGGCCATTCACTTTCCCCATGACGGTTATCAAATTTACGTCATTATAGCGGATGGCGCCGGTGCGGACCATCAAATTCGCGACCCCTTCGGGGGTCCCCGCCGCCACCGGCTGCCCGAGTCCGGCACGGCGGTCGGCCGCTTGCAACGGGATCAGGGGTTGCCGGATCGGTGCCGTGACCGGATTGTTGCGTGCCGGCCCCAGTCCCTTGCGCCGGCCGGCTCCGAATTTTGGCTTGACAGCCCAGGCAGATTTGATTACCTTCGCCGCGACGCTGCTGGGGGATCGTCTAGCGGCAGGACAGCGGACTCTGGATCCGCCAGCCTAGGTTCGAATCCTAGTCCCCCAGCCATTTTTTTTGGTCCCATCGTCTAGTGGCCCAGGACACCGGCCTCTCACGCCGGAGACACGGGTTCGAACCCCGTTGGGACTACCAAGGAAATCAACCATACTTGTGAAGGTTTAAAAGTTTCATTTCCACGCGGAGACGCGGAGGTTGATTTCAGGGCTCTTCTCCGCGCTCTCGGCGCCTCCGCGGGAACACAAAACGTAATTTCCCAAGCTAAACAAGCATAGGTAGGAGCAACGCATGTTCGATCCCGGCGCTTACGTGTAAATTCACCGGTAAATCGGGGGTGAGCCCGGCACTTGGTAAGGGTTTCCAACCTATACCGGTTACGGGTAAAAAGTTTCATTTCGTGTGCGCTCTTTCCCGGGAGCGCGGGCATCTTGCCCGCTTTTGAAAATGAAACATCCGATCCCAAACCAGTATGACGGAATCGAACGAGCCGCGGATACGGCCGCTCCTGGGTTGTTGTGCCAACCTCGGAGCGGCTTTTTTCGTTTTGGGCCGACATCTGGTCGGCTTGTGGCAAATTTCGGCCCTGATCATCGTTTCGACCAATTTGAATAAGGATTAACCACGGAGTTCACGGGGAACACTGAGAAAACCCTTTCTTTTCGAAGTCTTCTCCGTGACCTCCACGGAAACACAAGGTGTCGTTCCAGGAAGCCGCAACAGCGCTGAAGGATCCAATGGCTGCAACGGGTTGCGACCCAGACCATCGCCTGCGAGAAGAACGATTCGTAACTTTTGGCGTCTCTGAAAAGGGCAGATTGTTAGTGGTGGCTCATACCGATGAAAATGATACACTTCGAATCATCAGCGCGCGCGTTGCGAGCAAAGGAGAAAGGAAGATATATGAACTCGACTTTGGCCATTTCCAAGAAAAGCTTGAGAATTGGAATTATGGCTTGGAAAACCATTAGTTGCAATTAGGTGAACTCGTATTTCGATCATAACTTCACCTAATTCCTACACCAAAATGA
>MNZR01000066.1 GCA_001873705.1 Syntrophobacteraceae bacterium CG2_30_61_12
GGTGGGTTGTGGGTCTTGTCAGGGCGATCGGCGCTTACCGCAAGCCCAGCGACCCTGCTTTCGGATGCGCCGTCAACGCCTGACGGCGCCACTACGAACCAAGCCGCGTAATGACCAACCGAGCGGCGCCACTACAAGGTCGGGTTGCGACCAGCGGGAGCTACCTGACGCATCCCGCGCCGTGCCCCCTACTTCCGGATGTCGGGGAGCGCTGCGCGCACCCTGACGCTATTGATGCCGCCGTGCGCCGTTGAGCCGGCTGTTGCAACCCCATGGACTCCCGATGGGCAAGGATGCCATGGCGAACCTGCGGGACAGCCGACGCCACGGGCGGAACGATTGCGGTTGACATTTGAAAAACCATCTTCTTATAAGAATGTTTGCATTGCGTCTATAAGCCAGCGCAAGCTGGGACGGGCCCATAGCTCAGTTGGTAGAGCCACCGGCTCATAACCGGTCGGTCCCTGGTTCGAGGCCAGGTGGGCCCACCACTCACATTCATCGAGACCTGCGGAGGGCGAAACGCCATGCCCCGGATCGCCGGAAGTAAAAATCGCGCCAGGATGCTGCCGCACGGCGCTAGGCGATCTACGCAAAGGCTCATTCGGTAAGCGGTGCCATGGGGGTGTTCCGGCGGGAACACCCCCATCTTTTTAGGTGATGACATGGTTCCTTTAAAGCAGATCCTGGCCTGGTTGGACGATCACGCCCCATTCAATTATTGTGCGCCCTGGGACAACTGCGGGCTGCAAGTGGGCCATCCGGACGCGCCGGTCGAGCGTCTGCTGGTGGCGCTCGACGTCACCTCCAGGACCCTCGATGAAGCGGCCCGAAACCAGTGCCAGTGCCTGGTGACCCACCACCCCCTGATTTTCCAACCGCTCAAGTTCCTCCGTTTCGACACCTTCCCCGGATCTCTGGTGGCGGCGGCCGTCCTCAACCGGATTCATCTGGTGGCCGCGCACACCAACCTGGACGCCGCCCGCGAGGGGATCAACGCGCATCTGGCCGCCCGCCTCGGACTGCAAGATGTGAAGGCGCTGGAGGTGGATCCCCAATGGGCCGATCAGCCCGCATACGGCGGTATGGGCCGCATCGGACTGCTCCCCGCGGCTCGCCCGCTGGCCGCGCTGGCCGCGGACCTGGCGGCCGATCTGGGGACCGATCAGGTCCGGTTGGTCGGAGCTCCCGACCGGCCGATCCGCCGCATCGCGATCTGCTCCGGCAGCGGCGCCGGCCTCATGGCGCTGGCCCTGGAGCAGCGCTGCGACGCTTACGTTACCGGAGATATCCGCTATCACGAAGCCCAGGCGGCACTGGAACAGGGTTTGGCCCTGATCGATGTGGGCCATTTCGCCTCCGAACGGCTGATTGTCGCCCCCCTGGCGTCTTATTTGCGCAACCGGGCGCGCCGCGATGGTGTTGCCCTGGAAGTTTTTGCGGCGCAAACGGATGAGGACCCGTTTCAGCGCAACTCAGTGCTCATGAAAGGAGATCGTTTTGTCTGAACAACTGAGGTTCCTGGTTGAACTGCAGTACCTTGAAGACAAGAAAGCGGCCTATTCCAAGAGCCGCCAGGGGGCTCCCCAGCAACTGACCACCCTGGATCAGGAATTTTCCCGGTTCGAAGGGGAGGTGGTGCTGAAAAAAGCGGAGCTTGAGCATACCCAGAAGATCCATCGGGCGGTGGAACAGGAAATCGCCGATCTGGCCGCCAAACTCAAACGCACTCGTTCCCGCATGAGCGAAATCAAGAACAACCGGGAATACCAGGCGACCCTCAAGGAAATCGAAGATCGGCAAAAAGAGATCAGCGACCGTGAAGATCACGCGCTGGAGCTGATGGAAACCTTGGAATCCCTCAATCTGGAAGTGAAGGCCCTGGACCGGGACCTGACCCGACGGAAAGCGGAACTGGCTCGGCAGAAGCAGCAAATCGAACAGGACGGCGGCCAGGTCGAAGCTCGCATCGCCCACCTCGAAAGCCTCCAGCAGCAGGTACTGAAGCGACTGGATCCCGAACTTCACCAACGCTGGCAACTTATCCTGCAACGGCAGGGGACCACGGCGGTCACGGCGGTCGAACACGGTATTTGCCGGAGCTGCCACCTGAACCTGCCGCCGCAAAAGCTCATCGAATTACAGCGCGACCGCGAAATCATGTTCTGCCCCCATTGCCATCGGTTCATCTACTGGCCCGACCACGAGCAATACAGTATGATCCGCGACGACTACGAAAACCTCTAGCGGCGCGCAGCCATCGGTGAGTCCCACGGCCACCGTCGCTCCAGCCGCTTTCGGTCCGGAACCCGCCGCAACCGCCGGCCGCCCGGCGTCCCCGCAAAAGGCTTGCCATTCGTTCCAGCCTATACTATGAAAAGGCCGCTTTGAGAAAAAGCGTACAACGTCTTTTGCGCAGCGGAGGATAGAAGTTCATGGCCACCTACGGAATGAAGATCTTTGCCGGCAACAGCAACCCTGAACTGGCTCAGAAGATATGCGATCTGTTGGAAATCCCCCTGGGTCGGGCGCTGGTGAGCACCTTCAGCGACGGCGAAATCCGGGTGGAAATCGGCGAAAACGTCCGCGGGGCCGACGTCTTTCTGATCCAATCCGGGGCTCATCCGGTGAACGATCATCTGATGGAACTGCTGGTGATGACCGATGCGTTCAAGCGCGCTTCCGCGCGTCGCATCACCGCGGTCATTCCCTACTACAGCTATGCCCGGCAGGATCGCAAGAACAAGCCGCGGGTGCCGATCACGGCGCGCCTGGTGGCCGATCTCATCGTCAGCGTGGGCACCCACCGGATCCTCACCATGGATCTCCATGCCGGTCAGATTCAGGGGTTTTTCGAAATTCCGGTGGACAACCTTTACGCCTCCCCGATCCTGATGCCCTACATCAAGGAACACTTCGATCATGATCTGGTGATCGTGAGTCCCGACGCCGGTGGGGTCCCTCGAGCCCGCGCCTATGCTCAGCGGCTCAAGGCGGCCCTGGCCCTGATCGACAAGCGGCGGATTGATGTCAACGAAGCGGAAGCCATGAACATCATCGGCGAAGTGGAAGGAAAAACCGCCATCGTTCTGGATGATATGGCCGATACCGCCGGGACTCTGGTGCAGGCCACCAAGACCCTGCTGGAACGGGGCGCCCGCGAGGTTCATGCCTGTGTGACCCACGCCATTTTGTCGGGCCCGGCGGTGGACCGGATCGAGACCAGCGAGCTGAAAAGCCTGGTGGTCACCGACACGCTCCCGCTGCGGCCGCAGGCATCGCACTGCAAGAAGATCCAGGTGGTCAGCGCGGCCCGTCTGTTTGCCCAGGCCATCCGCAACATCCACAACGAAGATTCGATCAGCACCCTGTTTGATATCCTGCACTAGCAGGCACTCCGCCATGCCCCTTCCCAATTTCGGGGGGGAGCGTAGCTCCACCAACCGGTTCGCCCTTCGGCCGGCTTTCCTGGAACCTGGCTCCGGAGGCCGTCCTTGGTTTGCCACCTGCAAGGCAGCGCCCAGTGACCCTCGGATGAAGCGACCGCCGGCTTATTTTTACGATTTGGATGAACGCCCGCCCTGGCACTGGCTGGTTCTGTACGCATTGCAGTGGGCGGTGATCCTATTTCCGGCCCTGATCATCGCGGCCCGCCTGTGCGCCCAGGCGCTGAACCTGACCGCTGCTGAAGAAGTCCGGTTTGTTCAGCTCACGCTGCTGGTTTCCGGCCTCTTTACCGTGTTTCAGACCCTGTACGGACACCGCTATCCGGTGTTGGAAGGGCCGTCCACCGCCGTGCTGCTCACCTACGCGCTGCTCGCCCGCAACGGTCTCGGCGTGATCCAGGGCGGCGCCATCATCGCCGGCGTGGCCCTGGCCGTGCTGGTGCTGACCGGGGCCGTGCAACGCCTGCTGCGCTTCATCACCCCCAATGTGGTGGGGGTCATCCTCATGCTGATCGCCTTCACTCTGCTGCCCCATCTGGTGCGGCCGGTGATCGGCAGCGACGGCGCTCACCCCGAGGGCGACCCGATTGTTTTCGCGCTGGCCCTGGTGCTGGTGCTGCTGATCACCACCGGTTCCCACTGGCTGACGGGAATCTGGAAGACCCTGACGGTTTTTTTCGGTATGCTCCTGGGTACGGCGGTGTTCGCGGTGCTCGGCCGACTCGATCCGGCTCCGCTGCAGAGCGCCGCCTGGGTGTCGCTGCCGCGGCCCTGGGCTTCGCTCAGCCCCACCCTCTATTGGCCGGCGGTATTGTCCTACGGCTTCGCCTACCTGGCGGTTTTGGTCAACAGCCTGGGGAGCCTTCAGGGAATCGCCGCCATCACCGCGCCCGGGCGCCTGCCCCGAGCCATCCGGCGCGGCCTCATGGTCAACGCGATTGGCGGAATCTGCTGCGGAGCTTTGGGAATCGTAGGCACCGTGAGTTATTCCACCAGCCCCGGGGTGCTCCTGGTGAACCGGGTGGCCAGCCGGTTTGCCGTGACCGGCTGTGGGGTCCTCCTGGCCCTGGCGGCCCTGGTGCCGAAATTGTCTTCGCTGCTCGCCCTGGTCCCCGCTTCCGTGGTGGCGGCGGCGCTTTGCGTGGCCATGGGGGGACAGGTGGGAGCCGGACTGGCGATCGTTTCCGGCGGCAAGGAACTGGCCAGCCGCGATTACTTCGTGGTGGGCATCCCGATCGTTCTCGGGACCTTCCTCAGTCTGCTGCCGGAACCGTTTCTCGCCCTCCTGCCCGGGCCGGTCCGGGTGCTCATGGGCAACGGTTTGATCGCCGGGATCTTTCTGGTGCTGCTGCTGGAACATTGCCTGCTGCCGGCGCCGCGCCCGGCGGCCAAGGAATGAATCGGATGCACCTGCACTGCCCGAACTGTGGCGAAACCGTGGCTCGCTACCGCAACCCGCTGCTCACCGTGGACCTCATCATTAGCCATGCCGCCGGCGGGATCATCCTGATCGAACGCAAGAACCCGCCCTTCGGCTGGGCGCTGCCCGGCGGCTTCGTCGACTATGGAGAAAGCCTGGAAGCGGCCGCGGCCCGGGAGGCACGGGAAGAAACCGGGTTGGAACCGACCAACCTGAAGCAGTTCCGAGCCTACAGCGATCCCGGTCGGGACCCCAGGCACCACACCGTGACCCTGGTGTTTACGGCGGACGCCGCCGGCACGCCGGCGGCAGCCGACGATGCCGCCGCTCTCGGCCGGTTCACTCTCGACGCGCTGCCGCGCCCGCTGGCTTTCGATCATGAACAAATCCTTGCCGATTACCGGCGGTTTCGCGACGGTGGAACGCTCGCGGGGGGCCGCCGCAGCGGCTGAACTTGGGTGGGGCCGACCGCTCCCGGGCGGCGATTCCAGCTGAGTGGAGGAAAGGATCCAAGGTGCCGGATAGCACACGCGAAGCCAGACAAAATGGGGAACGGGTGGCCGCCGTCGATACCTGGTTCTATCCGAAAGACGGCACCAAAACCCGCGGGGTCCAGTGGGTGGTGGAAGAACGCCCGGTCACCCTGTTTCTCAACGGCCGCGAAATGGTCACCCTGCTCTGCGCCGGCCACCATCTGGATGAACTGGCGGTGGGCTTCTTCCATGCGGAAGGCTTTGTGGACACCCCCGAAGACCTGACCGCGATCAACGTGGATGCGGAACACGGCCGGGTGGACTTGGAAACGCGCGCCCCCTCGGACCTTCCGGAAAATCTCTGGGCCAAACGCACCGTCACCTCCGGCTGCGGCAAGGGCACCCTGTTCTACAACGCGCTCGATGCCCTGCTCGCCGCCCCGGTGGAATCGACGCTGCGGGTCCCGGCCGCGGCGGTGCGGGAGCGGATGGCGGAACTCAACCAGCTGAGCCGGACCTACCGCCGCACCCATGGGGTCCACAACACCGCTCTCGCCGACGCCGACGGGATTCTGGTCTTCCGCGACGATATCGGCCGCCACAACGCGGTGGACATGCTGGTGGGCCACTCCTTTCTCCAACGGCTGCCGCTCCAGGACAAGATGCTGCTGACCACCGGCCGGCTCACTTCGGAAATCCTGATCAAGGCGGCCAAGGTGGGGATGCCGCTACTGATCAGCCGCAACACCGCCACCACCCTGGCCATCGAGTTGGCCGCAACGCTCAACATCACCCTGATCGGCTACGTCCGCGCCGGTAATTTCACCGTCTACACCGGCGCGGACCGGATCGAGTGAAGCCGTGGGCCATTACTTCGACAATGCGGCCACCAGCCATCCCAAGCCCGAAGCGGTCTACCGGGCGGTGCAACGGGCCCTGGTGGAAATCGGCGCCAACCCCGGCCGGGGCGCGCACCGGGCGGCGCGCGATGCCGCCGCGCTGGTTCACCACACCCGCCGGCAGGCGGCGCTGCTGCTGGGAACGGTTTACACCGACCGGCTGATCTTCACCAAGAACGCCACCGAAGGCCTCAACCTGGCGCTGAAAGGCCGGCTTCGAGCCCACGACCTGGTGGCGATCTCGCCGCTGGAACACAACGCCGTGGTCCGCCCCCTGGAACGGCTGAAACGGGACCGCGATGTTCAAGTGGAGGTGATCGGCCACGACCCGGGCGGCGTGATCGATCCGGCGGCCTTGGAACGCCTGCTGGAGCGCGCGCCCAGGCTGGTGGTGATCAACCACGCTTCCAATGTTTCCGGGGCCCTGCAGCCGCTCCCGGAACTGGCCCGGATCTGCCGCCGGCATGCCGTGCCGATACTGGTGGACGCGGCCCAGACCGCCGGCCTGCAGCCGCTCGAAATCGATGGTTGGGACCTGGCCATGGTCGCCTGCGCCGGGCACAAGGGGCTGCTGGGTCCGCCCGGCACCGGACTCCTGTTCCTGCGCCCGGACCTCGACTTGCAGCCGCTGCTCGAAGGCGGCACCGGCAGCCGCTCGGAACAATTCCTACAACCCCTGCTAGCGCCGGACCGCTACGAATCCGGCACCCCGAACCTGCCGGGGATCGCCGGGCTGGGCGCGGGAATCGACTTTATCCTGGCAACCGGTCGCGACCGGATTCTCACTCACGAATTGCGCCTGGCCGAACGACTGGCAAGCGGTCTCGAAGAAATCCCGGCGGTCCAGGTGATCCAGCCACCGGTGCGCGGCACCGGCGCCGTATCCTTCCGGGTGGAGGGGATGAACCCCGGTGACCTCGGTCGGCTTTTGGATGAAGGCTTCGACATCGCGGTCCGCACCGGACTCCATTGCGCGCCCCTGGCTCACCGCGCCCTCGGCACCCTGCCGGAAGGAACGGTGCGGGTTTCCCCGGGGTTTTTCAGCACCGATGAAGCCATCGATGAACTGCTCCGAGCCGTTCGCATGCTTATCGGTAAGCGTCGGCGCGGCCGATCCCAGTGACCGCTGCAGCGCATCCCCGTTGGCATACTTGTGAAGGCTTAAAAGTTTCATTTCCGCGCGGAGACGCAGAGACGCGGAGGTTGATTTTAGGGCTCTTCTCCGCGCTCTCCGCGCTTCCGCGGGAACACAAAACGTAGCTTCTCACGCTAAACAGGTATGGTTCCACCGTCAGGCGGGCCTTTCGTCTGCGCCCGCGGTGCCGCCGTCGGCTGGTTTTGCGAGCGCTTCCGGCGCAGGTGTGGTAAGAAAATAGCGGCTGCCGACCGCTGCCGGTTTTCGACCAGGCGGGCTCCGG
>MNZR01000119.1 GCA_001873705.1 Syntrophobacteraceae bacterium CG2_30_61_12
CTGGTGCGAGCGTCATGGAGGCGCAAGCGCGACCTGCTGGCCGCCTTCGGCCGTTGCCGTGACCATGAGTCGTGGCCGTGCCCGGACAACGGGGAGCAATGGATCGCACTGGCGGATACCGTCGCAATAACCAGTGATGAAACGTTCTGGCAGGACCTGGTCCGATTTTCATCCCGAGAGCGCAGGCGCCAGAGTCAAAGCGGCTTGCGGGGCCGGGTCGCGTACCGGGACGTGCCGCCGGAGTTGGTTGCATGGCTGCGGGATGCGACCCTGTTACACCTGGGCAAAGGCACCGCGATGGGCCTTGGCGCCATGGCGATGCGCACCGGCAACACCTGGCTGGTTCCGCCTTGTTGGGAATCCGTGAACGACCGATGAGCGACCGGGCCGGGCCCTAGCTCTGCCCATTACCCGCACAATAGGACTGGACAGGGCTCTCCATGTCGTCTAGCATGTCGGCATGGAAACCCAAAACCAAATCAAACGGACGTTGTCGCGTCCCGAAGTCATCGAGCATGTCCGTTCGGTGCTTGATGAGAACGGGACTATGTACCGAACAGCCATTGCAGATCAAATCTGCGATCACTACGGATTCCTTGACCCCCGTGGTACTCGTCAAACCAGCAGCTGCCTCAAGGCTCTGCGGGAACTGGAGTCCAAGGGCCACTTTATTTTGCCCAAGCCCCTCCTGCAGTCGGGCCGCGGGAGCCCCAGACGTCTCCCGGAGGCGGTTTTGCCTGCGCAGGGAGTTCCCGCTGAAGTTGGTGATGTACGGGGATTGCGCCTTCTCCTTGTGGTGACAGAGGAGTCCATGCGGATCTGGAACGAGTTGATGATCCGTGAGCATCCGCGGGGCGCGGGACCGCTTGTGGGACGGCAGCTTCGTTATTTGATCCATTCGGAGCATGGGTGGCTTGGGGCAGCGGGGTTCGGAGCGGCGGCCCTCCAGCTTCGGGATCGGGAGCGCTGGATCGGTTGGGATGAGGAGACACGGCGTGCTCACTTGCACCGCGTGATTGGGCTCAGTCGGTTTCTGATTCGCTCGGAGGTGCACTGCCACAACCTGGCCTCGCACCTGTTGGCAATGATCCTGCGAACTGCCACGGGCGATTTTGAAAACCGCTACGGGTTCCGCCCCTGGCTTGTGGAAAGCTTTGTGGACACGAGTTGTTTTTTGGGGACCTGCTACCGGGCGGCCAATTGGGTCCGA
The DNA here is from genome assembly GCA_001873705.1 of Syntrophobacteraceae bacterium CG2_30_61_12. Lineage (GTDB taxonomy): Bacteria > Desulfobacterota > Syntrophobacteria > Syntrophobacterales > DSM-9756 > CG2-30-61-12. Next base: position 1,211 of record MNZR01000119.1, read on the forward strand.
GTCGGGCACACTCAAGGCCGAGGTCGTCAGGATCGGCATTGGGAGATCGCCGAAACGGTGAAAGATATATACCTTTACCCCATCGAGAAGGACTTTCGAGTCAAACTGGGCCTGCCTCCAGACAGCGGTTTGAGTGCTCTCAAGGTTGCCGATGGTCTCGATGCGGACCAATGGGCGGAAAAAGAATTTGGAGGCGCACCGTTGGGTGACACCCGATTGAGCAGGAGACTTGTAGAGAGTGCCGGCGCCAAGGCAAGCGAACCGGATCGTGCTTTTAGCGGTGTGGCCAAAGGTGACTGGCCCGCGGTCAAAGGTTATTACCGACTCATAGACCACCCGGATGAGACCGCCGTCACCATGGAAAACATCCTTCTGCCCCACCGCGAGCGGACCATTCGCCGCATGAAGGCACGGCAAACCGTCCTGTGCATCCAGGATGGGAGCGACCTCGACTATTCCAGCCTGGACCGCTGTGAGGGGCTGGGCGTGATCGGCTCCAATCAAACCGGAGCCAAAAGCCGGGGGTTGCATTTGCACACCACCTTCGCCGTTACTCCGGAGGGGTTGCCATTGGGGGTGTTGAAAGCCCAATGCATGGCTCGGGGTTTGGAAGACAAAGCGAACCAACGCCTTCACCGCGAGACCCCCATTGAGGAAAAGCAGAACTTCTGTTGGGTCTTGGGATTGCGTGACTGCATGAAGGTGGCCGAGCAAATGCCGCACACCCGGATCATATCGGTCATGGATCGGGAGGCGGACTTCTTTGAGCTCTTTGATGAACAGCGTCAAAACCCCTCCGTCGAGCTCCTGGTCCGGGCCAAGCATAATCGGTCCACCATTGAGGGAGAGAAACTCTTCGATGCGGTCAAAGACACGCAAGTGCGCGCCCGAATACGGATCGAAGTGGCGCGGCAAAGCGCCAGGTCGAAGAAAAGCAAACAGAAGGCAAAGGCCAAACGTTCCGCGCGTACGGCGGAAGCATCGCTTCGCTACCTGCAGGTGGAGTTGCGCCCCCCGGTTGACCATAAGGACAAGCCCCCGGTTGTTCTCTGGGTGGTTCACGTCGTTGAAGACAATCCTCCCGAAGGCGAGGAAGCCATTGAATGGTACTTGTTGACAACGATGAACATTGAATCTGCGCAGACTGCTGAGAAGTGCCTTCGTTGGTACTGTATGCGCTGGCGAATCGAGGATTGGCATCGGGTGTTGAAGTCCGGGTGCCGGATCGAAGACGCAGCGCATAAGAGCGCCGAGCGTTTGAAACGAGCCATCGCGATCAACTTGGTCATTGCTTGGCGAATCATGCTCATGACCCTGCTGGGCAGAGAGACTCCCGAGCTTCCCAGTGAAATCCTATTTTCTGATCTCGAAATCGAGGTACTGAGTGCGTATGCTAAAAAAAAAGCCTCGAACCACCGCGTCAGCTTGGAGACGCGGTGAGACTGGTAGCGCGATTGGGTGGATATCTGGGCCGCAAGAACGATCCGCCACCGGGGCACCAACTGATGTGGCACGGTTATTCATACCTCCAACTCATGTGCGAAGGGTTCTCCCTCAGCGGTGGCTAAACTGCCCCGGCAGAAGTAACGGGTAAAGGGCAGCCCTAGCTCGGGAAACAGCACCCTGTTGTATAGCCGCTCTACGGAATTGGAGGGAAGAATAGATGGTTGCAGTCAGGTCTGGATGGTCAGTCGCACCATCATTCCGAGCCAGGAGGTTTATCCAATGATAAAGTCAGCATCAGGGGCACCTGCAAGCGATGACGAAGAGGCGCTCCAATTTCCCTCGACATTACAGGATTCACTGCCTTATCCCATTGCTCATTTGCTCAAGTGCTATAATGATAATCAGCAAGGGATGCTTGGCGAAGCTTCTGTCCTGGCAGGGCTTCTGTTCCTTTCCAATATCCACGAGTTCGTTCTCAAATACCTGGCTCTGGTAATGTTCAGCGCCTTGTTGCAGACCGACCTGCATTTTACAAACAAAACCGCACAGGAGATCATCAAGAACATCATCAGGCCGTCCCTGGGAAACTGGGCCGGCCTCACCCAGTCAGTGAGCGATTGTTGCCAAAAACAAAAGAATGTACTCTCCGACGATATCGTCGAGATGGCTAGATGGGCAGATGGAATGAACACATCCTTCTTTGGTTTTATTCAAGGCAGGAACGAAATGATCGGACATGTATACGTTCCAGCCGCAATAATGGGATACAGGGATACTCTGCGGGATTGGCATAAAAGGATGCAAGGCATCCTCGAGGCTCTTGAAAAAACGGCTTTCTCCCGCTTGCCCCTTGTATCGCTGGGGGCAACACCGGCAACGGCTTATCTTTTCCGCGGAAGTCAATATGCCTCTACTCCCATGGTGAATCATCAGGTCGATTTGATAGAAGGAAACGGCGTTGTTTTTGTCCAAACCAATCGGGGCATGTTGCGGCTGTCTCCGTTCGTGAAACGCGGATTAACTTCCAACAACCTTCCAACCCTATATTTTTATGACAAATGGATGAACTACAAACCAGCCAGGGACATCCGAACCGTTCGGGAGTTCGAACTTGTCAAAGGCGAGAGCGCCGTTGACGAAGAAGTCCTTGCCCTCTTGGAAAAGCGGTTGGGTCTTGAGAATTTAAAACGGGCGTATGAGTCGCATCAAACGGAACAGTACAAAGACCCTCATGGTTACGCAATTATTAAGCATATCCGTAGTCATTCGGATATCATGGAGAGGCCTGAGTTGGCGAAGGTCATCGAAACCTTCGTCGCTCAAACCAAAGGGGGTTACTTGTTATTGACGGCCCCTAGCGGCATGGGAAAGACCGCTTTTCTATGCTGGTACTGTGCCGCCAGAATGGGGCGGATTGGCTATTTTTTCAACAAGGACCGGACAACTCCTAGAAATTGCTTCAATTATCTATACAAATCACTGGCCAGGAATTATAGCTTTCACAAGAGCGCTGAAGACATAGACAGGGCAAATAACGAAGAATTTCGGGACGCATTCTTGGCTCTTCTCGATACGGTTTCCAGGCAACTCAAGGAACCGGAAGTGGTGGTCATCGATGCGTTGGACCAATCGGAATCCGTTGCGGAGGTTTTAAGCTTTTTGCCCAAAGATGAAATGCCCAAATCCATCTATTTCATGCTTTCTGCAAAGAAATTGTCAGATCCGCTCCGTAATTTTCAGGCTGAGATCAATGGGGAGATTGGATATCAACAGGTAGATTTTATGGATAGAATGGATGAGAATAAGGAAACTGTTGCCAAGTTGCTCAGGACTCATCTGCTCGATCTCAGTGCCACTGGCGCCATCGAACTGGCGCGAAAGCTGGAAGCAAATTTCCTGGTCGCCAAGCACATGCTTGAGGAAGTCGGTGAACGTGAATCCGATCCAAATGAGCGAGCCCGCCGGTTCATCGATTGGGTGGGCGGACTTGAGCAGCAGCCGCTTCCGCAAAAACTCATAGCCATTTACGGATCTGCATTCGAACGAATCGGGAAAGGGGTCCAAGATGATCAGCACAAATATAATGATTTCATTAATATTTGCGCGCTGCTCTGTGTTGCAAGGGAGCCTTTGAGCCTGCTGCGGATATCCGATTTCCTGAATATCTCTACGCCTAATGTTCAAATCGCCATGAACACCCTGATGCCTTTTCTTGTGAGTTCCAACCAAGAACCGACGAACCTGGAACATGGCGTTGAAACCCATGGCTTCTACCACTTCACCTTCGTCAAGTTCCTGCGGGACAAAGAGCCGGTGCGCACGGTGATCCAGCAGGGCACACCACACCATGGGATAGTAACACATTATGCTAAACGACCCTGTGCCAGTTGGGACAGCTATGGATTGTTGCACGCTGCTTCTCATGCTCTATTGAAAGCGGAGACGCTCGAAGACCAACCAGCTCAAAGGGCGGAACTGCTGAAACTCGCATTTGCTTGGCTCACCGACCCCGACTGTCTCCATCGGAACCACCACCGGCACGGTTTCACAGGAATCACGACCGCTTTTGAAGTAGCCCTTCGGCACCCCTGGCCTGCCGAAACAAGCACGGCAATCCAGCATCTGTTCGACACCATCCGCCACGAGGATGGATTCCTGGGGCAGCATCGGGAGGACCCCGACTTTTTCAAGTCGCAAATTTATAATTGCTTTTGTGCTTTAGGCACGGCACCTTGGCCTGGCATCTGTAACCGTTGGCGCAATAAGATGCAGGGGATGTGGTTGCAACGTGATCCCCATTGCCCCCATCCACTATGGTCTCAGGGGGAAGCCATAGGGGCGGCGTCGATGGACCAATACGATAGGGCGGTACGCGAAATTCGCTTCGACACCGACGGTGATCGAGCGGTTTCCATTTCGGACGGCGAAACGGCCTTACTGTGGGACCTATTTGCCGGTTCGTCAAGCCCTCTCCAGGATGGCAGCGAAAATCGTGCTGTAAAATACAGTTTTATGGCGGGCAACGAGACCTGTCTTCTGCTTGCGGTTGAAAAACCGGATGCTAAAATTGAATTGCACCGTACCTCATGCCTCGAAGCGGAGCTTATCGGGCTTTTGGAACTGTGGCCCGAGGACGATGAAAGCGACGCCTACAGGACGGTGGATGAAATGGTTCTGACCAATTTTGCCGTTTCGCCATGGGGTGCGACGATTGCCATGGTGATCGAGGAACAAGATGGTGAGGTTGAGCCGCAACGGGCCATCTTGATCTGGAACGCGGTAACTGGCGACTTACGAGGCCGTCTACCGGGCGCTGGCGTGGCGGGGGATTGTCTCGCCTTTTCTCAGGATGAGCGGCAACTGGCGGCAGACGCCGAAAACGGAGAAGTTTTGCTCTGGGACCTGAGCCTCTTTGGCGAACCGCACAGATTAGCGGCGCAAGGCAACAGCGTCGCGTCCATTTGTTTCCTTCCGCGTTTGGAGCCTGCGGACCCATTCGCGTTGGTTGTCGGCTATGATAACGGAGCGGTGTTCTGCTGGCGCAATGCTCGGACGCCGATGATGTTCTTACCCGCCAGTCCAGACCAGGAAGGATGGGTTCAGGTGGCTTGTTCAACAAGCGGCAGGCTGGTTTGCGGTTATGGACACCACCTGGATCTGCTGGATGCCAACGCCGGCCATTTGCTTGCCAGAAGCATGGTCGGCGATGGTGTCATCTCGGCCGTTGCCATATCCGCCAACGGCTGCCGAATTGGCGCCGGGCTGCGGAATGGGCAGATGATCTGGTACCAGGTCATGGCTGCGAACCCTTAGGGGGTATTGCCCTGTTTGTTCAGCAGCGGAAAGCCCTGAGTGTCGTCGGGCGCCAGCGGCAGGGCCAGGCGGGGTCCGGAATCTTTACCGCTGCGCTTGTTGCCCATGAACCATTCGAAGTTCTTCCCGTCCTCGGTGGGCGCAACCTCCGAGCGCGGATAATGCACCGGCAATTGTGGCTGTTCCGGCCCAAGCAGGGCCTTGAGATCCTGTACCGGGGGCAAGCTCTCGAAGCTCGGCTTGTAGAGATGGGCCAACTGATCTTGCAGGGTGGCGCCATGGCGGTGGGAAGGCTGCTGCGCTGGTTGTTGAGCGTACAACGTGACAATCCGCTTTTTGAAGGCCTCGACCAGGTCCCCCTTATGCCCGAGGATGGAGTTCACGCCGGTTTGCTCCAGGTTTGCCTGGTATCTGGCGTTGGGGTCGAAATGGAGCAGTTCCGTGACGCACACCTGGACCGAGCCAAAGCCCAAGGGCCGCGCCATCCCCAAGCGATGGCACCAATTTTTTTCCAATTCGATGGACCAGAGTAGACCGCCCAACTCCTCCTTGGCCAGATTTTCGAAATGAATCCGAAATGTGAATCGGCTATCAGGGCCCACCACGCCGCGGATGGTCCGGTTCTGGTCATCCCGGCGCTGTCCCGCGCGCTGATATTCTTGGGCCGTGACTTCAGTGTGGCGGCGGTAGATTTTCCGACCACGCAACCGGTTCGGCGTACCGGCAACATCCCCATCATAGCCCGAAACCGAGTCTTCCTGGCCCGCGATCGGTTTCCCGTTGCCGTCAACCAGGTAGAAACGGCTGGTGGTGGGCTTGGGTGTGCTCAAAATAGCCAATGGAATGGGAGTTTCGCCCCATGGATGTTCCTCCACGCACTCGGCGTGGCTCACCTTCAGCCGGCCCCGGTAGGCGCCGGCGGCACTTATCGGCAGCTCGCCCTCTTCCACCCCGGGTCGCCCGAACACCCAGCCGAACAGCCGGCAGGCCGGGCACAATCGTTCCATCCTTGTCGCCCGGTTGTTATCGCACTTATGCAGCG
>MNZR01000012.1:0-6155 GCA_001873705.1 Syntrophobacteraceae bacterium CG2_30_61_12
ACCATCTGGAATGATTTACGTAGTGTCCCATTTTCATATAAACCACCATGACCGGGGACGGTCACGACGAAGCATGAAAATCTGGGGCTGCCGGTCAGGGTGTGCGTGGCACTCCCTGACGATCCGGTGGATGGCTGCCGATTGCGATACGTTGCCGGAACGTGGTGTCGGGTAGCTCCCGCTGCTCGCAACCCGACCTACCAATCGGCTGCTTCATTGGGCTGCGCACAACCATCTGGAATGATTTACACAGTGTCCCATATTCATAATAAACCAGCTCTATTATACTTTTTGCATTTGCTTTTTACCGCGCTATAAGCTTTATATTAGGAGGGATTATCCGGGAGACGGAACCATGTTGAAGCGCCTCAATCGCTTTTTTCAGGTCGATTTGTGGCGCCTGCAACCGGACCAGTTGCGCCGATCGCAGGCGTTTTTCATCGCTCTGCCGCGCCTGGCGAGCCGGACGCTGGATAGCGTTCGTCGATGCGCCATTGGGCAGCGGGCTTCGGGCCTCGCCTTCTATTCCCTGCTCGCGGTGGTGCCGGTGTTGGCCCTCGTTTTCGGCCTGTCCAAGGGGTTCGACCTGGATCAGACCCTGGAACGTCAACTGTTGGCAAGGGTCGAAGGTCAAGAGCAAGCGGTCCAGTGGATCATCGAGTTCGCCCACAGTCTGCTCCAGGAAACGAGAGGCGGGTTGATCGCCGGAGTCGGCGTGGTGGTCCTTTTTTGGACCATGATCCAGGTACTGAGTAACGTCGAATGGGCTTTCAATGAAATCTGGGGGGTGGAACAGGGCCGCGCCTGGGCGCGCAAGATCACCGACTATCTGGCCCTGGTTCTGCTCTGCCCGTTTCTGGTGGCGGCCAGCAGCGCGGTCACGGTGCTCATCACCACCCAGGTGACCCTGGTGGTAAATCAACTGGATTTGCTCAAGGTGGTCAGCCCGGCCATCAGCTTCGCTCTGAAACTGCTGCCCTACGGGTTTATCTGGATCCTCCTGACCGGCTTATACCTGTTCATGCCGAATACCCGGGTCCGGTTCGGATCGGCTCTGGTGGCCGGCTTGGTGGCCGGTACCGGGTATCAGTTGGTGCAAAAAATGCATATCTTCTTTCAGATCGGCGTCGCCAAATACAATGCCATCTACGGCAGCTTCGCCGCTCTGCCTCTGTTTCTGATCTGGCTCCAGTTGAGTTGGCTGATCGTGTTGATCGGTGCGGCCATCGCTCATGCCCATCAGTATCGCGATTCCCTGGGTCCCGCTCCGAGCGACACCTGGTCGAGCGCCGCGGCGCATCGACTGATCAGCCTCGGTGCGGCTCGGGTGCTGGTGAAACGGTTCAGCACCGGGGCCGGACCGACGACGGCAGCGGAGGTGGCGGCCGCCATGAGCATTCCCCACCCCCTTGCCGCCCGGACCCTGGAGGATTTGAGCCGGGCCGGAATCGCCGCGAAACTCGAGCGGCAAGCGGATGCGGGAGCGGAGCAGGGCTTTCAGCCGGCCCGCGATCCAGCTTGCTTGACCATCAGCTTGGTGCTCGATGCCCTGGAAGGCGGCGATCCTCGCCATGCGCTGTCGGCCCTGAACGGGGACTTCGACCAGCTTGCGGATGCGCTGGCAACCTTCAGCAAACTCCGGGAGGTGTCGGCCGCCAACCATTTGCTGAAGGACCTGTGATCGCCGGCGTGACCGGCTGGGTTCGCTTCGGCCTGATTCAGGCTTCCAGCCGGAATCCAGTGCTGCCACCGGCCTTCGGCCCGCCTGAACGGCGAGTGCTGACTTTGAAGTCAGATAAGAGCCACACATTGTTATCGGTATCGGTATCGCAATCGCTACTTCTCGAACGGGAACCATGTCGGACCTGTTTACAGGATGGCTGATTTTGCGGTGGGCTCGTGGTTACGGGGGTGATCGATGAATCTTCCCGAATCCGGGACTGAGGTTGGGGTTTCGCGCCGCCGGTATCGATCGATTCCGGTTGGGGGCGGTCGGCAGGCCGGGGCGTCAATGTGGGCACCGATCGGGCCGGCTCAGTTTGCGGTCGGGGCGGTCTGGCTTGGCGGCGATCGGGCCGACTGGCTGCCGCCCGTGTTCCTGGGCACCGCGTTCGTCTTGCTCATTCTGGCCGCGATCAGTCTGATTTTGAAGCGCTGCATTCCGGTCAGGACCGCGGAACTGGTGCAGGCCAACCGGGAACTCAAGGCGAGTGAAACCAATCTGGCCATCACCCTGGATTCCATCGGTGATGCGGTGATTGTGACCGATGCCGCGGGGCGCATCGAGCGCATGAACCCGGTGGCCGAAAAACTCACTGGCTGGAATTCGGCCGACGCCAAAGGGCAAGATCTGACGCGAGTGTTTCGGATTGTCAACGCCGAAACCGGGGCGGCGGCCGAAAACCCGGTCGAACGGGTGTTGCGCGAAGGGGTAGTGGTTGGTCTCGCCAATCACACCAAACTGATCGCCCGCGACGGCCGGGAGCGGCAGATCGCCGACAGCGCCGCGCCGATTCGCCGCGATGGTCGGGAAGTGACCGGGGTGGTGCTGGTGTTTCGCGACGTTACCGACCAGTACCGGGAGCAGGCTCAGCGTCGCCAGGCGGAACGGGCCCTGCGCGGCAGCGAGGCGCATCTGCGCAGCATCTTCCGGGCTGCTCCCACCGGGATCGGCCTGGTATATAACCGGGTGTTTGAGGAAGTGAACGAGCGCCTGTGCCGGATGCTCGGGTACCAGGCGGATGAACTGTTGGGTCGAAACGCCCGGATGCTCTATCCGAGCGATGCCGAATACGACTGGGTGGGGCGGGAAAAATATCGCCAGATCGAGCAATTCGGGACCGGTACGGTGGAAACCCGGTGGCGCCGTAAAGACGGGACCGAAATCGAGGTGCTGCTGAGTTCCACCCCGCTGGACCCGACCGATCTTTCGCTCGGCGTGACCTTCACCGCGCTTGATATTACCGACCGCATCCAGGCCCTGGAAGAACTCAAACGGCTGCGCAGCCTGCTCACCAGTATCATCGATTCGATGCCCTCGGTGCTGGTGGCGGTCGATCGCGACGGCCGGGTCACGGCCTGGAACCGGGGCGCGGCGGAGAGTTCCGGAGTCCCGGTCGAGCAGGCCAGCGGTCGCACTCTGCCGGAGGTTTTCCCGCAGCTCGATGCGGAATTGGAACGGGTGCGGGCGGCCCTCGCTTCCGGTTCCATCCAGCAGGCCCGCACGATCATTGAGGGAACCGACGGCCCCGTGCGCCTCACCGATATCACCGTCTACCCCCTGGCGGAAAATGGGGTGGCCGGCGCGGTGATCCGCCTCGACGACGTGACCGAACGGGTGCGCATGGAAGAGCGCATGATCCAATCGGAAAAGATGCTTTCCGTGGGCGGGTTGGCGGCCGGCATGGCGCATGAAGTGAACAACCCCTTGGCGGCCATTCTGCAAAATGTCCAAAATGCGCTGCGGCGCACCACCGAAGACCTTCCGGCCAATCGACAGGCGGCCGAAGCAGCCGGGATCAGCCTGGAAGCGATCCAAGACTATCTGGAACGGCGCGGAGTGCCGCGCATGCTGCGAGGCGTCTTGGAATCGGGCCGGAGAGCGGCGGAACTGGTGGAAAACATGCTGAGCTTCAGCCGCAAGAGCCCGGGCGCCCTGTCCACCTGCGATCTCGCCGAACTGCTGGAGAAAACCGTGGCGCTGGCCGCGAGCGACTACGATCCGAGCAAGCAATACGATTTCCGGCACATTCGGATCGTCCGGGATTACGCCGCCGATTGTCCGCCGGTGCCGTGCGAACGGAGCAAGATCCAGCAGGTGTTTTTGAACGTGTTGAAAAACGGCGCGGAAGCCATGATGGCGCGGGAGCAGTCCGAACGCGAACCCGCTTTCGTGCTGCGCACCCGCTGCGATGGGCCGTGGGTGCGGGTGGACATCGAGGACAACGGCCCCGGCATGCCCGAGGAAGTGCGGCGACGGGTGTTCGAGCCGTTTTTCACCACCCGGGAAGTCGGCAGCGGCACCGGCCTCGGGCTCTCTATTTCCTACTTCATCGTGACTCAGCAGCACGGCGGCAGCATGACGGTGGATTCCACCGTCGGTAAGGGCACGGTATTTTCCATATTACTCCCATTAGCCGGCAGGGGGATCCCATGAGTGGACCAGCCAGGGTGCTGGTGGTGGACGACGAACCACTGGTGCGCGACAGTCTGACCGATTTTCTGGAGGACGAAGGGTTTCAGGTGTGCGGCGCCGATAGCGCCGAACAGGCCCTGGCCATGCTGAGCGCGCAACCCTTCGATCTGGCGGTGGTCGATGTGCGCCTGCCCAAAATGGACGGTAATGCGCTGATCGCGGCCGCCCACCGGCTCCATCCCAGGCTCGGATTCCTGGTCCTGACGGGCTCGGTCGACTACGTGCTGCCGCGGGAACTCAGGGCCTTCGGCATGACCTCGGCCAACGTGCTGCACAAACCGCTGGCCGGCCTGAGACTGATGCTCCAGGCGATGCGGAAGGAACTCAACCGGGGAGGCGACGATGAATCCTACTGATCGTTCGCGACCCACGCCCAGCGCCGGTCGCGAGCGCCCCAAAATCCTGGTGATCGATGACGAAACCCTGGTTCGGCAAAGCTTCAGGGACTACCTGGAAGACCTCGATTATCAGGTGATCGAAGCGGAAAACGGTCGCCTCGGACTGGATCTCTTCTTTCGCGAACATCCGGACCTGGTGCTGGTGGATCTCAGGATGCCCCTGGTCGATGGGATCGAGGTGCTGCATCAGGTCAAGTCGCGAGTTCCGGCAACCCCGGTGATCGTCGTTTCCGGCACGGGGGTCATTGCCGATGCCGTTGAAGCGCTGCATCTGGGGGCCGATGATTACCTGCTGAAGCCCCTGGAAGACCTTTCCATCCTCCGCCACACCATCGAAGGGGCCCTGGATCGAGCCCGCCTGGTGCGGGAAAACCAGGCCTATCAAACTCAACTGGAGCAGCTCGTCAGGGCCAGGACCGAACAACTGGAGCAGGCCAATCGGCAGCTCAGCCGGATCAACCAGCGGCTGCGGCTGATCGTCGAATCGACCCAAAAACTTTCCATCTGCCGGGATGTCCGCACCTTCGGTGCCCAGTTGCTGCGCGAATTCGCCCGCAACATGCGGGCGGCGGGGGGCAGCCTGTACCTGGTCCGGGAAACCGGACTGGAACTGGTGGATACCCTGGACAACGACCGCGCTCCCGCTTCTCTGCCCTTTCCGCTGAAGCCGGCGTGCGTGTTCCAACGCGCTCTGAGCGCGCGGTGTCCGGTGCTGATCCAGGACCTGGCGGAGCAAGCCGAGCTCGGATCGAGCGGTTGGACCGGGTATCGGAACGGGTCGCTGCTGGTGTTTCCCCTGACCGACGAAAACGGGGAGGTGCTTGCGGCTTTATCTCTGCACAATCGCACCGATCCGCCGTTCGTCGAGCAGGACCGGGAACTCGGCAGTATCCTCGCTTCCTTCAGTTGTGAAACGCTGCGCGCCGTACGCATGAGTGAAGCGCTCCAACACAGCGTGGAGATGTTTCGAACCATCACCGGCTCCGCTCAAGACGCCATCTTCATGGTCGATGCCGAGGGTCGGATCAGTTACTGGAACCGGGCCGCGGAACAGATCTTTGGGTGGACCGTAGCGGAAGCGATCGGTCGCGCGATGCATACGCTGCTCGCTCCGGGAAGTGAATCGGCGTCGGCTCGAGCGCTCTTCGCCGGCGGCCTCGATACTGACCGCGCCCCCTCCGGTCGGATCCTCACCACGACGGCGGTTCGCAAAGACGGCGCCGCATTCCCGGCGGAACTCTCGGTTGCCTGGGTGGAGATCCAGGGCTGCTGGTCGGTCGTCGGGATCCTCCGGGATGTCACCGAGCGGCAGCGAGCGGAAGAGCGCATCCAATTGCTGGCGACCGCCGCGGACCAGGCCGCCGAAAACATTGTGGTGATCGATCCCAGGGGGATCATCGTCCACGTCAATCCGGCATTTGAACAGACCAGCGGCTACCGGAGCACCGAAGCCGTGGGCCAGGCCCTCGCTCTGGTCGAGGATCGGGAGCACCCGGAATCCGGCTACCCTGAAATGCAGCGGGCGCTCGAAGCGCGGCAAACCTGGCGGGGATTCCTCTACA
>MNZR01000012.1:6169-7536 GCA_001873705.1 Syntrophobacteraceae bacterium CG2_30_61_12
GGCACCCGCTATACCACCGATGTCACGCTGACGCCGGTACGCGATGCAGGCGGCCGGGTGATGAGCTTCGTTTCGGTGCAGCGTGATGTATCGCGGGAGCGAGAACTGGAAAACCGCCTGCGTCAGGCCCAGAAGATGGAGGCCATCGGTACCCTGGCCGGCGGCATCGCCCACGATTTTAACAACATTCTGAACGCCATCCTGGGTTACAGCGAACTGGCCCTGATGCAACTCGAAAAGGAATCCCGCAGTCGTCGAAATATTGAGAAAATCCTCCAGGCCGGCGAGCGGGCCGCCGATCTGGTGAAGCAGATCCTCACCATCAGTCGCCAGGTTGAAGTACGGAAGAAGCCCGTGCTGGTGCAACCGATCATCAAGGAAAGTCTGAAGCTGCTGCGCAGCACCCTGCCTTCGACCATTGCCATCCAGTCCAGCATCGATCCCCGGTGCGGACCGGTGCTGGCCGATCCGACCCAGATCCATCAGGTGATCATGAATCTGTGCACCAATGCCTACCACGCCATGCGCGACCGCGGCGGGGTGCTCGAGGTGGCCATGACTGAAACCACGGCGGCCCAGTCGGACCCCTTCGTTTCCCCGGTTCCGGGCCCAGGCCCCTGCGCCTGCATCAGCGTGCGCGACAGCGGCTGCGGCATGGATGAGGCCACCATGAAACGGATCTTCGATCCCTATTTCACCACCAAGAACAAGGGCGAAGGCACCGGGCTGGGACTGGCGACGGTCCACGGGATCGTGCAGAGTCACGGCGGCACCGTTCAGGTGGAAAGCGCACCGGGTGCGGGGTCGCGGTTTCGCATCTGGTTGCCTTTATGCTCCGGAGCAGCCGCGACCGCAACCCCGCAACCCGAGGACCTGGATCGTTGGCGCGGGACCGGGCGGATCATGCTGGTGGACGACGAACCCGCTGTTACCGAGGTGGGAGAAGCGCATCTGGTTCACAGCGGTTATCAGGTGAGTGTCTTCAACGACAGCCGCGAAGCCTGGGAAGCGTTTCAAAGCCGGCTGGACCGGTTTGATCTGGTGATCACCGACCTCACCATGCCCCGCCTGACCGGTCTCGATCTGGCCCGGCTCATGCTCGGTGTGCGACCCGATCTGCCGATCATCATCTGTTCCGGCTACGGTGATACGGCCAAGATCCAAGCGGCCCGCGGCCTTGGCGTGCGGGAATACGTGACCAAGCCGATCAGTGGCCTGGAACTGCTGAAAACCGTGCACCGGGCGCTGCACCCGGAAGACAGCCGTCCGTGAACGGGTTCGACGATCACCATAGGCTTGGCACGGTCACGGATTTAACCGGTTAAGGGTAAAAAGTTACGTTTCGTGTGCGCTCTTTCCCGGGAGCG
>MNZR01000073.1 GCA_001873705.1 Syntrophobacteraceae bacterium CG2_30_61_12
CCCCACCCCTCGGGACCGCCGCGCCCCAGCGCACGGCGCCCAATCCCCCAGCCATTTCTTTGCTCCAACCCGCACCCATCTGCTACTATACAGGGTGCCAGGTGCCGCCGCCAACTGGGGCAAAAACCTCGCCATATCGCGCCATGCCGGCTCGATCCCCCGACGACCGGCGGCAGCGCTTGGTTTTGCCATGGCCAGGCGGGCGCTCAGCCAAGGCGGTTTTATACTTGGTTAGCGTGAGAAGTTGCCACTTGGATTCGCGCGGAGGCGTGGAGAGCGCAGAGAAGATCCCTAACATCAACCTCCGTGTTCTCCGCGTCTCCGCGTGAAAATGAAACTTTTGAGCCTTCACGAGTTTGCCGGAAGGTCGGCTGCTCACGCCCGGTCCGCCGCGGCATCGATTCGTTTAACACCAGCAAGGCGACTTTCCCGGCGTCATGGAAGCGACTCTCGGCGAACTCACCCAGCACTTTCTGAACACCGTGTCCGCGCACCCAACCGCCGCCTATGGCCTGGTCTTTCTGATTTCCTTCCTGGAATCCCTGGCGTTTTTCGGCATTGTCATGCCCGGGGCCTTCCTCATGTTCGGCCTCGGAGTGGTGATCGCCAACGGCGCTCTCGGGTTCCATCCGGCGGCCCTGGCGGCAACCTTCGGCGCCCTCTGCGGCGATGGCCTGAGCTACTGGTTGGGACGGCGCTTCAAGGATCGGTTGACCGCGCTCTGGCCCTTTTCCCGGCATCCCGGGATGCTTGCCGACGGCCGCTCGTTTTTCCACCGGCATGGCGGGAAAAGCATCCTGCTGGGCCGCTTCATCGGTCCGATTCGGCCGGTAGCGCCGCTGGTGGCGGGGATGTTGGGCCTCGCCCCGGTGCGTTTTGCAGCCGTTGATCTGCCGGCCGCCCTTGGCTGGTCCTACGCCTATCTGCTGCCGGGCGTGGTGTTCGGGACCTCGCTCACGGTGTCCAAGGCGGTGAGCACTCGCATCACCGTGCTGGCTCTGCTGCTGGTGCTGATCCTCTGGAGTTGCGCATGGCTGCTGCGGCGCCTGGCTTTCATCCTCGAGGGCCGAGAACGCAAGGGGGAGCGGTTGCTCTTTTCCTGCCTGATTGGAGTCGCCGTCGCCGCCACCGTGAGTCTCGCCGCCGTGATCCATTCGATCCGCCTGCACGGCCTGCCGTCGGCCTTCGATCGCGGTCTGCACCACCTGTTGCAGGCGCTGGCGACCCCCTGGGGCGATCGCCTGTTCGGCGCCGTTTCCAGGCTGGGCGACGATTTCAGTTACACCGGGCTGGTCCTGGCCGTGCTCCTGGTGCTGCTCGGCAAACGCTGCTACCGGAGCGCCGGGTTCTGGCTCGCCCACGGTGTGATCGCCGCCGGATCGGTGCGAGTGCTCAAATGGATCGTGCACTCACCGCGTCCGCTGGATCTTTACCAGGGGCCGGCGAACTACGGATTTCCCAGTGGCCATGCGCTGATGAGTGCAGCCTTGTTGGGCTTTTTTGGAGTGCTCTGGGCCCGCGGTAAAGAAGATGCCTGGCGCTGGTTGTTTCTCGGCGGCGCCGTGTTGATCGCGCTGCTGATGGGTTTGTCCAGGCTTTATCTGGGCGTCCATTGGCCCAGCGATGTCCTCGGCGGGCTCGCCATCGGCTGGCTGCTGACCAGTCTCGGCGGCCTCGCCTTCTTGCTGACGGCGCCGGAAACCATTCCCAGGCGGCGCCTGGCGATGGCCATGGTGGCGGGCTGGCTGCTGACCGCAATGGTGCACGGTATCTTTGCTCCGTCCCCGGACCCGGCGGGTCCGGCACGCCACCAGCAGACTCAGACCATGACCGCCGACGCCTGGAGCGACGGCGGCTGGCAGACGCTTCCCGGCCGGCGCACCGATCTCGGCGGCGAACGGCGGCAGCCCATCCTGTTCCAGTGGGCGGGAAGCCTGACCGAGCTTGAGCGGCGATTCGCGGCCCGGGGCTGGACCCCGGCGCCTGGCCCGGATGCCAGGTCCCTGATGATGCTGCTCGCCCCCAGCGGACAGGCGGGACCGCTCCCGGTGCTGCCGCGTCTTCATGACGGCCGTCCGGAGCTGTTGCGGATGCAGCGCGACCAGGGCGAGATCCGCTGGGTGCTGCGGGTCTGGCCGACTCAAGTACGCCTTGAAGGGTTCGCCGAACCCCTTACGGTGGGCACCGTGGAAGCCCAAAGCGAACGCCGGGTTGGACCCTGGTTGACCCTCCCCGCTCCGGCCCCAACCGATCACCGGGCCCTGCCGATGCTGATCGATGGTTTCGCCGGCTGGGCCTGGCAACAGCGGGTGGTGAGAGCCGAAGCCCTAGACCAAAACGCCGCCGACTCGGCCCAGTGGAACGGGGAATTGATCCTGGCGGCCGAATTCCCGCCGCCACCAAAGCCTCGGTGAACGGCCGGAGCGCGTGGTTCCCGCCTCCGCCGAGGCCAACCGCACCCCCACCGGAACCCTGGTCAATCCCGGTTCAGGACGCGTAGATGGAACACTTGCGCACGTTCAGGGCCGCTTCCTGGAGCGCTTCGGCAAAGGTGGGATGGCCATGCGCGGTGCGGGCGAGATCTTCCGATGAGGCCCCAAATTCCATGGCCAGCACGCATTCGCCGATCATATCCGACGCTCTTGGACCGATGATGTGCACCCCCAGCAGGCGATCGGTCCGGGCCTGGGCGATCACCTTCACAAAGCCGTCGGTTTCTCCCATGCAGCGGGCCCGACCGGTACCACTGAAGGGATAGGTGCCGATACAGTGGGCGATGCCCCGCTCTTTCACCTGGTCTTCGCTGAGCCCGACCGTGGCCACTTCCGGGGCCGTATAGATCACCGCCGGTATGGCATCGTAGTTGACCGAGCCGGCCAGACCGGCGATCCCTTCCACTGCCGTCACCGCTTCCGCCGAAGCCTTGTGAGCCAGCATCGGACCGGCCACCAGATCGCCGACCGCGTAAATGGACGGAACACTGGTTCGGTACCGGGCATCCACCCGCACCTGCCCGGTCTTCGGGTCCAGCTTCACTCCCAGATCTTCCAGACCGAGCCCGCGGGTGAGCGGCCGCCGCCCCACCGCCACCAGCACCCGATCGCAATCGAGTTGCCCGGCCTGGTCTTGGCGTCGGATTTGAACCCGGATCCGCCCGTCGACCGCAACCGCGCTTTCCACCCGGGTGTCGAGCAGGAATTCCAACCCCTGGCGGGTGAGCAGGCGCTGCAACGCGCGCCGCACCTGACCGTCGAGTGGCCCGGCGATTTGCGGCAGCATTTCCACCACCGTGACGCGGGCGCCCAGGCGGCGCCAGACCGATCCCAGCTCGAGGCCGATGTAGCCGCCTCCCACTACCACCAGATGCTCCGGGACCCGATCGAAATTCAAGGCTTCCGTGGAGCCCACGATGGCGACCCCGTCTTCGGGAACAGTCGGGATCGCTACCGGTTCGCTGCCGGTCGCCAGCAGGATGGCGCCGGCTTCCAGCACCAGCGACTTCGCCGCGCCATCTCCGCCCCCCTCCACGACCTCGACGGTCCGGGCGTCCACCAGTCGCGCCTTGCCGTGCACGATTTCCACCTGATGGCTTTCGAGAAGCTTCCGCACATTGTCGGTCAATTCGGCCACCACCTGGTCTTTACGCGCCATCATGCGGGCGAGATCCAGGCGGACGTCGCCGGCGATCACCCCATAGTCGGCCAGCCGCCGGTTCGCCAGATGGTAGAATTCACTGGCATCCAGCAGGGCCTTGCTGGGAATACAGCCGACGTTCAGGCACACCCCGCCGAGGCGCGGATGGCGCTCCACGCAGGCCACCTTCATCCCCAGTTGGGCCGCTCGGACGCAACCCACGTAACCGCCCGGACCCGCCCCGACCACCACCAGATCGTAGTTCTTGGCAGCGCCCATCTCAAACCTCCAGCATGATCCGCTCCGGATGTTCGATGCATTCCTTGATCCGTTTCAGGAAACTCACCGCTTCCCGGCCGTCGATAACGCGGTGATCGTAGCTCAGGGCCACATACATCATCGGCCTCACGACCACGGCGCCGTCCACCACCACCGGCCGGTCCTCGATCTTGTGCATGCCCAGAATCCCGCTTTGGGGACTGTTCAGGATCGGGGTACTGAGCAGGGAACCGTAGACGCCACCGTTGCTGATGGTGAAGGTGCCGCCTTCGAGATCGCTCAGTTGTAGACGGTTTTCCTTGATTTTGTTCACGAACTCGCCGATCGCTCGTTCGATTTCGGCGAATCCCAGGCGGTCGGCATAGCGGATCACCGGCACCACCAGACCCTTGTCGGCGCCGATGGCGATGCCCATGTGCACATGCCGGTGGTAAACCATATCGGTGCCGTCGATGAAGGCATTCACCGCCGGGAATTCGATCAGCGCGGTCACCGTCGCCTTGACGAAAAAGGACATGAAGCCGAGCGCCACCCCGTGGCGATCCCGATACGCATCCTTGTAACGACGGCGAAGTTCCGCCACCCGGCTCATATCAATTTCGTTGAAGGTGGTGAGCATGGCGGTGTTCCGGCGGGCGGTCAGGAGATGTTCGGCGATCTTCAGGCGAATGCGGCTCATGGGCTTGCGCATCTGCTCCGGTTCCGCCGCCGCCGACCCTGCCGGCGACGGCGCGGTTGCGGGCGTGGCCGCGGTCGTTTGTTCGGGCGCAGCTTCCGCCGCCGCGGTTTGGTCACCAGCCTTCCCGGCCACGGTGGGGACCGTACCCGGCTTCGCCGCAACGGGGGCCGCGCTTTCCAAATAGAGCACCACATCGCCCTTGGTGAGTCGGCCGCCGGGACCGGTGCCCACGATGTTCGCCGGATCGAGGCCGCGCTCGCGCACCAGTCGGCGAACCGCCGGAGACAACCAGGCCGGATCAAGGGTTTCCGGTGCCGGCGCCTTGTCAGGTGGCGCTGGAACGGCGGGTGGAACGACCTCCGCACCGCCGGCATCATCGGGCAGCGGTGGAACCGGAGCGCGGGCGGCGCCTGGAACAGCAACGACCGCCGATTGCAGCGGCGGTTCCGGCGCCGCAGTCGGTGTCTCCGGCGCCGGCGGTTGCGCCCCCGGCGCTACCCCGGCTTGGCCATCCAATCGCGCCACCACGGTCCCGATCGCCACACTGGAACCTTCCGGAACCAGGATGTGCAGCACGCCACTGGCTTCCGCCGCCACCTCGAGGGTCACCTTGTCCGTTTCGATCACAAACAGGACCGCTCCCTGCGCCACCCAGTCGCCTTCTTTTCCATACCACTGGGCAATCAGGGCTTCCCGCACCGATTCGCCGACTTCCGGCACCTTGACTTCAACCATCATGGCTGCTCCTCACTTTCGCCGGCACCCGCCACCGCCTCGAAGCGCACCGGCAATCCCGGCAGTGGGGGCAATACCCGGAAAGGAATCCAATCGTACCGCCCCCGGATTGTAATTCGGTAACGTAATCACAACGTAATCAGTTCATCGGATTCGCCCGGTTCAATTGCTTTCCAGCTACCCATAACATAACCGCACCGGACAGGGAATGCCGTGCCGAGCCCTCTTCCCGTGCGCAATTGGGTAGTAGTCGCAACAGGCGTCCGGCTTGGGGCGGAACCAAAAACCCTCTTCTCGACCCTGACAAACTGCTTGACTGCTTGATCATACAACGCTTAATTTAACGCCGAATTTGCTCCCTCGCGAATGGGTCGGGAATTGGCTGGCATTGGTTTTGCTCTCTTTTGGGGACAAAGCTCGAAGGCAAGGTTCGAACTTGTCGAGACCGGATGAACCTCACGAGCTGTGAAACTGAGTTGGGAAACCGGCTTGTCCCAGAAACTGGCTGCGAGGGAGGGAACGCTATGTGGTTGAATAGATTCTGGTCGGGGATCGTGCCGATGACTTCGGGGGTGAAATTCCTTTTTCATGATGAAATCCAGGTCGCTCCAACATTCCTCAAGGCCATCGAGCGGGAACGGGCGCGCTGCGACCGCGGGGGATGCGGTTTTTCAATTCTTAGCTACGAAATGTTCGACGAATCCGGGCGGGAGCAAGCCGAACGCGAATTTTGTGAATTCTTGATCAGCCGGACGCGAGAGATGGACACGCTCGGCTGGTTCGACGAACGCCATCTAGCGGTACTCATGCCGGAAACCCCACCAACCAATGCCCGGGTACTGGCCCTTGCCGTTGCCAAGGCTTTTCCCTCCGGCTTATCCCCAAGGTACCGGATTCTCGGCTATCCGGCGGATGATTCGCGTTGGAGCAACGGCGCGCCAAAAACCGCTCCCGAGAATGGCAACCATGGCAGAACGCGGCGGCCCAGCCGAGAGGAGTCGGACCGGTATCCTGGTGCTGGAGCGGCCGCTCAAACCAACGATGGTTCCCGGCAACCGCTCGGTTTGGTTCATGAACTTCTGTTCGGGGTCAACCCGGCATGGTGGAAACGCGGCATGGACCTCGCCATTTCCCTGATGCTTATCGTTCCTACCGCTCCGCTGATGGCACTCATCGCCCTTTTCATCAAAGCGGTGTCGCCTGGTCCAATCCTGCTATGTCAGGAACGGGTCGGACATCGAGGCCGAATCTTTCGCCTTTACAAATTTCGAACCATGCATCTCGGCGTCGATAATTCCGAGCACCGAAAATATATGACCTGCCTGATCGAGGGCGACATGCCCATGATCAAAATCGATTCCGGCGCCGATCCGCGGCTCATTCCGGGAGCACGCCTGCTGCGCAAAACCTGTCTCGACGAACTGCCGCAATTGATCAATGTGATCAAGGGGGAAATGAGCCTGATCGGACCACGGCCCTGCCTGCCTTACGAAGCAGCCGCCTTTCTCCGCTGGCATCACCGGCGCTTCGACATCATGCCGGGCATCACCGGCCTCTGGCAAGTCAACGGCAAGAACAAAACAACCTTCAGACAGATGATCCTTTATGATATCGAATATGGTAAGAAAGCATCTTTTTGGCTGGATCTCACGATCCTTCTGAAAACCGTTCCGGCGTTGCTGACCATGGCGTTCGAACAACATTCCGAGCTCAAGCGAGCGCTGAGTGTCGCCGAATCCGTCGAGTCGCCCGAGCCTCAGGCGATCGAAAGCAATGGCTAACAGCACGGCCCAAGCGACCAAATTTTAAGGATTTACCAGTCGCGCGTCTTGATCAATTCATGGTCAAAATCCGCATCCCCAATGGGAGTCGCCGGTCCAACGGGGTCTGGGTTTATTCGCCGCCCCGCGGGCCCTTATCATCGTTGCGGCCAATTTGAATAAGGATTAACCACGGAGTTCACGGAGAACACTGAGAAAACCCTTTCTTTTCGAAGCCTTCTCCGTGACCTCCGTGCTCTCCGTGGTGAGTCATTCCCATAAAGTGGCCGAAGCGATGATCATCGCCCCGCCCCGCGATTCAGG
>MNZR01000023.1:0-6507 GCA_001873705.1 Syntrophobacteraceae bacterium CG2_30_61_12
GGGGTCGAAGATGGAGCTGTTCGAGTATAATGGAGAAAGGCCCTGAAGCTCAAATGGAAAACGGTTGTCGTAACGGAGCAGCGCTTATCCGGTCGCGGACCGGGCCGTAAAGGTTGGTCCGAGCGGCCGTGGCGGTTGCGTTCAGCGGCTAAAAAGCCATTGCATTTGCTCCTTGACTTCATTATAAGAGCCGCACCTTGTAACCGACCCAAACAAGACCCGGACTCGCCCCCGGGCTTCCCTGGAGTTTCCCGATTTTGATCAAGAAACTCGTTCCCGAACACATTGCATCGATCGTTCCTTATCCGCCGGGCAAGCCGATGGAAGAACTCGAACGCGAGTACGGCATCGGCAACGCCATCAAGCTGGCCAGCAACGAAAATCCTCTCGGCCCTTCGCCCAAGGCGATCGCCGCGCTGCGCGGTGTGCTGCGGGGCCTGCACCGCTATCCGGATGACAACGGTTTTTACTTGCGCCGGCGAATCGCCGAAAAATTCCAGCTGCCTTTCGAGGGCATCGTCCTGGGCAACGGTTCGGATGAAATCATCGAGATGGTGATCCGCACCTTCATCCAACCCGGCGATGAAGTGGTGGTGCCGGACCCGGCTTTTCTGGTTTATCGCCTGGCGGCCCAGGCGGCGGGAGGCCACCCGGTGGCGGTGCCGCTGCGCGATTTTGTCATCGATCTGGACGCCATTGGGGCCGCGGTCAATGCCCGCACCCGGGTGGTGTTCATCACCAATCCCAATAACCCCACCGGAACCGCTCTGTCCCGATCGGCTCTCGAACGGTTCCTCGATCGGTTGCCGGAGCACGTGATCGTGGTGGTGGACGAGGCCTATATCGAATTTAGCCGCGACCCGGATATCGCCCGGGGATTTGATTTGCTCCATCGCGGCCAACCCCGAATGGTGGTGCTCCGAACCTTTTCCAAGGTCTACGGCCTGGCCGGTCTGCGGATCGGCTACGGCGCGATGCAGCCGGAAATTGCCGGCTACCTCAACCGGGTGCGGCAGCCTTTCAACACCAGCATCCCGGCTCAGGTTGCGGCCCTGGCCGCCATCGACGACGAAGCGTTCCTCGCCCAAACCCGGGCCACCATTTGGGCCGGATTGCAGGTCCTGGAGCAGCAGTGCCGGCGTCTGGGGCTGGCAACGGCGCCGACCCAGACCAACTTCATGCTCATTCGGGTGCCCTGCGATTCGAAACAAATCTATCAGGCCATGCTCCGCCAAGGCGTGATCATCCGCGCCATGAACGCCTACGGATTGGACCGCTACATACGCGTCAATGCGGGACTTCCCGAGGAAAATGAACGGTTCGTCCGCGCCCTCGAACAAACCCTGGAAGGTCTGGCCCACTGACACCGCGGTCAGCTGCAGCGGTCCCGGCGCCACCTGGAACATCCCCATGATCATCGCCATCGACGGTCCGGCGGGAGCCGGTAAGAGCACGGTCAGCCGGCTTCTGGCTGAAACCCTGGATTGCCTCTACCTGGATACGGGTGCCATGTATCGAGCCGTGGCCTGGGCGATCGATGAAAGTTTCGGTGGCGATCCGGACAATGCCCGGTTGGCATCGATTCTGCCCACCCTGCCCCTCACCTTTGCCGTTGAAAATGCCGCGCTCAAAATCGCCTGGCGGGGCCGCGTATTGGGCGATCAACTGCGCGCCCCGGCCATTACCACCGCTGCTTCGCGGCTTTCGCAACTGCCCGCGGTCCGCAACTTTCTCACCGGCTGGCAGAGACAACTCGCCGCCGGCCGCGGTCTCGTTGCCGAAGGCCGGGATATGGCCACCGTGGTCTTCCCCAACGCCGACCTCAAGGTGTTTTTGACCGCCGATCTCGCTACCCGCGCCGAACGTCGCCGGGACCAGTGGCGCAGCCAGGGCATCGACTGCAACCCGGACCAGATCGCCGATCAGATCGCGGCCCGCGATCGCGCTGATCGCGAGCGCCAGGTGGCCCCCTTGCAGCCGGCCGCCGATGCCTGCCTGCTGGATACCTCGCGGTTGTCTATTGAGCAGGTGGTCAATCGTTTGCTGGAACTGCTTGATGATAAACGAAAGTCTTCCCGGCATGGCGTTCAAAAAACTGAAAATTAGCATTGTCATTGCGCTTGCCTTTTGCTAGATTGCGCCAACTTGGAGTCTGGCGCGTGCGCCAAAATTGGATAAGGGGGGACCTAACTCAATGATCGACAAAGACAATCCGAATCAAAGCGAAGTAAACCAGGCAGCCGATGCGGCGGATACCGCGGTGCAGACGGTTGCGCAAGACGCTTCCACGATCGAGGACGAAGATCTCGATATGGAAGAAGTTCAAAAACTCTACGACGAGAGTTTCGGCAACATCCAAGAAGGAGAGGTTGTCCGGGGCACCATCGTCCAGCTCACCGATGACTTCGTGATCGTCGATATCGGTTACAAGTCGGAAGGGCAAATCGCGATTCGGGAATTCAGGGATGAGCAGGGCATCGTGCAGGCCGCCGTGGGCGACGAAGTTGACGTGCTGTTGGAAATGCACGACGACGACGAGGGCGAGGTCGTCCTGTCCAAGGAAAAGGCCGAGAAGATCAAGGTCTGGGACGACATCAGCAAGATCTACAACGACGAAGGCGTGATCGAAGGCAAGGTGGTGTCCAAGGTCAAGGGTGGACTGGCCGTGGATATCGGCATTCAGGCTTTCGTTCCCGGTTCCCAGGTGGATCTCAGGCCGGTGCGCAACCTGGAATCCTTGATCGGCCGCAGCTTCGAATTCAAGATCCTGAAGTATAACAAGAAACGCCGCAACGTGGTGCTGTCCCGGCGGGCGATTCTCGAGCAGGAACGCGAGCAGCAGAAGAGCAAGACCCTGGAAACCCTGGAAGACGGCAAGATCATCGACGGCACCGTGAAGAACATCACCGATTACGGCGTCTTTGTGGATCTGGGCGGGATCGACGGGCTGCTGCACATCACCGACATGAGCTGGGGTCGGGTGGGGCATCCTTCGGAAATGTGCCAGATCGGCGACAGCATCAAGGTGATGATCCTGCATTTCGACCGCGAGAACGAACGGGTTTCGCTCGGACTCAAACAGCTCAAAGCCGATCCCTGGACCAACGCCGCCGATCGGTATCCGGTCGCTACCCACGTTCGGGGCCGGGTGGTCAGCCTGACCGATTACGGTGCCTTTGTGGAAATCGAACAGGGCATCGAGGGGCTGATCCACGTGTCGGAAATGTCCTGGACCCGGAAGATTCGCCATCCGTCCAAGATCCTCAGCGTCAGCGACGAAGTGGAAGCGGTGATCTTGAGCATCGATCCGGATCGCAAGCGCATTTCGCTGGGCATCAAGCAACTGGAACCGAATCCCTGGGATGTGATCGCGGAAAACTACCCGGTCGGCACGACCATCGAGGGCAAGATCAAGAACATCACCGATTTCGGTATCTTCATCGGGATCGACGAGGGCATCGACGGTCTGGTTCACATCTCGGACATCTCCTGGACCAAGCGCATTCGGCATCCTTCGGAAGTCTACAAGAAGGGTCAGGAAGTGCGCGCGATCGTGCTCCATATCGATAAGCAGAACGAGCGCTTCTCGCTCGGCATCAAGCAGCTCGAGCCGGATCCGTGGCAGAGCGTGCCGGAACGCTACCCGCTGGGCAGCGTCATTACCGGCCCGATCACCAACGTGACCGATTTCGGTCTGTTTGTGGAAATCGAGGAGGGTATCGAAGGCTTGATCCATATTTCCGAGATCAGCAAGGAAAAGATCAAGTCGCCGGTGG
Source organism: Syntrophobacteraceae bacterium CG2_30_61_12 (assembly GCA_001873705.1). Lineage (GTDB taxonomy): Bacteria > Desulfobacterota > Syntrophobacteria > Syntrophobacterales > DSM-9756 > CG2-30-61-12. The sequence goes on from MNZR01000023.1 coordinate 3,777, forward strand.
GCCAGTTCCAGGTGGGGGATCAGGTGACCTCCAAGGTGATCAATATTTCACCCAAGGACCGGAAAATCGGGCTCTCGATCAAAAAGGTGGAAGAGCAGGAAGAGCGCACACATTATCAGGACTATGTCAACGGGGCCAAGGCAGCCACCTCCAACCTGGGAGAACTGTTGAAGGAAGGGCTGGAAGCGCTGCGCAATAATGCTTCCAATGACGATGCCTGATTGCTGACTCAGATTCTATCCGACTGATCTGACTGAACACCCGGATCGCAGGTTGTTTGCCGATACCGGGTGTTTTGTTTTCATCGAGGGAACCGTCATGACACGCAAAGGCTTTTGGCTGCTCGGACTGCCCCTGCTGCTGATCCTGGTTCTAGTGGGCGCCGGTCTCATCTACCTGATCGCTCCCGAACTGGACCTGTGGCCGCAGCCGAACCGGATTGCCGTGATCAAGGTCGAGGGCCTGATCATCGATTCGAGCAGTGTGATCGAGCATCTGATCGATTTTCGTAAGGACCCGAATGTGCGCGCGATTCTCCTGCGGATCGATTCCCCTGGGGGCGGGGTCGCCCCGTCCCAGGAAATCTATCGCGAAATCAAACGCACCGCCGGGCAAAAACCGGTGATCGCGTCGCTCGGCAGCGTTGCCGCCTCGGGCGGCTACTACATCGCCGCGGCCACCAGCCAGATCGTGGCCAGCGCCGGCACCCTTACCGGCAGCATCGGCGTGATCATGAACTTCCCCAATCTCAAGGAGCTGTTCCAAAAAATCGGCTATCAGACGGTCACGATCAAGAGCGGGGCTTTCAAGGACAGCGGGAATCCCGGCCGTGACATGACCGATGCGGAAAAACGCCTGCTGCAAGCGACCATCGATCAGGTGCACCAGCAGTTCGTGCGGGATGTCGCCGGCGGCCGCCGGCTCCCGTTGGAAGACGTGGAAAAAATCGCCGATGGCCGCATCCTCACCGGCCAGGACGCGCTCCAACTGGGTCTGATCGATGCGCTGGGGAATTTCCAGGATGCGGTCGAGCGCGCTGCCGGCCTGGGTGAGATCGTTGGTGAGCCGGAGCTGATCTACGCCCGGGACAAACCGAGGTCCGTGGCGGAGTGGCTGTTCGGTCGGTCAGTGCTGGAGCGGGTGGAAGCCGGCCTGACCGACCGCTTGCCGCCGTTGCGTTAGCAAACCCCGCCGGCACCGTGACACTACCCGTTGCGGACAAGGTCCTTCATTTCTTGCGGGTTCTTTCCTGGGAGCGCGGGCATCTTGCCCGCTGTTGGTAACGAAAGCTCTCAGCCTAAACCGGTCTAGCTCGGCGACCGATGCGGGGGATCAAACCAGGGTGGGGACTGGGCCCCACCCCTCGGTGATCATGAACGAAACACAGAAACGTCGCCGATCCCTTCCCGAATGACCTCGGGAGAATCGTTGATCAAGGAGATGACACTGGAGGGTTTGGCGCTCACCGGGTCGCCCACCACGATCATGTCCAGGGCATGACCGAGGACCTCGCGGATTTCCTGGGGGCTTTCCAGAGCTCGGCCGTTTTCCGGGTCGGTGGCGCTGGTGCTGATCACCGGGTGACCCAGAGCGTTCACCATGGCCAGGCAGATTTCATGGTCGGGTACGCGGATGCCGACGGTGCGCTGTTTGGTCAGCATGATTTTCGGCACCAGCCGGGAACCTTCCAGGACGAAGGTATAGGGCCCCGGAAGCAGTCTCTTCATGGTTTTGTAAGCGTAATTGGTGACCTGGGCGTACTCACTGATATTGGTGAGATCGCCGCAGATGAAGCTGAACGGCTGCTGGGTGGAACGCCTTTTCAGTTGGTAGATTTTTTCGATGGATTGTTTGTTGAACAGATCGCATCCTATGCCGTAATAGGTGTCCGTTGGATAGGCAATGATACCTCCGTTGGCGAGCACATCGACGACCTTTTCGATTTTCCTTGGTTCCGGATGCCGCGGATTGATTTCTAACAGCATAGGCGTCTCTCTTTCTGGGGCAGAAGGTTGCTGTGAAAACCTCTGAATTTGCAGAGGCGGCCTGGGACCAACACGCTCCATGCTTTTGAGTCGATTCATGAATCAGGCTTCGATCCGATCATCCAGCCTGGTGTCGACCGCCGAGCGGAGGCCGAACACCCTGAGAAATCTTAATGGCAGCAGAGGAACCTTGTCAAGCTGAGCGGTTATCGGGGGGGGGGGCAATCCAAAGTGTTTGGGCTCGTAGTGGCGCCGTCAGGCGTTGACAGCGCACCCGAAAGCTCGGTCCACGGCAGGCCCGTAGGCGTTGAACGCCCTTACGGGCGCACTACCAACGCAGCAGGCTCAAAGCATTAACTTCAGCGCGAATGCATCACCGTCCCCGAAACGGTAATGCTTTCTCCTAACGAATTGAATTGCACCCGGTTATCGGCTGCCGCCGGGCCGCCCTCGGAAACCCTGCCGCCACAACCGCAGCGTGAAGGAGACCGGACCTTGGTCACCGACTCCAGCGGGGGCCTGCCGGTTTGGGATAAGATCGTTCAGGGTCAAAGGCGGGCAGGATGCCCGCGCTCCCAGGAGAGAGTCCACACGAAATGAAGGCTTTTTGCTCGAACCAGTATAATTTCGCCGCCATCGACCTCGGTTCGCATACGCTGCGCCTGCTGATCGCGCGCCTGGAACATGGGACTCATCTGCGCCCGCTGCTCGGCGAGCGGCAGATCACCCGGCTGGCCCAAGGCTTT
>MNZR01000023.1:6523-7330 GCA_001873705.1 Syntrophobacteraceae bacterium CG2_30_61_12
TCCACCCGGAACCCATGGCCCACAGCCTCCAGGCGCTCGCTTCCTTCGCCCGCCGACTCGAAGCTTATCAGGTGCGGCAGGTGCGGTGCGGGGCCACCGGGGTGTTTCGCAAGGCCGCCAACGCGGCCGATTTCATCCGCCGCATCCACGGCGAAACCGGCCTCGGCGTTGCCATTCTGTCGGAACATCAGGAAGCCGCCCTGTCTGCCGCCGGTATCGCCAGTGTGCTGCCGGCCGTCGATCGGGCACGACTCTGTTTCGATCTGGGCGGAGGCACCACGGAACTGGCGGTTCTCGTCCCCGACTCGACGGTCCCGGTGTTCACGGAAAGTGTGTTCTTGGGAGCCGCTACCGTGACCGAACGGTTTTTCCCGGTCGCGCCCGCCGAAAATGCGGCCCTTGCCGCGGCGGCCCGCTACAGTCAGGAGCAATTGCGCTCGGCCGTGGCGAGGGCGCTCGCCGTCGCTCGGCGGTTCGCTCCCGGCCGCCCGCCCCAACTCATCGGCAGCGCCGGCACCGTGACCACCCTGGCCGCCATGTTTCTGGAGCTTCATCGCTACCAACCGCGGTTGATCAACGGCCAGGCGCTCGAGCGCGGTTGGATCGCGGCCACCGTCAAGCGATTGAGCCGGCTAACTCTGGCCCAGCGACTCGCCCTGGTGGGGCTCGAACCCGGTCGGGAAGACATCATCTTGGGCGGCGCCCTGATTGTGGGCGTTTTACTCGACCTGCTGCAACTGCCCCGACTGCTGGCCGCAGACGCCGGTTTGCTGGAGGGCCTCCTGCTGGACGGGATCGAACAGTGGC
>MNZR01000023.1:7345-9574 GCA_001873705.1 Syntrophobacteraceae bacterium CG2_30_61_12
CGTGCCTGGTCCCTTGACTTGGATTGGCAATCGGGTTAAAGGCCTGCCCTAAAGGCCAGTACGGCCATGGAAAAAACCTTCAGCCAGCATGGAGTTAACGCATGAACGAAACCGCCAGCCCCGAGATCCCGGAAGCCTTGACCTTCGACGACGTGCTGCTGGTCCCCAGTTATTCGGAAGTGGTTCCCGCCGAAGTCGAGGTGGATACCTATCTGACGCCCACCATCCGGATGCGGATCCCGCTGCTCAGCGCGGCCATGGATTCGGTAACCGAAGCCGATACGGCGATCAGCATGGCCCGGGAAGGCGGCCTCGGCATCATCCACCGCAATATGTCGATCACCCGCCAGGCCCAGGAAGTGGACAAGGTGAAGAAGTCGGAAAGCGGCATGATCGTTGATCCGGTGACCGTCAATCCGGAACAAAAGATCACCGACGTGATGGACCTCATGACCCGCTACCGGATTTCCGGCGTGCCCGTGGTAAAAGAAGGGCAACTGGTGGGGATCATCACCAATCGTGATCTGCGCTTCGAAAGCAACGTCGAGCAGCAGGTTTCGGAAGTCATGACGAAAAAGAATCTGGTGACCGCGCCGGTGGGGATTTCCCTGGAAGATTCGAAGAAGCTCCTGCAGAAGAATAAAATCGAAAAACTCCTGGTGGTGGATGACGCCGGCCGCTTGAAGGGCCTCATCACCATCAAGGACATCATGAAGATCGTCAAATACCCCAATTCCAGCAAGGACGAATTGGGGCGACTGCGGGTCGGGGCCGCGGTCGGGGCCGGGGCCGACGTGCTCGAACGCGCCGCCGCCCTGATCAAGGCCGGCGCCGACGTGGTTGCGGTGGACAGTGCTCATGGCCATTCGCGCAATGTCTTGAACACGGTGCGGGCGATCAAGGCCGAATTCCCCAATGTGCAACTGCTGGCCGGGAACGTGGCCACGGCCGACGGGGTGGAGAGCCTGATCAAGGCCGGCGCCGATGCGGTGAAGGTGGGAGTGGGCCCCGGGTCCATCTGCACCACCCGGGTGGTGGCCGGAGTCGGGGTGCCGCAGATGACCGCCATCATGAATTGCTACCGGGTAGCCAAGCGTTACGGCATCCCGATCATTGCCGACGGCGGCATCAAGTTCAGCGGCGATGTGGTCAAGGCCCTGGCCGGCGGAGCGCACAGCGTGATGATCGGGAGCCTGATGGCCGGCACCGAAGAGAGCCCCGGCGATAGCTTCATTTACCAGGGGCGAAGCTACAAGGTCTATCGGGGCATGGGTTCGATCGGCGCGATGAAGGAAGGCAGCAGCGACCGCTACTTCCAGGAAGGCGTTACCGACAGCGGCAAACTGGTGCCGGAAGGCATCGAAGGCATGGTGCCCTATCGCGGAGCGCTGGCCGCCATCATCCACCAGCTGATCGGCGGGCTCAAAGCCGGCATGGGTTATCTGGGCTGCGCCGGCCTCGAACAGCTGAGAACCAACCCGCGGATGGTCAAAATCACCAGCTCCGGGTTGAAGGAAAGTCACGTTCACGACGTGATCATCACCAAGGAAGCACCCAACTACCGGGTCGACCTCAAATAGAGTGCCGGCATTCGATCGCGGTATCCAGGCCTGCCCGCAAACCGGCAGGCGGCCGACGATGAAACCGCCGGCGGACGGAAAGGATTAAAGCCCATGGCACCGGATCCGCGGCACACGGACCGTGTTCTGATTCTGGATTACGGCTCCCAATACACCCAGCTGATCGCTCGCCGGGTGAGGGAAAGTCGGGTCTATTGCGAAATCCATCCGTTCAACATGACGCTCGAAGCGATCCGGGACTTTGCCCCCAAGGGCATCATCCTCTCCGGCGGCCCTTCCAGCGTTCACGATAACGGAGCTCCCCACTCGTCTCCGCAATTGTTCGCGCTGGGCATCCCGATCCTGGGGATCTGCTACGGCATGCAGTTGATGGCGCATCAGCTGGGCGGAACGGTGGTTCGGGCCGAGCACCGGGAATACGGCCCGGCTGAGATCGATATCGATCAGCCCCTGGCCCTGTTTGAAGACATCGAAGCGAGCGAGGTCAAGGTCTGGATGAGCCACGGCGATCGCCTGGTGAAAATCCCGCCGGGCTTTCAAATCATGGCTCACAGCGGCAATTCGCCGGTGGCGGCGATGGGCGATCCCGAGCGCCGCCTGCTGGCGGTCCAGTTCCATCCGGAAGTGGTGCACACGCCCTGCGGGCGCA
>MNZR01000262.1:0-2713 GCA_001873705.1 Syntrophobacteraceae bacterium CG2_30_61_12
AACATTTACGACCGCGCCATCGGCCCCAACACCCGCTCGATGGCGGTAATCGTCACCGCGCCCGGCCGCACCACGGTGATGCGCCCGGTACCCGTCCCTGGATCAATTCTGACCAGGGTCGAGGGCGGTCGTTCGGGGAGGATGCCGCCATCCACCAGGCCGTCGATTCCGGCCAGCAGCGCCGGCGTCAGTCGCTTTGGGTCGCGGCATGGGGCCTCGCCACTCAGATTGGCACTGGTGGAGACAATGAGTCCCCCAAGGCGCGCCGCAAGATCGCGGGCGATCGGATGCGACGAAACCCGCACGGCGATCTGCCCGGTACCGGCCGTGATCGCCGCCGGCAATTCCTCCGCGGCGTCCAGGATCAGGCTGAGGGGCCCGGGCCAAAACGCCGCCGCCAGTCGCTCGGCCGCTTCCGGCCAGGCGCGGGTGATTTTCCGCACCGCCTCCGGACGGTCGGCGATCAGCGGCAGCGGCTTGCCCCGCTCTCGTTGTTTTAAGGCATGGACCTGGTCTACCGCAATCCGGGAAAAGGGGAATGCCCCCAGACCATACAGGGTTTCCGTTGGATAAACGATGATGCCTCCGCGCAGCAGAGTCCGAACCGCGGGGGTAAGCTCCCGGTCCAGGTCATCTCCCGGCGCGATTTCCCAAAAATTCACTGGCTCGGATATCCCCACCCGGCGGCGGCAGAGTTCCCGCCGGGGTTTTACGGCTGCTCCAGCCGTGCGTCTTTTTCCAGCACCTGCCGCGCCAGGTCCTGCCGATACCGCACCAGTTGTTGGGCGAGTTGCGGGAATTCCAGGGCGAGGATGGCGACGGCGAAAAAAGCGGCGTTCTTGGCCCCGCCTTTACCGAGTGCCATACAGGCCACCGGGATTCCCGGAGGCATCTGCACCGTGGCCAGCAGCGCATCGATACCGTTGAGCGGCGAGGAATCGATCGGCACGCCGATCACCGGAAGGATGCTCTGAGCGGCCAGTGCTCCGGCCAGATGAGCAGCCCAACCGGCGCCGGCGATCAGCACTCGGAGCCCTCGATCCGCGGCGCTCCGGGCGTAGTCGGCGGTCGGTTCGGGGCTGCGATGAGCGGACAGGATCCGCATTTCATACCTCACCCCGAATTGCCGGAGGACCTCGCCGGCAGCTTCCATGACCGGAATGTCCGAGTCGCTGCCCAGCACGATTCCCACCAGGGGTCGATGATCGGGTTCCAGCATGGGTGTTGCCTTTCGGCCTGGTATGGGCATTTTCCAACCCGGGTTCAGTCGCGACCGATATCGCCGCGGGTGCGCATCCCTTCAAAGGAAACCTTGGCCATCTCGGTATAGGCCTGTTCCCGCGCCGCCTGCAACGTGGCACCCCGGGCCACGATGCCGAACACCCGGCCGCCGGTGGTGATGAGCGCTCCGTCAGGGTCCCAGTCGGTGCCGGAATGAAACACCAGGCATTCGGGATCCACGTCATCCAGGCCGACGATCGGCACCTTGATCTTGTAGCGAGCCGGATAGCCTTTGTACCAGCCCTTTTTGCTCTTGGTCCGGCCGCTCACGGCGATCAGGCAGAGTCGGTAATCGGGTTCCCAGTCCAGGTGGAAATCCTCCAGTCGGCCGCTCAGAATGGCTTCGCAGATGTCCACCAGATCGGTCTTGAGCCGCGGCAGGATCACCTGCGCTTCCGGGTCTCCGAGGCGGATATTGATTTCGAGCACGTAGGGAACCATGCCATCGGCCTCGTCCACCAGCATCAGTCCCAGGTAGAGGATGCCGCGGTAGACAATGCCGTGGCGTTCGCGCAAACCGTTGATGACCGGTTGCGCGACCCGACGCATGATGATTTCCACCAGTTGGTCGGTCAGCCAGGGATGCGGCGAATAGGACCCCATGCCGCCGGTGTTCTTGCCCTGGTCCTGATCCAGTTCGCGCTTGTAGTCCTGAGCCGCCACCATGGGTACAATCGAGTGACCGTCGGTGAAGCAGAAAAAAGACAGCTCCCGGCCATACAGCCGCTTTTCGATGTCCACCCGGCGGCCGGCGTCTCCGAACACCCGAGCTTCCATGATTTCCTGAATGGCGGTGGCCGCGTCCTTGACCTCGTCGCAAACCAGCGAACCCTTGCCGGCCGCCAGTCCATCGGCCTTGACCACGACCGGATAGCCGACCGAGCGCACATAATCCCGAGCCCGATCAGGGTCCGAAAACACCTCGAATTCCGGCACCGGCACTCCGAGTTCCCGGAGCAGCAGCTTGGTATCGCATTTGCTCGATTCCAGCCGACTGGCCGCCAGATTCGGTCCGACAATGGCCAGACCGCGCCGTTCGAACAGATCGACAATCCCCGCGGACAGCGGTTTTTCCGGACCGACGAAGGTGAGATCGATCTTTTCCGCCGCCGCGAACGCGGCGATCTCCTCGATGGTCCTGGCATTGACGCAGGTCGCGGTGAGTCCGATCCCGGCGTTGCCGTGGGCCACGTAGACCTGGTCGACGCGGTCGCTGCGGGCAAAGCTCCAGGCGATGGCATGATCGCGGCCACCGCTTCCCACTACCAGTACTTTCATGCCTTCAATTTACTCCGAATCGAGCTAGGGTAGAGTCACCGGGTCAGTTCGGTCGGAACTCGGCGGCCGCAACCGGCGCCAACCGGAACCGAGCAGCGCCGGCCGGTTGTGGCTTCGGGCCCGGAGCGTGGCAGGATCGCCCTGCCGCCACCGC
>MNZR01000262.1:2737-13481 GCA_001873705.1 Syntrophobacteraceae bacterium CG2_30_61_12
CATGGCGCTATTGCCCGGCCGCCACCTTCTTGAGATAATCACAGATGGCGCCGTCGTAGGCGTGAGTGAGGCAGAACGCCTTGGCCGCCAGCTTCAGGCAGGAAGCCCGGGACATGGCCCCCCGGTTGGCGGCCAATTCACGCAAAATCCAATCGTAATCAGCGGGATCGGTCACCACCGCCACATGGCGGGAATTCTTGGCTGCCGCCCGGATCAGGGTGGGGCCGCCAATGTCGATATTTTCAATCGCTTCTTCCAGGGTGCAGCCGGGTTTGGCGATGGTTTCCCGAAAGGCGTAGAGATTCACCACCACCATGTCGATGGGATCGATATGGTGGGCTTTCATGGTGGCGACGTGCTCCGGGTTGTCGCGCACCCCCAGAATCCCGCCATGGATTTTCGGGTGCAGGGTCTTGACCCGGCCGTCGAGCATTTCCGGGAACCCAGTGTAGTCCGAAACCTCGGTGATTTCGACGCCGTTTTCCCGGAGCAGGCGCGCGGTGCCCCCGGTCGAGAGCAGGCTCGCTCCGTGTTGTTGGAGACCTCGCGCGAACGCCGCCAACCCGGATTTATCGGTCACACTGGCCAGTACCCGGCGAATCGGGATCATTTTGTTGTTCCTCCTTGGCGGATCCGAAGACGCACTGCGCCCCCGTTGGTTGCGATTGCTGCCTCATTTACGGTATTTGGCGATCAAGGCATCGAACAACGCCATGGCCGCCTGCGCCACCGCGCTATCGGCGGGCAGCAGGGCGGTGGGTTTGCCGGTCCGGTCGTATTCGGCCAGCACCGGATCGGCCGGAAAGATGGCGATTTCATCTTCCTTGAAGGTCTTGATCACATCTTCAGGCCAGCTTTCAGGCGTGACTCGGACCTGGTTCACCACCAGCATCTTCCCGCCGATCCGGATCGGCAGCGAAGCCACCAGTTCAACGATCCGACAGGCGGCGGTGAGTCCCCTCCGACTGGGGTCGGAAACCAGCAGCAGGAGATCGATGTCCTTTTGGGTGAGACGGCTAAAATGTTCCATCCCGGCTTCGTTATCCACGACCAGGTAGTCGTAGCTTTCGATCAGACGATCCAGCAAGCCGCTCAAAAGGTTGTTGGCGGCGCAGTAGCAGCCGGCGCCCTCGGGCCGGCCCATGGCGATGAGATCGAACCCGTCGCCTTCCACCAGGGACTGCTCCACCTTCAGTTCCATGTAGATGTCCTTGGTCATGCCCACCGGGACATCGGTCTTCATCTGTTCGCGCGCGTCCCCGAGGGTTTCGTTGAGGGCCACCCCGAGCACTTCGTTCAAGTTGGAATTGGAATCGGCGTCCACCGCCAATACCGGCTTCATCCCATGATCAATCAGGTAGCGGATCAACAGCCCAGCCACGGTGGTTTTCCCGGTGCCGCCCTTGCCGCCCATAGCCACAGTCAAACCCACGGCAATACCTCCCAGATGGTTTTCAAAAGTGCAGGCCGCATCCTATTCGGATGCCTCGGCTCTGTCAACCACCCCAGCCACAACTCGGATATTCGATATCAAAGCGGACCAGTTACGAGGCAGGGACGGCATCTTCCCACCGTAGGACGGATTGCGACCAAGGGGAGCTATACTGGTTTAGGATCAGATGTTGCATTATCAAAAGCGGGCAAGATGCCCGCGCTCCCGGATCGTCATTCCCGCATGTTGTTAGCGGGAATGACGGGGTAATGTCAGGCTGGAAATCCTGAACGACTATTTATTGCCCAGCGCCTAACCCGCTCAAGACGGAGATTACTCTTTTCATCACAAGTGATTTGGAGTACCGTTAGCCTAAAATTCCTCTTCCCCTGTGGAATCTTGACATGCTGCTCGGACTCAGCAAGGAGGTCGACATGAACGAACTGTTAGCACCCGGTGGAAGCCTCGCCATGGTGGAAGGCGTGTTCAAGCACGGGGCCGACGCGGTATACGTGGGTTGCAAGGGATTCAGCCGGCGCAAGTGCGCGTGGGAAATGGAAGATTCCCAAATCCGGGAAGCCATTGAGAGCGCCGGACCCTACGGCGGTAAGGTGCGGGTGGCGATCAACGCCGATGTTCCCGACGACAAGCGCATGCTGGTGCTGCAAAAAATCGCCAAGTACGCGGCCTGGGGGGCCGAGGGCGTGATCGTCAAGACCCCGGCCCTCATCCAGATGGTGCGTGACAATTTCCCGCAACTGGTGATCCACGCCAGTGTCGGGTGTAATATCCAGACTCGCGCTCAGATGGCCGAATACCAGGGCTACGGCGCCACTCAGATCGTCGCCAGCACCGAAATCGACAGCGTCGACAAGCTCCGCCGCTTCAAAAGCGAAGCCGATCAACTGGGGCTGGCCACGGAAATCCTGATCCACGGCAACCGCTGCGTCGGCGGGGTGGGCAACTGCGCGTTCCACGAACTGATCAGCGACAGTTACATCCGCCACGTCTATCATGATGAAGACGGCAACGAGATCATCGAATATGAAGGCTGGCCCGATCGCAGCGGCAGTTGCTTCCGCTTGTGCATGTTGACCGATGAGCAACGGCGCCGGGTGCTGAGCCGCCGAGGCCACACGGAACAGGCCATCGGAACGATCAATGAGCGGATCCGACGCCGCCCCAACGTGGCCTTTGCCATCAACGGTAAGGAACTGTGGGATTACATGGACCTCGGTCTGGCCACGATCAAGGTCCAGGGGCGCGAATACTCGGTGGCCCTGATCAGCCGCATGATCGCGATCTACCGGGCGATGATCGACGCCCATCGGCAGGGACTGGCGCACGATGATCCGAGCCTCACGCCGCTGCAGCGGGAACTGGACGAAATCGCCCGAGATCGCGACCGAGTGCGCAGGGAAAAGACCCTGGAACTGCACCGGAACATCAAGGGATTGTACGCCTGAGCGGACGGTCCGGCCCGCTCGAAAAATCGGGCCGCGATCTAAGCCGGTGGGCCGGAAGCGTGATCAGACGGGTTTCACCGCGGCCGCGCGCGGACCGAGCTGGGCCCCCGGGGGTGCTTGTCCCGAGCCGGCCCCCCATGCGGATGCCGCTTGGCACGGGGCACCGCGGCGGTCGCCGCGGTGTGGCTCACGCTTTGGACCCCGCGCTCAAAGCGTCTTCAGCAGCGGCAGGGCGGCCCGAAACTGATCGGACCCGGCGCGCTGGAGCAGTTCGAAGATGATCATTTCGGTCGAACTGATCACGCCGCCGGCGCGATCGAGTCGATCCAATCCCACCCGCCAATTCAATTCACTACGCGAAGCGACCGCGTCCGCCGCCACCTGGACCTTGAATCCCAGACGCAAGGCATGAGCCGCCGTGTGAAAGATGCACACGTGGGTTTCGATCCCCGCCAAAAGTAGGGTTTCCCGCCCGGTTTTGGCCACCGCGTCGGCCATGGCCGGGTTTTCGAAACAGCTGAATTCGAGCTTGTCCAAAACCGTCGGCGCCGCCGCCCGCTCCACCAGTTCCGGCAGAAAACCGCCGAGCTTCGCGGCATTATGCTGGGACAGCAGGATCGGAATACCGAACTGGTCGGCGATGGTGATGAGAGCGGCGCTGTTTTTCACCACCCGTTGCCGATCCGGACAGAGATCCAGCATGGACTTCTGAATATCGATCAAGAATAGAACGCAGTCCGCACTCTCCAATCGCTCCGCATACCGATTGATGGTCATGGATTGGCCTCCTCCTCGGCCGATTTCCGGCCGCATCCTCGTGTGTTGTGGAAATCATGCCGACCTGGAGCAGTTCCTGGTCCAGTCGCAACCTTCCGTGCAAGGTCGGTCCCGAGCAGGCCCTGGCTCGATCACGCCAGGACACTCTCACGCCAAGCCGTCAAGCCGTCAAGCCGCACGGAATGAGCGCACGGCGGCATCCGCATCCGCTGCAACGCCGACCCCAACCGTCGGCAGCGCAGCATAAAAAATCCGTTCCGCGCCTGTCAACCTTGGCCCACGCAATGGGTGCAATGCAAACCGTTGGGAGAAAGCGTTACCGTTTCAGGGCGCGCCCACGCCGGCCCACGCCGGTTCACGACTCACGACTCACGACTCACGACTTCCATATTGAACGCTGCCGCCGCATGTGCTAGGTAAGGAAGCAATCGATTCGACCAAGAGCAGGAGGACGTGCGATGCAGCAGTGGGCATGGCGACTAGGAATGCTGGTTCTGGCCGGGGTCCCGGCGATTGTTGGGGGTGGTGTGTTTTGGACGCTGTTCGGCAAGTGGACCGGGGTCATTGTCTGGGAAGTGGTGCTGCTGTTTTTGATCAGCCTGATCATTTCCAAGGGCGACCAACGGGCCAAGCTGGAAGGTCCCCACTAGATCCATCGCCGGTAATGCGACCGCGATCGTAAGGGCGTTGCCGCGGGCAGCGCCTGCCGGCGCCACTACCAACGAGGCAGCGTGCCGGTCCGAGCCCGGGAGCAAGGCCGGGATTTCACACCTTCCGATCTGGAACCCGCGCATGGGTCAGCGGTGAGCGGCAGCGCAAAGCCGGGCCGGCGGGCCGGGCGGGGGCAACGATTTCGGGAGACCGTGATGGAATGCAACAAGGACCGCAATCTGGAGCACTGCAACTGCAGCTACGATCCTTGCGCCCGCAAGGGCATCTGCTGTGAATGCCTCAAATATCACCTGAACAGCCGGCAGCTTCCGGGCTGTTGCTTCCCGAAAGACGCCGAGCGCACCTACGACCGCTCCTTCGAACATTTCGCCCGACTGGTTCAGGCAAAGAAAATCTGATCCTCGCCCGAGCGACCGGACCGTGCTTCGCCTGGTTCAGGCCAGGCCGTGCCGGCGCTTCAGCCGGATCAGCCCGGGGCTGCGGTGGAACCACATGCTCGAGGTGGCCACGCCGTGGGCCATGAAGACTTTTTCCAACTGGTCAAAAAGCACCGGCTGGGTCGGTCGGGTGAAAGGCTTTTCCGCTTCACGAAATTCATCGAAACCGACCGCTGTTTCCGGATTAGCGCCAAAGACCTTTTCTTTCGCCGCCGCGCACACATACATGGCACAGGTGATCGGCGGTACCCGCCAGAGGCACCCTTCCGGCCCCAAGAAAACGCAATGGTTGGTGCGGTTGGTGCGTTCCAGCAGGGCCAGGATCCGATCCATTTCGACCGCCGTGGAACAAAGATAGTTGATCGCCTGATCGGCGAAAAAGATGATGATGCTTTCGAAGCCGCAACAGGCGCTGAGCCCGGTCTGAAAGCAGGCATCCCGGCAGAAGGCGGCAAAGTGGCGCCGGGTGAATTGGTCCAGTTGACGGCGATAATCCAGATAGGGTTCAATCATCCGGCGCAACCGCTCCAGTTCTTCCCCGCTCATCCGCTCGCAGACCTGCCTGATCGCGCTGAAGCTCAGCAGTTGAGCCGAATTGTAATCGCTTTCCAGCTCCATTTCGTCCCTTGCGCTTGCATAAGTTGCGAAATTTGACGATCCCGACCACCCTTTCCGGAGCAAGGCGGCCACCTTCCGAAGAAGCCATCCGGATAAATCCAAGCCTATGTGATTTCAGTACCGATCGTCAACTTCAAGACCCTTCCAACCGATCAACTGGTCCAGGCAGGTGCATCCCCGGCGGAGCCGTCAACGCGGAACCGGGAGACCGGGTCTGTAAATGAGGCGACGGCCGAACTGAACCGGCAAACCGGAGCCTGCGCGACCCGGAAAGCGGACGTGCGCGCCCACCGAGGAAGTCCCGGCCCGGTGGTTCCTCCTCGGCCTGCCGGAACCCACGGAAGGTTCCGTGAAATTCCAACCGAGGCGATTCCCACAATGGTGGATTGCGTTTGGAATCCCAGCGGTTGGCGCTCAGCAGTCCGAGTCCGCATCCGCGGCGGCACCTTCACACTGGGTGCGGAAGGCCTTGAGCGCTTCGGGAATGGCTTTGCGCGCCAGGGCTGGACGATCGATGCCCCGGCCGCGCAGATCTTCTTGATAATGTGGGTGTTCGGGGGTCATCGGGGGCGCGGCCAGGAGACCGCGGGGGCACAACCGTTCGCTTTCGATGACCAGATCGATCAGCGACTGCCGCAGCACCGGCACCGGTACCAGCCAGCCCAGTCGGCGCATCAGTTCGAACCGCAGCGCATCGAGCAGGGCATGATGGATATCGAGCGCATGCATCAGCAGCGCCACCGGCAGTCCTTCGAACTGATAGCCGGAACCCCAGCCCTTCACTCGCATAATCAGATCACGGAGCAGCAACCGGCCCTCGCTTTGATCTTCGGCGAGCAGCAGCAGCGCCGAATCGGGGAGATCGGTGCAAGCGGTGCAGGCGTTCAGCAACACCTCACCGTGAAGGGTTCGGCGCCATTCTTGAAAGCCGCGCCGGGCCGTCCGAGCGGCTCGAAAATCGGCCAGGGCATGGACCTGTCCCATGGTGTCCTCGTCTTTCTCGGCGCGGCCGCAACTGGTTCCGACACCCCGCGCTGTTCCTGTTGATCCTCGGGAAAAGCGTAATCGTTCACATCTCTCGGCGGCGCCACCCAGCCATGGTCGCTCATCCCCCGGAATTCCTCGCGGGCTTTGCGCCTTGGCGTGAGGCAGATTTTTCAGCTGTTCCGAGGGTGATGACCATTCGGCTGAACATCTGCGGAAAACCCGCCGCCCGCCGCCGTCGCCGTTGCCCGAATCTGGCATTCGGCGTGCTCCCATTCCGGACTCGGGTTAGCCGGGCCGGCACCGAGCAGGTCACTCGATTCAACCGTTCGGGGTTGGCGGGACCCGGAAGTGTTTGGCGGCACCTGCTGGGGCGATTCGGCCAGCGGGCGCGGACCGGGCCCGAGGCCCTTGATCCTGGCGGTAAAATCACGGCAAGTCTGAGCGAACTGAGGGCCCATGGAGGCCGCGTTGTGGAACATTTCCACCCGTTCCGGTTCGACCCCGATTTGTTCGAGCAGAGACTGCACATAGCGGACCCGTTTCATCGCCCGCAGATTGCCCCGGGCGTAATGGCACTCACCGGGAAGACACCCGGAGATGAAGACTCCGTCGATGCCCCGTTCCAGGGTGCCGAGCAGATGCAGGGCATCGACCCGGCCGGTGCAGGGCACGCGCACGATGTGGACATTGGGCGGGTACTCCAGCCGCATGGCACCGGCCAGATCGGCGGCGTTGTAGGAACACCATTGACAACAGAAAGCCACGATGATCGGTTCGAAAGGTTCAGCCATGATCAAGTCTCACCTGTGCGGATCGGCGGCGGGGACGACTGTCTGATGCCACTTTCGGTTGTTCCGAAGCGAACCGGACTGGTCCCCGCCGAGGCGGCCGGCCGTGAAGTTCAGGCCGAGCCGCAACAGCCGATGAATGAAGACAGCACCAAACGATCGGACCGCTGCTTATGAGGACGGCGTCCAGGCGCCGCGGCGAAGGCAGGAAGAAGCCGCAGCTCGGCCCAATCTACCAAACCCGGGTAGGTCGCGGGATGGGCACTCAGGTGAAGCCGATCAACAGTCGCATGCCGAACCTCGTTGTGATTGTTGGAGCATGGTCTGCAGTCTAGAGGAGCCGGTCGGCGCGGGCAAATAGGAAAGAACCATGATACGCTCCCGCATCGATCGGGAACCGATCTCGATCATCAATCAGGCACAGCGGAACGCCTTCGAATCCATAGAAAATACCGATTTTACATGGAGTCGGCCGCAAGCTATCATCGACCCAATGGTCCTTACCGCCCACTCGTGAAGGGGTATTTCATGGTACTGGAATGGTTTTTCGGCTTTACCTGAGGTCGCTGCCACGGTGCTACCCGTGTCAGGTGGACATCGGGACGGGTCGAAGGACGCTCCGGCATGAACCCCGGCAATCCCTGATTTTCATTCGGAGATCGTTCAGCTCGTCCCACCCATAAGACCAGCTCGCCTGCCGCCAGGTGGATCTATCCGGCTGCGGTGGGCGATGATCATCGTTTCGGCCACCGCCAAAGACTTTCACCACAGAGACACGGAGAACACGGAGAACACGGAGAACACGGAGAAAAACCTTGGCCTTTCTCCGTGGCCTCCGTGCCTCCGTGTTTGGTTGCGGTCTGGGGCAGCGCCGTGCCTCCGTGGTAGAGCTTGTTTGCCATGGCCCCAACGATGATCAAGGTCCCGCGACCGGCAGGCATTCGCTGAGGGCAGAGGCGCTGGGCGCCACGCGGGCTTCAAACCCGTTGGCCCGGTCTTACCAACCGGGGGGAGGTTCGATTCCCCCTGCCCTCACCAGTTTTTTTCGGACCAGGGTGCGCATCGGAGCCGGCCGCAACCGCCGGCCCCCTGCGGCATTTTGGCGCGTCCGGGAAGCCGGGTCCGGATTCCGGCCCCACCGGGGACCCAGGGGAAAGCAGTGCAGCCGATGGACGAAGGATTCGAACCGAGCCACGTCACTTGGGCCCTCGCCGGGCATGCCGGCCACGGCAAGACCACCCTGGCGCGGGGGTTGGCCGCCGCGGCCGAAGGCTGCCCGGCGATCCGGCGTGATCAGCGTTCAACCGAGGAGTTCGGGATCGTTCCCATCGGTTGCGGCGGCGACCGGACGGCCATTCTCATCGATGTTCCCGGCCATCCCCGGTTTCTCAAGAATGCCGTTCGCGGCTTCCAGGGCGTGGATGCGGCGATTCTGGTGGTGGCCGCCGATGACGGCGTCAGGCCCCAGACCCTCGATCATCTGCAAATTCTTCAACTGCTCAAGGTTCGCTTCGGCTTCACGGTGGTGACCCGGGCCGATCTGGTGGACGCCGAAACCCTGGAACTGGCGCAATTGGAAATTGAGGACGCGGTGCGAGGCACCTTCCTCGAACGGCAGCCGGTCCTCACCTGGGCGGCGGCGAATGGCCGCGGTCTGGAGGAGATCCGGCGGCAACTGGCCGAACTGAACCCGCGCCTCGGTTCGCAGCGGTCGGCGACGGCGGATTTTCGCCTCTGGATCGATCGGATCTGGAGTGTCAAGGGCTTCGGCACGGTGGTCACCGGCACGATCGGTTCGGGAACGCTGGAAGCCGGCGATGATCTCATGCTGGAGCCCGCGCAACTGGAAACCAAGGCCCGGGTCCTGGAAATCCTGGGGATACGGACCCGGCGGGCGGTGGCGGGGCAGCGCGTCGGCATCAACCTGGCAGGAATCGGTTTGCACCAGGTGAAACGCGGCATGACCCTGGTCCGCCCGGAAACGCTCCGGGCGAGCGGACTGCTCAATACCGAACTCCAGGTCCTGGCCGGCGCTCCAACGGCCATCCTAGATCGTCAGCGGGTGCGGGTCCACCTGGGCACGGCGGTGATCAGCGCCCTGCTGGTGGTGATGTCCGGTAACCGCCTGGAACCGGGGCAAACGGGCCTGGTCCAACTGCGCTTGCGGCAGCGGCTCACCGCCCGCCCGGGCGACGCCTTCCTGATCAGCCCGCTCAATCACCGCACCGTGATTGCCGGCGGCACCGTGCTCGAAACCCCACGCGACAAATACCGGGCGGTCAAGGCCGCCGGGGTGATCCCTTACCTGGAAGCGCTGCGGGTGGGAGACCCGGCGGCGGCGTTGCGCCGGTTCTTTGCCCGTCACGGCGACCGCCCGGTCGGACGCGAGGAAATGACCCGCATCAGCGGCTTTCCGTCGACTTTGCTGCGGCCGCGGATCGGACGGGCGCTCGCCGCCGGCGAGTTGGTGGAAATCGAAAGCGTCGGTCTGTTTTCGCAGCCGCGCCTGCAAGCCTTACAGGCCCTGGTGCTGGAAACCGCCCAGCAAATCCATCGGGAGCATGCGCTGAAAATGACCATCACCCTGGACGAAATCAGGGACCGGCTGCGGCTCGACAAAACCCTGCTGCGCCACATCCTGGACGGCTTATGCCGGGACCAGAGCTTGACCGCCGGCACCGGAGGCTACCGCGTGACCCGGCAAACCGGTGGGCTTTCCGCCGCCCAGGACAAAATCGTCAGCCTGATTTTGCAGTATGCCGAACAGGCCGGGTTCGGTCACTTCAACGCCGATATGTTCTGGAAACATCACCAGATGCGCTTCAATAAGAGCGAAGTGGAGCGCCTACTGGAATATCTGCGCGGTCGCAACCGGCTCATTCGCCTGAAAAATAACCGTTATTTGACACCCCAGTCGCTGGCCAGTATCCGCCGCCGGGTCGAAGCCGTGATCACCAGCAAGGGCCGGCTGACCCTCGATGACAGCAAGGAAATCCTGGGCTACGGCCGGACCGGCGCGGTACCGGTGCTGGAATACCTGGACACCATTGGAGTGACCTGCCGGATCGGCAACGAACGGGTGCTCAAGGTCGGACCGCCTGGAGGGGCTCCGTGCGCAAGCGACGCCGGTGGAGCACCCGGGCCACGGTGAGCCTGCTCTAGTGTCTGAACGGAAATGACAAATTCGACCTTGCCAGCGGGCCGGTTTTGCTCCCGCGCGAAGGCGCGAGCAGCGCCGACGACGCGCATAGGTCTACATGCTGTGGCTTTTCATTACGACAGTATTTTCAATACCATAGCTCAGCTTGAAAAGGAGATCGTCTCTCTTCGGCGGACGTCTCTGAATGGTGGCGATTCATTGGGCTGACTCGATTCGCTCTGACAGGCCTGCCGAATCGACGTGGTTCAAAGAGAGCCGATCACCTCCTTTCAGCTGAGCTATCCAATTGAAAGATCATGAAAAATATAAAGCCACAACATGTAGACCTATGCGTCACTCCGGATGGTTGAGCGCGAGCCAAGCAGGGAGAAAGGCGGTATACTGGTTTAGGATCGGATGTTTCATTA
>MNZR01000374.1 GCA_001873705.1 Syntrophobacteraceae bacterium CG2_30_61_12
TCAGGCGTTGACGGCGCATCCGAAAGCAGGGTCGCTGGGCTTGCGGTAAGCGCCGACCGCCCTGACAAGACCCACAACCCACCAAGACGCCCTGACGGGACGCACTACGAACAAAAACGCATACCCTACCATGCGCACCGGAAACAGGCGCTTGTAGTGGCGCCGCTCGGTTGGTCATTACGCGGCTTGGTTCGTAGTGGCGCCGTCAGGCGTTGACGGCGCATCCGAAAGCAGGGTCGCTGGGCTTGCGGTAAGCGCCGACCGCCCTGACAAGACCCACAACCCACCAAGACGCCCTGACGGGACGCACTACGAACAAAAACGCATACCCTACCATGCGCACCGGAAACAGGCGCTACAGGATCGGAACCCAGCCTACGGGATCGCAGCCCAACCCACGGCTGTTCCGATCTGCTTCCAGCTAAGTTTCGATGAAGCTCTTCAGTTCCTTGCGCCGGCTCGGATGCCTCAGCTTGCGCAGCGCCTTGGCTTCGATCTGACGGATCCGTTCGCGGGTCACGGCAAAATCCTGGCCCACTTCTTCCAATGTGTGATCGGCTTTTTCGCCGATCCCGAAGCGCATCCGCAGCACTTTTTCTTCCCGTGGCGTCAACGTTGACAGGACCTTTTGGGTCTGCTCGCTCAAATTGAGATTGATCACCGCGTCCACCGGCGAAGTGACCCGTTTGTCCTCGATGAAATCGCCCAGATGGCTGTCTTCTTCCTCGCCGATGGGGGTTTCCAGGCTGATCGGTTCCTTGGCGATTTTGAGGACCTTACGCACCTTGTCCACGGGGAATTCCATCTTTTCGGCGATTTCTTCCGGGGTCGGTTCGCGTCCCAAATCCTGCACCAGGTAGCGCGATGTTCGAATGAGCTTGTTGATGGTTTCGATCATGTGCACCGGGATGCGAATGGTCCGCGCCTGATCGGCGATCGCCCGAGTGATCGCCTGCCGGATCCACCAGGTGGCGTAAGTGCTGAATTTGTAGCCGCGCTGATACTCGAATTTGTCCACCGCCTTCATCAGGCCGATGTTGCCTTCCTGGATCAGATCCAGAAACTGCAAGCCGCGGTTGGTGTATTTCTTGGCAATGCTCACCACCAGCCGCAGATTGGCCTCGATCAACTCGCTCTTGGCCAGCTTGGCCCACAGCATGCCGTCTTCCACCCGGCGCAGGATCTGGCGCAGGGTGCGGGAGTCCATCTTGGCCGTGAGTTCAAACTGAGTGATGAGTTCCTTGGCCTGGATCGCCCGTTCGGCCAGGCGCTGGAATTCTTCACCCTGCAGACCGAGGACCGCCGCGGCGTCGGTAAGAGCCCGAGCGCTCTGCCGTGCCTCTTCGTAGATCCGCTGCACCTCCTGAAACGGCTTGCGGCAGCGCAGCAGACAATGTTCCAGGTCCTTTTCCGCCGCTTCGATCGATTCCAGAAAGGACTTGAGCTTGTCGATAATTCGCTCGATTTGCCGTTTTCCGAGTTGCAACCCTTTGATCAAATTGACGATCTTCTCTTTTCTCTGCTGCACCTGGGACTTCAGTTTGTCCTGCTCCGGGTCACTCAGTCCATCGCCGATGAGGCTGGTTTGCATGCCGCGGTTTTCGTTGTTGAGATGCTCGACTTCATCAAGCATCTTGATGACCCGCTGCCTCGTGGCTTCACGCTCTTCCTCGGTCATTTCCTCATCGACTTCCAACAACACCGAACCGAGGCGGGAATTGGGGTCGCGCAGCCGCGCGCGGAGTCCCAGAACTTCTTCCACGCCAATGAAACTTTCCATGATGGCGTAAAAAATTTCCCGCTCCCCCGCCTCGATCCGTTTGGCGATTTCCACCTCGCCTTCGCGGGTGAGCAGTGACACCTGACCCATTTCGCGCAGGTACATCTTGACCGGATCGGTCACTCGGCTGGCGGCGTCTTCATCCGCCGCCAGTTCGTCCTCTTCCTGGCTGTCGTCGCCGCCGATCCGCTCCGGAACCACCTTGACCTGCTGCTCGGAATCGACAATCTCGATGTCCATTTCATCGAAAATCATCATCATGTCGTCGAGCTTTTCCGGAGAAATGAGGTTTTCCGGCAGCGCCTGATTCAATTCGTCGTAAGTCAGATAGCCCTTTTCCTTACCGACGGTAATCAGTTGCTTCAGTTTCTCGAGCCCCGGGTTCTTTTGAATGGTGCCGTTGATCTTGTGAATGGTGCCGTTGATCTTGGTGCGCTTGGCCTGATCTGTCATGTGTGGTCATCTCCCTGACAAGTCATCCGCGGTTGGGTCCGCCTCCAGGCAATTGCGAGCTGCCTGGAGGGTCTGCAGTTGTTTCATCAATTCGGCAATGCGCGCGCTGTCGCCCTGCTGTTCCGCCGCCTTCAAATCGGCCTGAAGTTCCTGGCGGTGGCGTTTGACCCGACGTTCCCTCAGGGTGCCGAGGCGGTCGGTGAGCATCACTCGGGCGGTTTCGAGATCGCCGGCACAGGCTTCTTCGAGCGCCAGTCGCGCGAACAGGGTCTTGCTGATGTCATCGGGCAGCAGGTCGTAGATCCGCTGCCGGAGTGGTTCCTCCTCAATGGTCGGGGCCTGGGCCGTGAGCACCTGGACGATGTTCCTGAGCGGGGTATCTTCGAACTGTGCGCACAAGCTGCTCGGATCCAGTTCGCTCACCAGGCCCGGTTGCTGAATCAGCAGGCGCACCACGGTTTCTTCCGCCGGGGCCACATGGCAGCTTTGCATGCTGGGGGTCCGCGGTCCGCGCCCGCTGCCGCCAACCAGCGCCCGCGGCGGTTGCAGTTGCCGGCGCACCACCGCTTCGGAAACCGCCAGCCGTTCCGCCACCACCTGCAGGTATTGCGCGTACACCACCGGCTGCCGAAGTTCCTGAAACAAGGGCGCCAGTTCCCTGAGCACCCGGTTCTTATCGGCGACCGTGCCGTCCCAGCCGCTGAGTTTTTCCTGGACCAGGCACAGCCCCAGGTCCTGACGCGCTTCCACCAGTTCGAGGAAGGCGGGGAGCCCCCGGGCCTTGAGGAAATCGTCCGGGTCCTTGCCCACCGGCAGGGCGATCCGGCTCACCGGCAGCTGCTCCTGAAGAAACAAGGGCAGGGCGCGGAACATGGCGCGCTGTCCGGCTTCATCGGCATCATAAACCAGCAGGACTTCGTCGGCGATTCTCCGCAGCAGCCGCACCTGGGCCAGGGTGAGCGCGGTGCCCAGGGTGGCGGTCACCCGCTGGAACTGGTGGACGTGGAACGCCAGCAAGTCCATGTAGCCTTCCACCAGCACTACCTGCCGTTGGCCGCGGCAGGCTTCGCGTGCCTCTGGATAGCCGTAGAGGGTGCGGCCCTTGTGATAGATCGGGGTTTCCGGGCTGTTCAGGTACTTGGGTTCACTGCCGTCGAGACTACGGCCGCCGAACGCCACCAGCCGGCCCTGGGGGTCGCGGATCGGGAACATCAGCCGGTTGCGGAAGCGATCATAGATCTTGCCCTTCGGGGACTGGACCAAAAGCCCGGCGCGGACCCCCAGGTCGGGGCTGATCTTGGAGCGGCGCAGATGCGCCAGCAGTTGGTCCCAGCCCGCCGGGGCAAAACCCAGCTTCCGCTGTTCCAGCAATTCCGCCGGCAGGGCCCGCGATTCGGCGTAGCGACGGGCTTCGGCGCCCTGAGCGCTGTGCTGCAACTGGTGGTGGAAGAAATCCGCGGCCACCGCCACGATTTCACGCAATTCCTGAGCTTCGGATCCGGTGCCGGGAGCGTCCCCACTCATCCGCGGCAGAGCAATATGGTAGCGTTCGGCCAGGTAGGCAATGGCTTCGGCAAACGCCAGGTTCCAGTGCTTCATGGTGAAGCTGATCACATCACCACCGGCGCCGCAACCGAAGCAATGGTAGAATCCCTTGTCGGGATGCACCGTAAACGACGGGGTCTTTTCCTGATGAAAGGGGCACAACCCCTTGTGGTGGTTGCCGACCCGGCGCAACGGCACCACCTGCCCGATAACGTCAAGGATATCCACCGAATCCTTGATGAGTGCGGCCACATCGGAAGAGGTCACAAAAACCGCCCAGTTGCAATGATTTGGTTCGCTCTCTCATTCCGAGAAGCTCAAACTTACATTACATATCGATATCCAGGCGGGGAATCAATAGCAAATTGTCGCGGCGGTGGCCGCTGGTGACAGCGGCGGGGGGAGTCAATTCAGGCCAGTTGACGCCGAACGATTTGGTTGAGTTCCTTACCGTCGGCGCGGCCGGCCACCTTGGGCATGAGCTGTTTCATCACCCGACCGAGATCCTTCACGGACTGCGCGCCGGTTTCGGCGATGGCCTGGGCGACCAGTTGTTCCAACCGGTCCGGTCCCAGGGGTTGCGGCAGGAATTCCTGCAAGATATCGATTTCCTGCTGTTCGGCGCCGGCCAGATCGGCGCGTCCGCCCTGCCGGTATTGTTCCACCGATTCGCGCCGCTGCTTGATGCCGCCGGCGATCACCTGGCTCACTTCGGCGTCGGTCAATTCCCGCCGCAGCTCTTTGGCCTTGCTCTTGATCGCCGCCAAAATGAGGCGGATGGCGTCGCGACGGGTATCGTTGCGGTTCAACATGGCGGCCTTGAGGGCGGCTTCGATTTGGTGCTGCAGTTCCATGATGGTTTTCCTTCCGTTGCCGGTGAGGCTGCAGGGGGTGTGGCCGGTGGCGCGGCGGGCCGGATCAGACCGGTCGATCCGGCCCGGCCTTGGCCACCCGGAGCGCGTCTTTGAGCGTTAGAGCGCCGGTGTACAGCGCCTTGCCGGTGATCACGCCGGCGAGCCCCAGCGGCACCAGGGGCAGCAACGCGGTGAGATCGTCGATGCCGGCCACCCCGCCGGAAGCGATCACCGGAATCGCCGTGGCCTCGAGCAACCGGCGGGTGGCTTCGAGATTGACCCCCGACTGCATGCCGTCACGCTGGATATCGGTGTAAATAATGGCCGCCAGCGCCAACTGTTGAACCGCCGCGGCCAGGGTCAGCACCTCGAGCGAAGTGGTTTCGCGCCAGCCGCGGACGGCCGCTTTTCCATCGCGGGCATCGAGCCCCAGGGCAATGCGATCGGGAAAGCGGTCGCAGGCGAGCGCCAGAAAGTCCGGCTCGGTGCAGGCGATGGTGCCGAGGATGACGCGGGCGATACCGGCCTCCAGATAGCTTTCGATGACTTCAAGAGTGCGAATCCCGCCGCCCACCTGGATCGGGATATCCAGCGCCGCGGCGATCTCGAGGATCACCCGGCGATTTTTCGGATTGCTGGCGAACGCGCCGTCCAGATCGACGATATGCAGCCATTCGGCGCCTTCCGCCTGCCAGCGCCGGGCCACGGCCACCGGATCGGTGCCGTAGACGGTGCGGCGTTCGGGGTCGCCCTGCATCAGCCGTACACAGACGCCGTCTTTAAGATCGATGGCGGGGAATATGATCATGATTGAGGTCACCTGCTGAGTTTGGGAACACTGCCATGCCGGTTAGGATGAGATGGGTCATCGTCACATGCGGGCAGGATGCCCGCGCTCCCAGGAAAAAGCCCACAAGGAATGAAAGTTTTCATTCTCAACGAGCATAAACGGGGGCGCGCCGGCATCGGTCCGGCGTCAATCTTCCACCAGGACCGCTCGGAGTTCCGCCGACGGGCGCAGCACCCTGCGGTCCCGGGTCACGCACACGTGGATGGTGTAGCCTTCGGCCAGCATCTCGGTGCTGCCTTCCCGGCGCAGCTCACAGTCGAAGCGGAGCCGGGCCGGGCCGGCGAACCGAAACCGGGTCCGGATCAGCAAGATATCATCGTAAAAAGCCGGCTGCCGGTAGCGGCAGTGGGCTTCGATCACCGGTAGATACATCCCCTGGGCCTCGAGTTCCCGGTAGCTGGTGCCCTTGCCGCGGAACCATTCGGCCCGGCCGCTTTCGAACCAGCGCAGGTAATTGCCGTAGTAGGCCTGACCCATGGCGTCGGTGTCGCCGTACAAAACCCTGATGCGTGCGTCTTCAGTCATGGTGGATAGGTGATCAAATGGTGGGTGGATAACCGACCACGGCGCTGGTGCACCGGAGTGGCTCGGCACCGGAACGCGGTGTTCACCGCGCTGCTGCCCGGCTTCAGGCTGCGGCCCTCGGTCGTTGGATGAAATCGGTGAACAGCTCCACCCCGCTGGCGAAGTACCGACCGCCTAGCCGCGCGCTCCGTTCGCTGAAGCCGTTGCCGGTGGCCTCTGCGGAGTCACTGAACGGCCCGTCGGCCATGACAAAGAGGCTCGGGTCCCTGGTGTGGGTGCGGACCGAAACCGGGGTGAAGTGATCGGCCGCCACCAGCACCCGCACGGCGCTAAAGGCGTTGAGTTCGGCCAGGATCGGCCCGACCACTTCACGGTCAAAGGCTTCGATGGCGCTCACTTTTTTCTCCAGACTGCCTTCGTGTCCGGCTTCGTCCGGAGCTTCCACATGGAGATAGACGAAATTACCCTGGACGAGGGCGCTCAGGGCGGCGTCCACCTTGCCCCGGTAATTGGTATCGAGATACCCGGTCGCCCCGGGCACCGCCACCGGAGTCAGTCCGGCATAAACGCCCAGGCCCTTCAGCAGGTCCACCGCGGAAATCATCGCGCCGCGGAGACCGAACCGCTCCTCGAGGGTGGGCATCGCCGGGGCGCGGCCTTCGCCCCAGAGCCAGACGGCACTAGCCGGGCGGCGGCCGGCCTCGATGCGGTCGCGGTTCACCGGGTGGGCGGCGAGGATCTTCGCCGCCGCTTCGATGAAGGCCTGAAGCACCGGGTGGTGTCGGTAGACTTCCCGGTGCGGCGCCGCCGGTTGGCCGCTGATGTCATGCGGCGGGGTGGTGCCGAGGCGGTCGCGGCCGCCGTGCCAGACCAGCAGATGCCGGTAGCTCACCCCCGGATAGAGGCTCAGCGGTAGATCGCGGACCGCTTCCTGCAACGACGCGATCAGCCGGTGGGCTTCTTCGGTCGTGATGTGGCCGGCCGAATAGTCGGCCATCCGCGGCACCTGGTCCGCATCCGTTTCGATCGTCACCAGATTGCAGCGCAGCGCGATGTCGTCCGCGGCCAGCTGGACCCCCATGCTGGCCGCCTCGAGCGGGGCTCGCCCAGTGTGGTAGCGGGCGGGGTCGTAGCCGAGCAGGCTCATGTTGGCGATATCGCTGCCCGCTTCCATGCCTTCCGGGATGGTCTGGACCAGGCCGCTCAAGCCGCACCCGGCGAGTCGATCCAGGTGCGGGGTGTGAGCCGCTTCCAGCGGGGTCCGGTCGCCCAGTTCCGCCACCGGGTAATCGCCCATGCCGTCGCCCACCAAGATGATGTATTTTTCCGGATCCATGTCGTCCTCGTTTCGGCCCCGCGGGGCGCTCTTACGGCCGCAACGGCTCAGAGCGAATCGCCCGGGTCATGGCCCTCGATCCGGAGCAGTCGGGTCGGCGCCTGCACCACCTGGAGTTGATCGATTTCCTCGAGCGAGCGGCGCACATCGCTTTCCCGGGCTTCGTGGGTCAGCATCACGATCGGCACCGTGCCTTCCACCTGGCGGCCCTTCTGAATCACGGCGGGGATCGAAATCCGATTGCGGCCGAGGATCCCGGCCA
>MNZR01000062.1 GCA_001873705.1 Syntrophobacteraceae bacterium CG2_30_61_12
GTTCGCATTTCAGTTTCTTGCCTTCGATATTCGACATTCGATATTCGATATTCCGCGGTTCGCTTTTTCTTTCCTCCTTCTTCCCTTCCTTCCTTCCTTGACAACATCAGGGCCGACCGCTAGGATTCTCAATGATTTTCCGGCAAATGCGCGGTCTGGTGAAGGAGTCGGGTACTGGTGGCGGCTCAAGGGCGCGGCGGCACCACAGCGGTGGGACGGAGATGAATGGCCGTTGGGGATGCCCGGCACCGGGCCTGAGGTCAGGGAAAAGCATCGGATTTTCGCTATGAAGCAATTTTCGACCGGGCGCGTGTTGCTGCTCCGGGCGGGCCTGGGGGTCGCGTTCGCGCTGCTCCTGACCCGCCTGTTCCGGCCCGCCGCGGATGCGGGGTTTGTGGCGGTGCTGGCGGTGCTGTTGGTGCTGGCCGCATACCTGTTGGAAAGCCTCAAAAGACGTTGACGAGCACCCTTTCGCTGTTCAGGAGGAGCAATGACACCGATGGATTGGGAGCGGCCCCCGAATCGCGGGCCCGGCCCCGGCAATGTGCAGGACCTTGAAGAAGTGATTCGCCGGTTCAAGGGTCGGTTCGATTTTTCCGCCATGTCACGCGGTCCGGTCTGGTTGATCGGGCTGGCTGTTATTGTGCTGCTGGTGGCGATCAATTCTTATTATACGGTGCAGCCGGAAGAGACGGGAGTGGTGCAGCGCTTCGGCCGGTTCGTGCGCACCACCGATGCCGGCCTCCACTTCAAACTTCCACTCGGCATCGAAACGGTCACCATCGTGGTGACCGGTCGGGTGCTGCAGCAGGAATACGGTTACCGGACCGTCACGCCCGGGGTTCGGTCGCGCTTCACCAGCAAGGGTTATGAGGGAGAATCCACCATGTTGAGTGGCGACCTCAATGTGGTCGATATCCAATGGACCGTGCAGTACAAGGTCCTCAACCCGGTGGATTACCTGTTTCATGTGGAAGATGTGCTGGCCACCCTGGATGACAATTCCGAGTCGGTGATGCGCCGCATCATCGGCAATCGATCCGCCGACGATGTGCTCACGGTGGGCCGGGCTTCGATCGGCGACATGGCCCGGCAGGAACTCCAGGCGATCATCGATACCTACAAAACCGGCCTGCAAATCATCACGGTCAAGCTGCAGAACGCCAATCCGCCGGAAGCGGTCAAGGGGGCCTTCAACGAGGTCAACGAAGCCCGCCAGGAAAAGGAGCGGGTGATCAACGAGGCGCAGCAGGCCTACAATGAAAGAATCCCCAAGGCGCGCGGTCAAGCCCGCCAGCAGATCACCCAGGCGGAAGGCTACGGGCTGGAGAAAATCAATTACGCCACCGGTGAAGCCGATCGTTTTCTGAGCATCCTGGCCGAATATCAAAAAGCGCCGAACATCACCCGCCGCCGCCTGTACCTCGAGGCCATCGCGGAATTCACCAAACGGGTGGATCGGCTGATCGTGCTCGATGCCCGCCAACCCGGGGTGCTGCCGTTGCTCAACCTCGATGATTCCGGCGGCCGTCCGGGAACGCCCTTCGGGGCAAGCCCGTCCGCGGGTGCGGAAGCGAATTCCCAGGCCAAGGGAGGAGAGCACAAATGAACCAGAAAGTCGTGCGTATCCTCGTCATTGCCGTCGTCGCCCTGGGCGCTCTGGCATCCGGCATCTTGTTCGTGGTGACCGAAACCCAGCAGGTGGTCATTACCCAACTCGGGCGGCCGATTGGTCAACCGATCCAGAACGCTGGGCTGCACTACAAGTTGCCGTTCATTCAGGCTGCCAATTATTTTGAAAAGCGGATTCTGAAATGGGATGGCAGCCCCAACCAGATCCCCACCAAGGATAAGAAATACATCTGGGTGGACACCACCGCTCGCTGGCGGATCAAGGACCCGCTGCTGTTCATGAAACGGGCCGGTTCGGTGCAGACCGCCTTGAGTCGCCTGGACGGCATCATCGACGCCATGGTTCGTGACCATGTGTCCAACAACAATCTGGTGGAACTGGTGCGGAGCGAGGGCTGGGATGCGGCGCTGCAACAAATCATCGACGGCGGCCTGGAGGCGGGGGAACTGGTGGATGACGGCCGTTCTTCCTACCATGGGATCGATGACAGCAAACTGATCAAGGGCCGGGAACAGATCACCCGGGAAATGCTGGCGGACGCCAGTCGCCTGGTGCCGGAATTCGGCATCGAATTGCTCGATATCCGGATCAAGCGCATCAATTATGTGGAATCCGTGCAGGAAAAAGTGTTTGCCCGGATGATTTCCGAGCGCAAGCGGATCGCGGCCGAATACCGATCGGAAGGGGAAGGGGAACGTGCCGCTATCCTGGGCGAGATGGACCGGGATCTGGCCAAGGTTTCTTCGGAGGCGTTCAAGACTTCGCAGGAAATCCGGGGCAAGGCGGACGCCGAAGCGACTCGGATCTATGCCGAGGCGTTCACCAGGGAACCGGAGTTTTATGAATTTTACCGGACTCTTGAATATTATCGAACGTTTTCGAACCCGAAGGGCACCTTTGTGCTGTCCAGTGATGCCGACGTTTTCAAGTACCTGAAGCAAAGCGGCGGCGCAACCGGTAAGTGATCACGGAGACGGGTATGGCCTTTTATGAAGAGAACCCGCAGGGCATCGGCAAAGCCGATCTGGTGGCGGCGATTCTTTCTTACAATGATGCCGATTCGATCGGCGTTGCCGTGGAGCGGGTCAGTCGTGGTCTAAAGGACCACTTCGGCGACCGGAATGCGGTTCTGATCAACTGTGACAGCCACTCGGTGGATGGCACTCGGGAGGCATTTTTCCAGGCGCCCAGTGATGTTCCCAGGATCTATCTGAGCACCGAAACGGGCGGCAGCGGCAAGGGCCTGAGCCTCAGGAATCTCTTTGAGAAGGTCCGGCAGCTGGAAGCGAAGGCGGTGTTGGTGCTGGAATGCGCCATCGACAACCTGACCCCGTATTGGGTGGCAGCCTTGGCCGGTCCGCTGTTCAAGGGAACGGCCTTCGTCCAGCCGCTGTATGTGCGCCACAAGTACGAAGCCCCGCTCACCAGCGCTCTCGTGTATCCGCTCAGTCGCTGCCTGTACGGTCGCAGGTGCCGGCAGTTGGGCTCCGGAGAAGTCGCGTTCACGGGGGCCATGGCCGAAACCTTCCTCAACGCTCCCGGCTGGAGTGATGCGGTTTCCAGCAGCGGCATCGACGTGTGGATGGGGATGGTGGCCATGACCGCGCGGGTGCCCATCTGCCAGACGGTGATGCATGCTCCGAGACTGCGCCGGAGCAAGGGCCAGGCCCCGGAACTGGCGCCTCAATTTCGCCGGGTGCTGACCGTGTTGTTCGATTTGATGGTGGCCTATGGGGATTTCTGGAAGCGGGTCAAGTGGAGCAAGCCCACCGGGTTGTTCGGCATGAACGGGAGGGAAACCGAGGTCCCGCCGACCATCGATGTCAAGGTCGCGCGCCTGCACGCACAGTTCTTGGAGGGTTTCGCCGCCTATGAAGAGACCTGGCGGAAAATTTTCGAACCGGCCACTTTTAATAAGTTGATGGAAGTCCGGAGCCTGACTCCGGAGCATTTTACCCTGCCGAGCCAGACCTGGGCGACCATGCTGTTCGACGGTGCGGTGGCCTACCGCGATGCCGACGCCGGCGCCAGGGCCGCCCTGATCGACTGTTTCCTGCCGCTGTATCTGGCTAAGGTGGTGTCTTACGTGAAACGGACCGAGAGGATGTCGATCCAGCAGGCGGAAGATTACGTGGAAGCGATTTGCGAGGTGTTTGAAGAAAACAAGCGCTACCTGATCGACCGGTGGTAGGCGGGGGCGGACGAAGAGGAGGATAACGGTGCCGAAGATAATGGTGGTGGACGATGAAGAACATATCCGCCTGCTCTATTCGGAAGAACTGCTGGAGGCGGGTTATGAAGTGGTGACGGTGGGCAGCGGCCGCGAGTTGTTGCCCAAAATCGCCGAAGAAAAGCCGGACCTGGTGATTTTGGACATCAAGATGGTGGACTACGACGGTCTCGACCTGCTCCAGGACATCCGGGCCGAACATTATGATCTGCCCGTTATCCTATCGACGGCCTACGATACCTTCAAGGAAGACATGAAGTCGCTGGCCGCCGATTACTACGTGGTGAAGAGCTTTGATCTAACGGAGCTGAAAAAGAAAATCGCCATGGCCCTGGAAACCCGCCTGCCCGAATGAGAAGTTGTGGGTAGCAGGGGAATCCGGGATTGTTCCGTGCCCGCATCACTTCAGCGAAGCGTAGGGTAGCGCCCGCTGATCGCAATCTAGATTACGCAAGGGAACAGACTGCCGATTATAGTTCACCGCAAAGACGCAAAGGACGCCGAGAGGGGCAAGGAATTTTGTCTAAAGATTAGGTTGTGGCGTTTCTTTGCGCTCTTTGCGCCTTTGCGGTGAAAAGCTCCGTTTGTGACCGCTCGAAGTATAACGATTCACGACGCCCCTACTGGGGCGCGGCAATCCACAGATAGAT
The DNA here is from genome assembly GCA_001873705.1 of Syntrophobacteraceae bacterium CG2_30_61_12. Taxonomy (GTDB): domain Bacteria; phylum Desulfobacterota; class Syntrophobacteria; order Syntrophobacterales; family DSM-9756; genus CG2-30-61-12. Next base: position 4,514 of record MNZR01000062.1, read on the forward strand.
CCCGAGCGCCGAAAAAATCAGATTACCGGTCCATACTCCGGTTATGGGCGGCAGGATGCCGGCTGAAGCCAGCGCGGTTCCCACCTGGAGCAGGCCGAGGTAGGCGGTCCCGGCCGCCAGGGCCAGGCCGATCCCGGAAGCGATCCGGCCATGCACGCCTTGCTTGAGTGAAATGGCCATGCCGATCACCGCCAAAATGATGGAAGTGAGCGGGAAGGCCAGGCGATAATTGAGTTCCACCTCGAGGGCCGTGGGCGAATAGCCTTCGTCCCTGGTTTTTTTTACGTAGCGGTAGAGCTGGAACGTGTCCATTTCCTCCGGCAGGGTATCGAGGCCGGCAAAGTCTTCGGGGGTTTCCTCCAGTTCCAGCCGGCGCATCTGAAACCGGCTCTGCTCCACCGGATCATGGTTCAGGTCCAGCACCGCTCCGTCTTCGGCGATCCAGCGGCCGGCCTCCCAGCGCAGGGCGCGCGCATCGAGCCGCTGCTGCAGCTTGAAGTCCTGGTCCAGAAAAAACAGCGACACGTTGTGAAAGGTCTGCGCTTTGGTGTCGTAGATACGGATCTGATAGATGGTCCCCTGACCATGGTACCACACGTTTTCATGCTTCCATTCCAGATGCTTTGGAGACCGGTCGATCTTTTCCAACCAGAGCTTTTGCGCCGCGACGTTCATGCCGCGGGCCAGGTTTTCCCCCAGCACAATATGCCCGACGGCAAGGACCAGGGTGGCCATCACGATCGGACCGCCGTAAGTCGCCAGACTCAGACCGGCGGCTTTGAAGGCGACGATTTCGCGGTTGCGTTGGAGCACGCCGAAGGTAATGAGCGTGGCAAGGAGCACGGCGATGGGGATTCCTTCCGTCACGATGAAGGGGATCTTGAGCGCGAAATACTGGAGCGCATCGCCGAGCGAGGCTTGCTTCTCGAGGATATCATCGACCTTTTCGAAGACATCGATGACCAGGTACAGGCCCAGAAAACCAAACAGAGCGATGCTCAGGATCGAACCGTAGGCTTTAAGCAGATAGCGGCTGATGATTTTCATAGGCTCTCGCGGGGTGTGCGCCGGGCCGGCAAACCGGGCACCGTCCGTGCCACCAGGCTGCGGCCGATCGGTGCCCTACGCCGGTTCGGCGGCGCTTCCCCGACCTTGACTTTTACCGGTTGAAGGTCTTCAATGGCGGAAACCGCTCGGGCTTCCGTCCTGCGTGACCGGGTCAGCCGATGCCCGGCGGCGGTCCAACGAGCGGCCGGTCTGGTCCGGACCCGGCGGGCAGATCCCTCGGTAAGATGAGGCTCCGTGTTCGCTCAAGGCTCACGCCTCCGCTGTGCGGTGATCGCTCCGGCCACCCGGAACTGGATGATGGGGTTGCCGCTCTCGGCCCTGGCGGATGGATGATGGCGATCCGTCAGTGCTTGCTTGGTTATCAATTATGGCCTTCGAAAGCAACGGCAAATGATCGACAGGCATCCGTCATTGGCCGCCAGGGACCGCTACGAAACGGTGCGGCAGTGGATCGAAGCGCGGGAAGCGGCGTTTTTGGCCGCCCAGGCCTGCCTCAGCCAGACCAGCCGGGGGCGGCCGCGGGCGGAGCCCCAATGTCCGCTGCGCACGGTGTTTCAAAGGGATCGCGACCGGATTGTTCATTCCAAGGCGTTCCGACGGCTCAAGCACAAGACCCAGGTGTTCCTCGCGCCCACCGGCGATCACTATCGGACTCGCCTCACCCACACCCTGGAAGTTTCGCAGATCGCCCGGACCATGGGCCGGGCTTTGGCCCTCAATGAGGACCTGATCGAAGCGATCGCCCTCGGCCATGATCTGGGGCACACCGCCTTCGGTCACGGCGGCGAACGCGTGCTCAATGAAATTCATCCCGGCGGTTTTTTCCACAACGAACAGAGCCTGCGGGTGGTGGACCGATTGGAACGAAACGGCCGCGGTCTCAACCTCACCGAAGAAGTGCGCGACGGGATCGTTAAGCATTCGAAGGGCCGGTATCGGCCGATCTTGGCCGCGCCGGAACAGCGTTCGATCACGCTCGAAGGGCAGGTGGTGCGGATCGCCGATATCGTCGCCTACCTCAACCATGATCTCGATGATGCCATTCGGGCCGAATTGCTGGCGCCCGACGATGTTCCCGGAAACATCCGCAAGGGCGTCGGCGGCAGCCACGGCGAACGCATTCACCGGCTGGTGGAAGACACCGTGATGACCAGTCTGGAAGCGGGTTTGAGCGAAATTCTCCTGAGTCCGGCCATGCTCGAACTGGTGGATCTCCTGCGCGCGTTTCTGTTCGAGCGGGTTTACACGTGCCCGGAAATTCGCCGGGAATTCGATCGTGCCCACAAGATCATCGCCGACCTCTATCAAGTGCTGATGGATGACGATGACCTGTTTGTCCGTGAAGTCGGCGCACTGCCGGAACTGGAAGGACGAACCGATCGGGTCTGCGATCACATCGCCGGGATGACCGATCGCTACGCCCTCGATCTGTATCAACGCCTGTTTCTGCCGCGGCCGTGGCTGAAGCGCTGAAGTTCGGGTGGTGCTGAATCGGAGCCGGCGCTCCGCGGTTGCAGCGGAGTCAACCGGATGCGGTCGGTGCCGCATGGATTGCGGCCGGCGGGGCCGGCCGGGGTCGGCCTGGACCTTGCTCGAATGCCCTTGACAG
>MNZR01000014.1 GCA_001873705.1 Syntrophobacteraceae bacterium CG2_30_61_12
TGTGGATTGCCGTGCAAATAAAGGCGAGTTTCATCCGCGAAGAAACGACTGAAGCTAACCTTGTTAAGGCTAAGGACCTTCATTTCGTGTGGGCTCTTACCTGGGAGCGCGGGCATCTTGCCCGCTTTTGGTAATGAAAGGTCCCATCCTAAACCGGAACAGCAAGCAAAGGCTTGAGAAGGAAAGAGCATGAAGACAGCAGCGGATATCGCGGTGGTTGGGCTGGCGGTGATGGGTGAAAACCTGATCCTCAACATGGAAAGCAAGGGCTTTTCGGTCGCTTGTTTCAACCGCACCGGCAGCAAGGTGGATGCGTTTGTCAACGGCCGGGCCGCCGGGAAAAACATCATCGGCTGTCACCGTATCGCGGAACTCATCGGTGCTTTGAAACGGCCCCGCAAGGTCATGTGCATGATCAAGGCCGGATCGGCCGTGGATGAGTTCATCGCGACGGTCATGCCCTTTCTGGAAGCCGGGGACGTGATCATCGACGGCGGCAATTCCCATTTCACCGACACCGCCCGCCGCGCCCGCGAGGTGGAAAGCAAGGGACTGCTCTATGTCGGCGCCGGGATTTCCGGCGGCGAGGAGGGCGCATTGACGGGCCCTTCCATCATGCCGGGCGGATCACCGCGGGCGTGGCCAATCATCCGGCCGATTTTTCAGACCATCTGCGCCTTCACCGACAACGGTGAGCCGTGCTGCGATTGGGTCGGTGAGAGCGGGGCCGGTCATTTCGTTAAAATGGTGCACAACGGCATCGAATACGGCGACCTGCAGTTGATCGGCGAAACCTACCAGCTGATGAAAGACGGCCTTGCGCTTGCCAACTCGGAAATGGCGCAAATCTTCGCCCGATGGAATAAAGGCCCGCTCGACTCCTACCTGATCGACATCACCCATTGCATTCTGGACCACCGGGATGAAGACGGCCAGGCGACCATCGACGTGATCCTCGATACGGCGGGACAGAAGGGGACCGGCAAATGGACCACCGCGATCGCCCTGGATCTTTGTCAGCCTCTCACCCTCATCGGGGAGGCTGCCTTTGCCCGCTGCCTCTCGGCCCTAAAAGACGAGCGGGTGGCGGCCTCAAAAGTGCTCAGCGGACCGCGGTTGCATTTTGAAGGGGATAAGAACGCCGTGATCGAAGACCTCGAACAGGCCCTGTATGCCGCTAAGATCGTCACCTATGCCCAGGGCTATCAACTCATCCGCGCCGTGGCCGCGGAGCAGGGCTGGAATCTCAATTACGGGGGCATTGCGCTGATGTGGCGTGGCGGCTGTATTATCCGCTCGGCGTTCCTTGATGATATCAAGAAGGCGTTTGACGCCGATCCCGACCTGGTGAACCTGATGCTCGCCCCGTTTTTCCAAACGGCCATCGAAAAAGCCCAGGCCGGCTGGAGGCGGGTGGCGGTTCTGGCGGCGCGGTTGGGTATTCCGACGCCCGCGATCGGTGCCGCCCTGGCCTATTATGACGGCTACCGTACCGCCAGACTTCCCGCCAATTTGCTTCAGGCCCAGCGGGATTATTTCGGTGCGCATACCTATGAGCGCATCGATCGACCCCGGGGCCTGTTTTTCCACGCCAACTGGACCGGTCACGGCGGCGCCACCGCGTCATCCACTTACCAGGTTTGAGAAAGGAACGATGAACTCATGCCAACAGACACCCAGGGAATTCCCGGCAATCGACTGTTCGCGATGCTTCTATTCACGGCATTGTTTCTTATGGCAGGCATGACCGGCGCGACACCATTTGATCAAACCCACGCGGGCTTTGATGCGCTCCTGAAACGAATGGTCACCGACGGTCGGGTGGACTACCGGGGCCTCAAGGCCGATAGCAGCGCCCTGGACCGCTATCTGGACAGCACCGCCGGGGTTTCCGAAGCGGCATTCAAGGCCTGGGCGGAATCCGAGCGCCTGGCGTTTTTGATCAACCTGTACAACGCCGCCACGCTGAAGCTGATTGTCGACCACTATCCGGTCAAGAGCATCAAGGATATCGGAAGCTTCTTCAAGGGCCCGTGGGATCAGCCGGTGGTTCGGCTGTTCGGCGACACCATCACCCTGAACAACCTGGAACATGACCTCATGCGCAAGCACTACCGGGAGCCGCGCATTCACCTGGCCCTGGTTTGTGCCGCCAGGGGCTGCCCGCCGCTGCGCGGCGAGGCCTATATCGCCGGGAAGCTGGACGCGCAGCTCGATGATCAGTCCCGGCGGTTTCTGGCGAGTCCGACCGGTCTGAGCCTCGACCGCGGCGGGAAGGTGGTCTCTTTTTCCTCCATCTTCAAATGGTACGGGGAAGATTTTGTCGCCGGGTTCTCGCCCCCATCGGGATTTTCAGGGCTCAATGCCAGCGAACGCGCGGTGGCGAATTTTTGCGCCGGATATCTTCCCGCGGCGGATGGCGATTACCTGAAAGTCGGCGGGTATTCGGTCAAGTACCTAAATTACGACTGGTCCTTGAACGCGAAGTGATAGCAACCTGGAAGATACCGGCTAACCGGTTTTGGGAGGCAGCAGATGTCAGGCCATGAGCAAGATAAAACCATCGTGACTCCGTGGGACGCGCATAACCAACAATTGGTGGCCCAGGTCCATCCCGCCGACTGGAACAACCCCAAGCCCGCTTCGCGCTACAACCTGGTCGTGATCGGCGCGGGGACCGCCGGGCTGGTGTGCGCGGCGGGCGCGGCCGGGATGGGGGCCAAGGTGGCCCTGATCGAGCGCCACCTGCTGGGCGGCGATTGCCTGAACGTCGGCTGCGTGCCGTCCAAGGCCGTGATCCGGGCCGCGCGGGCCGCCGCCGTGGTGCGCGACGCCGGGGAATTTGGGGTGCGGGTGCCGGCGGGCGTGACCATGGATTTCGGCCAGGCCATGGAGCGCATGCGCCGTCTGCGGGCATCCATTGCGCCCCACGACTCGGTCCAGCGCTTCAGCGACCTGGGCGTCGATGTGTTTATCGGTGAAGGCCGGTTTGTCGATGCCCACACGATCGAAGTCGCCGACCAACGCCTGGCCTTCAACAAGGCGGTCATCGCCACCGGCGCGCGGGCCGCGGCGCCATCCATCGAAGGGCTGGATGCCGTTTCCTACCTGACCAACGAAACCGTCTTTTCCCTCACCGAACTGCCCAGGCGGATGGGCGTCATCGGCGCCAGCCCGATTGGTTGCGAAATGGCCCAGTCCTTTGCCCGCTTCGGCTCGGAAGTATTGCTGGTGGAAACCACGCACGGCATTCTTCCCCGGGAAGACCCCGACGCTTCCGGCATCGTTCTGGAATCCATGCAAAAGGACGGGGTGAAGCTGCTGTGTTGCGGCAAACAGTTGAAACTGGCCAAAGCCGCCGATGGTAAAGTCCGCCTCACCGTGGAATCTCACGCCAAAGGCTACGACGAACTGGTCGACCAGCTGCTGGTCGCCGTGGGACGCGCGCCCAATGTCGAAAATCTGGGACTGGATGCGGCCGGCGTCGCTTTTACCAAGAAAGGCGTGCAGGTCAACGACCGCTTACAAACCACCCAGCCGAACATTTACGCGGCCGGCGATATCTGTTCGCCGTACCAATTCACCCACGCGGCCGACTTCATGGCTCGCATCGTCATTCGTAACGCCCTGTTTTTCGGCCGCGCCGGCGCCGGCGCATTGACCATCCCCTGGTGCACCTATACGGAACCGGAAATCGCCCATGTCGGGCTTTATGATAAACAGGCCCAGGAGCAGGGGATCGAGATCGATACCTTCACGCGGGAGTTGAGCGAGGTCGACCGCGCGATCCTCGAAGGCCGCACCCGAGGCCTGGCGCGAGTGCATGTGCGCAAGGGAACGGATAAGATCGTCGGCGCCACCATTGTGGCGTCCAATGCCGGCGACCTGATTTCGGAAATCACCCTGGCCATGACCAACAACCTGGGGCTCAAGCACATCGCCAATACCATTCATCCCTACCCGACCCAGGCGGAGGTCATCCGGCAGCTTGGCGATGCCTATAACCGAACGCGGTTGACGCCCTTTGCCAAATCGCTTGCTTCGCGCTTGATGGCCTGGCGCAGATGATATCCGGCCCTGAAAATAGGCTCTGCCGGCTCTGATTTGCCCTATATTCAGTTATCAGAAAGGAACCATCAGATGAACGAAACCTACTACGAACGGCGTGACCTGGAAGACTTTCCCCATATCGGCGAGTATGCCCCCGAACCCGGCGCCAAATTTTTCGAATACTATGCCACGGCCACCAGCGCCGGGAAACTGACCGCACGCGAAAAAGCCCTGATCGCGCTGGCGGTGGCCACCGTGCGCCACTGCCCCTATTGCATCGACGCCTATACCAACAAATGCCTTTCACTGGGTGTGGGCAACGATGAAATGATGGAGGCGGTTCATGTGGGAGCGGCCCTGGTAGCCGGAGATACCCTGGCCCACGCCACCCAGATGCGCAAAATCATCAAGCAAAAGGAGATGTAATAAGATGATGCACCAAGCAACATCCCGAACCGACCCCGCGGATGCATTCATCGAACGCTTGACCGATTGCGGGGCATTTCCGCTCAGGGCCTCCGGGATCGATATCTTGCAGTTGAACATCACCCGCCGCTGCAATTTGTCTTGCAAACACTGCCATGTGCAGGCCGGACCGCGGCGCACCGAGATGATGAGCCGGGAAACCATGACCCGCTGCATCGAGGTGGCCGGCACCGAGGAGATCTCCACGATCGATATCACCGGAGGCACCCCTGAAATGCACCAGGACCTTGAGTGGCTGATCATCAAACTGGCCGCCTTAAAGAAGCGGCTGATCGTGCGCAGCAACTTGCTGGTGATGCTCGAACCGGCCTACCGGCGCTACCTGGACGTCTTTGCCGCCAACAAGGTCGAGCTGGTCGGCTCGTTGCCCGACTGCAACGCCGAAAAATCCGACCGCCAGCGCGGGGTCGGGACCTTCGAGCGGGTGCTCCAGGCGATCGGGGAATTGAACCAGAGGTCTTACGGGGTACCCGGAAGCGGGCTGCGGTTGCATCTTGTCCACAATCCTGTCGGCGCCTATCTGCCTGGTCCGCAGGCAGCCCTGGAAGCGGAATATCGCCGCCTTCTGGGCGACCGCCATGGACTTAGCTTTAATACCCTTTTCTGTCTCGTCAACACGCCCATCGGACGCTATCTGGACTATCTCAAGCGCAGCGGCAATCTATCCGATTACATGCGCGCCCTCCAATGCGCCTTCAATCCCCAAACCGTGACCAGCGTTATGTGCAGGACGACCCTTTCGGTGGGCTGGGACGGGCGGCTTTACGACTGCGACTTCAATCAGATGCTGAATCTGACGGTGAACAGCGGCGCGCCCGATCACATCGAGGCATTTGATTATGCCCGGCTGGCCGGGCGTGAAATCATGGTCCGAAGCCACTGTTTCGCTTGTACCGCCGGGGCCGGATCATCGTGTCAGGGCGCCTTGAAGACCTGAGTTAGGCGCATGGAAAGAATAAAACCTTCATCAGCCGGGCGATGGGCAGGCCATTGGGGCAGCGCCGTTGCGCCGCGGCGTGGCCCACCTCAGGCAGAATCCACCGGGTACCTGCGGGCAGGGACTGTTGACTCACCTGCTCCCCTAGCGCATTCATCAGGCTTTGGCCTCAAGATCCAATGCAAACACCAAGGCACGTTTGATCTGATCCATGACTACAGGCGGCAACTTGCCGAGTCTGCGATCCAATCTTGCCCGCGGCAGAGAACCGAGTCCTTGCCCATTCGCAACGGAGCCCCGGCCAAGAAATCTGAGTTGCGGTAGTGGCACTTCATAAAGGCTCTGCCTGTTTTGGGTGGTCACCGGTACGTAGAGGATCAAGGCACGTGGAGGGTCGGGGTCATGACGCGATACGATCACGACCGGACGTGTTTTGGCAGCCAATCCGAGATCGGCGAGCCAGACTTCAACTGGTTGGGGGTTCATCGAGCAGGTCCATCACTTCCTGTTCCACGACGCGCGACTTCGACACATCCAATACACCCTGATCGGCCGTCTCCATGATTTCCGCCACTCTTCGCCTGACATCCTCCGCTGTCAAGAACTCCCACTGCCGCAATTTGGCATCCAGTTTCTCTGCTAACGCATCCATTGATACCTCCCTAAGTGAACTCTTTTGTGCCTCCAATCATATCTGAATCGATCATTTTTTCATAGACGCTGATGTTGCACTGAGGTAACCATTCAATCCCCCGATGAAAGACTGCCTTTTCTCCGGACCTCTCCCCGCGGATTTGCGATGTGATGGCGAACTGGTTTGGGGCGCAGGCGCATCGAGTTCTTAATGGGCGGTCACAGGGTCGATTCGCGCCTGTTCAACGGCCTGTCCCCGTCACCCGCGCTCCGCTCGGGAATCGGGCATTTCCACGGAGTCGAAACCATGGGACCAATAGATCCGGCGGAGCCTGACGATGGATCTGCTCATCCACGTCCCTTCCAGGTATACCGAACCGTAAGGCGGACACGGCAGCTCCGGCCGCGCATTGATGAAGGGCCGCGCGTATTCGTTGGCGAATATCAGGGAAGTGCCCTGGGGGAGGATCTCTGCCGCCGCGAGTTCGGCGCCGGTCACGGCCGCTCCCTGGCCCCCCGCTTCCGGTTCCGAGCCTGAGCCCGGGTAGGCGAAAAGCCGCGTAAGGGTCAGCAATTCGTTCGAGTCCAGCACCGGATCGGCCATCAGACCCTTGCGCCCCAGCTCGTAGTGCGCCCGTAACGGCAGTCCTTTTGAGTTCGGCAACGGACCTCGCATCAGGCGCTCCTTTCCGTAATCGGCAGCCGGTCGATCGCTGCCATCGAGGCAAAGCCTACGGCCGGTACTGAACCAATCCTCCCGGCCTGGCCTCCAACCCCGCCCCACCGGTAACGACCGCCCTGCTTTTTCTTTTGACTCAAGTCAATGTCAGGCGGATCAATACCACCTAGAATACTCCCACACCGACAGGCAAATGGGGACGCCCTTACGGGACGCACTACCAACCGGATCAGGATCGCGGTAGAATCCCTCGCATCAGCAGAGCCACGGCGGGTTCACCATCCGCAACACCTGCCCCCGGTTGCAGAGCCCGGATGGCCACTTGAAAATCCCCCAC
>MNZR01000053.1 GCA_001873705.1 Syntrophobacteraceae bacterium CG2_30_61_12
AAGGTCACCCCCCCGGAGGCCCCGATACCCGGAATGGCCGGCGGCGAAAAGGCGAAGCCGATGGCCCCGCTGATTTCCCGGAATTTCTGGTTCAGATGGGCCATGATGGCCGCATACTTTTCTTCGGGCTTCTTGCGTTCGGCCCAGTCCTTCAGGGTGATGAAGAAGAATCCGCTGTAGGTGTTCTGCACCTGGCTCAGCATGCTGTAGCCGACCACCGATGAGTAATATTGCACGCCCGGCGTCTGGCTCAGGATCTCCTCGGCCTGCTTCATGATTTGGTCGGTGCGCTGGAGCGAAGCCGCATCGGGCAACTGCACCCCTCCATACAGGTAGCCCTGGTCTTCCTCGGGAAGAAAGCTCATCGGAATCCCCTTGCCGAGAACCCCGGTGAACACCGTGATGCCCGCGAGCAGCAGCAGCGCCACCGCGCTCTTGCGGATGAGCAGGCGGCAGGTGCCGACGTAGCCTCCGGTGGCGAGATCGAACATGCGGTTGAACCAGCGAAAGAACGCCGCCAAGGGACCGCGCGACGCCTTTTTGGGGCGCAGCAGCAGGGCCGACAGGGCGGGACTCAGGGTCAGCGCGTTGAATGCGGAGATGATCACCGATACCGCAATGGTGACCGCGAACTGCTGGTAGAGGCGGCCGGTAATGCCGGGAACGAAGGCGGTTGGGACAAACACCGCCGCCAGGATGATGGCGATGGCGATGACCGGTCCCGAAACCTCCTCCATCGCCTTGAAGGTTGCCTCCTTGGGCGAAAGGCCGTGCTCGATGTGGTGCTCCACCGCCTCCACCACCACGATGGCGTCATCCACCACCAGGCCGATGGCGAGCACCAGGCCGAACAGCGACAGGGTGTTGATGGAGAAGCCGAACAGGGGGAAGAGGGCAAAGGTCCCGACCAGGGAAACCGGCACCGCCAGCAGCGGGATCAGGGTTGCGCGCCAGCCCTGGAGGAACAGAAACACCACGATGATGACCAGGATCAGGGCTTCAATGAGGGTTTGCTTGATTTCCTTCATGCCCTCGGTAACGGCCAGGGTGGTATCGAGCGCGATGGCGTATTCCAGGTCTTCCGGAAAGCTCTGTTTGAGAGTCTCCATGAGCTTTTTCGCCCCGTCGGCGGCTTCAATGGCGTTGGATCCGGGGAGTTGGTAGAGCGCCACCAGGGCCGCCGGTTTCCCGTTCAGGCGACCGATCAGGTTGTAGGTCTGGGCGCCCAGTTCGATACGGGCGACGTCCTTGAGGCGGACAAAGGAACCATCCGGTTGCGCTCGAACAATGATCTCTCCGAATTGCTGCTCGTTTTCCAACCGGCCTTGAGCGCGCACCGCATAGGTGAATTCCTGCCCCGGCGGCACCGGTTCCGCTCCGATCTGGCCGGCCGGGTTGACGGTGTTCTGCTGCTGGATGGCGTTGATGATTTCCGGAATGGTGATGTTGAGCTTGGCGAGTCGGTCGGGATCGACCCAGAACCGCATGGAATACTGACCGGCGCCGAACACCGTAACGCTGGCGATGCCCGGGACCCGGGTCATCTGGTCATTGATGTTGATGTAGGCGTAGTTGGCCAGGAAAATGCCGTCATAGGTTTCCTTGGGCGAATAGAGAGCGAACATGATGAGCGGGGCGGAGGTGGATTTCTGCACGGTCACGCCGAAGTTGCGCACATCCGAGGGCAGTTGGGACTCGGCCTGGCTCTGACGCATCTGGGCCAGGATCTGATCGGTATTGGGGTCGGTCTTCACGTCGAAGTTGACGTAGAGGGTCATCTGTCCGTTGTTGGCGTTGAGGGAATACATGTAGTTCATGTTGTCCACACCGGACATCTGCTGCTCGATGGGGGTCGCCACCGATTGTTCGACGGTGACGGCATCGGCACCGGTGTAGGTGGTCCTGACCTGGATTTCCGGAGGCACGATGTTGGGAAACTGGGCGATGGGCAGCCCCGACATCGCCACCAGGCCGATGATGACCATGAGAATGGCGATCACCATGGCGACGATGGGACGATTGATGAAGAATCTGGCCATGGAGTCTAGTCCTTCTTGGGAGCTGGGGGCGCTGCCGGCTTGGTCTGGTTTTCAGGCTCAACGAGTTTGGGGTTGACCAGCATGCCGTTCTTGACCTTCTGAATCCCTTCCACGATCACCCGCTCACCGGTGCTCAACCCGCTGCTGATGACCCACAGCGTTTCCACCCGTTCGCCGGTCTTCACCGACCGAATACTCACCTTGTTATCCGCGTCCACCACCGCCACCTGGTAGCTGCCTTGGAGCTCGGTGACCGCCCGCTGGGGGATCATGATGGCGCCCTTGCGGGTGTCGGTGACCGCCCGTACCCGACCGAACTGGCCCGGGCGAAGGATATTACCGGGATTGGGGAAGACCACCGCAATCCGGATGGTGCCGGTTTTTACATCCACCTGCCGTTCGGCGAAGGAAAATTTGCCCTTTTGGGGATAAACACTGCCATCCGCCAGGATCAATTCCAGGTCCGAGTGGCGGGCATCGTCGTCCTTGGCCCCGGACTTGGCCCCGCCATCGGCGATTTTCCGGGCCATGCCCATGTATTCCTGTTCGCTGATGGGAAACAGAACCTTGATGGGATCCACCGTGGAAACGGTGGTGAGTTCCCCGCTCTGGGTCGGACCAACCAGGTCGCCGATCTGAGCATTGGCGCTGCCGGCAATGCCGTTGACGGGCGAGGTGATGCGGGTGAAACCGAGACTCAAACCGGCTTGCTCGACTGCTGCCTCGGCCGCCTGCACCCCGGCTTTGGCGGCAAGGTTGGCCTGGACGGCATCATCGAGTTCCTGCTGACTGATGGCGCTCTCCTTGGCCAGCGGCCGGTAGCGTTTCACATCCAGTTCGGTTTTGCCCAACCGCGCCTTGGCCTGGGCCAGTTGGGCCCGGGCCATGTCGAGGGACGCCTGGAACGTTCGCGGATCGATCTCGAACAGCAGGTCGCCCTTCTTCACCGACGCGCCTTCCTGGTAATCCTGTCTGGCCAGGTATCCGGTAACCTGAGCGCGGATCTTGGCATTGACCAAACCTTCGGTCGTTCCCACCCATTCGGAATACACCGGCATATCCTTCTGAACCACGGTCATGACCTGAACTTCCGGGGCCGCCGGGGGTGGTGTCTGGGCCGGCACGTGTTCCCCCAGCCCGGCCACGACAACCAACCAGGCGGCAAGGATCACGGGCAAGGCGTTCGCCGCGATCGACCGCCGGAACAGGCCGCGCATACTCCACCACCGTCGCATTCCAAAAGGCTTGTTAGCTAGCATTTGATCACTCCTGAGCAGTTCCGATCCAAACGGTTGAGATGCATGAGCAGGCAGGCCCCTTGGAATCGGGGCTGAACCTCTTCGCTAACCGGTAATCCTTACAACGTCAATCGGCCATGACCATCGTTTCGGCCACTGCAATAAGGTTTTCACCACGGAGACCCAGAGAACACGGAGAAAAGTCCTGGACTATCTCCGTGTTCTCCGTGCCTCCGTGTTAGAGCTTGTTTGAAATGGCCCTAACGATGATCAAGACCACGGGTTACCCGGCGCCCTACCGGCCATCATGCCGGTCGGCTTTCCCTCGATAAAGGCTAACCAGACGCGCCACCACCACGGCCAGATACATCTGCCCCATGATCGATTCGGTCACCGCCAGGGCGCGGGCGGGACCGCCGACCGGGATGATGTCCCCATAGCCCAGGGTCCCCAGCGTCACGAAGCTGAAGTAGATGGTATGCGCCAGGGGGTTTTGTCCGCTGTCATGGGGGAATGAACCCGGAAAGACAAATGAGTCCGGCCACTGTTCCAGAAAGATGCAGAACAGCAGGCCGCACATGATGCCGATCAAAAGGTACACGCTGAGAGCGGCGAAGATGCGCTCGGAGCTGACCGATCCTTCACTCAGTAAAAAACTGAACATAATGCCGGCGGATACCAGGCAAATCACCACGCCGATCACCTGACTCGTTGCCAGCAGCGGTTCGTAACCCAACAGAGCATTAACGCCCCTCGCAACCACCACCAGCGTCAGCAGACCCAGGCCGAGATATTTGCCGAAACTGAACAGCGTGATCAGCACCGCCGCCAGGAGGTTCAGAGCCAGGAAGACCTCCATGAATCGGGTACCGGCTCCCAACGCCCCCAAGACCGGCGCGGCCACCATGGTGATGAGCAGCGAACAGAACAGCCAGGCGAATCGGCGCCGGCTGTATCGATTGATCAGATCCTGAACAACGAACATGGATCACTGGTCCCTGCCGGTCACCGATGGTCGCCTGCCGTTTCACTCAGGGTCACCTGGCGGCTTGAGCGCTTTCCATGAACAGCTTGATTCGTTCCGCCCAGAACTTGAAGGCCTCTTCGGCGGATCCCCACTTGCTGAACCTTTCGGTGAAGCCCGCGCTCTTCTGGTCCTGAGCCACCGCGATCACGTCGTTGGTCATCGAGTCAAGGGCCATGAACTCGGCTCCGGTCGTGCCCGATCCGGTCCAGGAATCGGTGGCGCCCTTTTTCACCAGGCTGATGCCGATCCCGACGGGAACCACCGAGGTGATGCCGCTGACGACTGGATTGCTCTGCTTGAGATCGGTGATGGCGATACGAATGCGCACGACATCCGGGCCGGGTTCGGCAACGATCGGGAACCTCGCCTGCAGGGTATTGACCAGTTGCCGGTTGGCCGCGTCGGCTACTTCCTTCAAGGCCTGGGGATCGATGCCCTTATATTCGGAATCATTGGCAAAAAAGAATACGACGCTGTCCAGCATCACTCTTTTGTATTTCGAAAAATCAGTACCCGGCTTGAGCCAGCGCTGCTTGACCCCACCCTCCGGACCGGGCTGCAACTTGCCGTAATAATCTCCGAGAAAACCCTTCGGGGCGGCGCCCATCTCGGGTTGCGGCGCCGGCGTCGAGGCACAACCGGTCATCAACAAGATGCCTGCAATCCATAAGATCGCTTTCTTCATCTACCGTCTCCTTCTTCATCAACACACGTTCATGGATTGTTCGGGTGATCCCCTGTTCCCTCCAGGTCGGCAACCCGCCGCGGGAAGCCGCAACGCGCGCCTCGCCAACCAAGAGTCGGGCACCAGGGATGGATTCGCTGAACCATTGCCAGCGTGGCGGCATAATAGTGCGCATGGGGCGAAAAGACTATTGGACTTTGGTCCCATGTGGAGCGATCAGCATGCGCACAATGGGCGTTCCGCCCGTCGCTTTGGTCGCGGCGCGGCCGACCTGTTGCAGTGGCTGCCGCGCCTCCCGTTCATGGTTCTTCCTGACGGGGCGGCCCGACTTCGGTGATTTCCTCATCGATCCATTTCGACAGCAGCGTGTGGGCCACGGCGAGCACCACCGGTCCGACGAAGATGCCGATGAGACCGAACGCGATCAGCCCGCCCACCACTCCGGCGAAAATCAGCAGCAGGGGAAGATCGGCGCCTTTCCGGATCAGAATGGGCCGCAGGAAGTTGTCCATGGTGCCGACCACCAGGGTCCAGATCAGCAGAAAGGTGCCCCAACCGGTGCTGCTGCTCCAGTAGAGCCAGACCACCGCGGGGATCAGCACCAGCAGGGCGCCGACCTGGGCGATCGCCAGCATGAACATGAGCGCGGTGAGGACCCCGGCAAAGGGAATTCGGGCGATGAGGAGGCCCAAGCCGCCCAAAACCGACTGGGCCAGGGCGGTCACCACCACCCCGAGAGCGACCCCGCGCACGGCCTGTCCCGCCAGTTGGATGGAAAGCTCCCCGCGCTCGCCCGCCAGGCGCCGTCCAAACCGCCGGATCCGCGCGGCCGCCTGCTCACCGTTGGCATAAAGAAGGGCCGCAAACACCACGGTCAATAGAAATTGCAGGACCAGGAATCCGAAGCCGCCCACTTCCGTGATGAACCAGCGGATAGCGCTGCCGCCGTAGGGGGCCAGTTTTTTCACGAAATCCTGGATTCCCGATACGGCTACCTTCTCCCATGCCTTCACCAGGTCGCCGCCCAGGAAAGGAACCGACTTGACCCAGGCCGGCGGAGGCGGGACCTCGAAGGTGGATAGCGACTTCACCCACCCGGACATCCAATCGGCGTTCGACACGATGGTGCCGATGGCGAGCCAGAGCGGCACCACCAGGATGCAGAGAAGCACCAGGGTCATCACCGCAACCGCTAGTGAACGGCGGCCCCATAGCCGGTTCTGGATGGAAAGCATCAGCGGCCAGGTCGCCGTCACGATGGTCACCGCCCAAATGGCGGCGCCCAGGAACGGTTGAAGGATCCATAGCGAGGTGCCGATCAAGACTCCGATGGAGAGCACGGCAAGAAAGACGCGGGTGATGTCGCGTGGAGTTCCGTTCATGGCCGGTCCCTTTCGGCGGACGTTGGCGTGGCAAGGCAGGGCGCGAGGGGATAGGCGATGAGGGGGGAACGTCTTGGGCCCTCACCGGCACCCCAATACGATTCATCCCCGGTTCCATCGCAAAATGTGCGGATGGCGGCCTCCGCTTCCTTGCCCACCGAGTTTACCAGAAATTTGCCGGCGCGGACGAGGAACGCTTCTCCCACCTGCTCCGGGTCAGGCTTGCGCGGCAGCGTGAATAGGGTAGAGCCTCGGGGTTCGAATTTCCCGGAGACATCCCTCAGGCACCGCGAATGAATCCAAATCTATGTGATTTCAGTCCCGATCGTCAACTTCAAGAGCCCCCAGCAGATGACGGAGCAGCCGTAGGCGCTGCCATGCATTGTCCCAACGTAGCGTCCGACTAAAGGTGGGCAACCCCTTCCACAAGACCCGACGCCGCCAGTGCAGGCTCAACTCCAACGACGATATCCTCGACCTCACCGATCTCCCCGACGACTTCCTCCCCCGCATCAACTAGGTCCCCGCCTGGGCGACCCCGACGAGTACCCGCGGCGCACCCCACGGGTGCCGTGGGGGGGAAACAGGAGCCCGTGGCGCATGTGGTGAAGGCCATGGCCCTGGGGCAGACCCTGGAGGAGATCCAGACCCTCTACCGGGTCCAGTTTCAGGGAGATCGGTTCCCGCCCCCCCCCACACAATCGGAATATTAATGGTAGCTGAGTCGGGGGGGGGCAATACCGTTGACTTAACGG
>MNZR01000107.1 GCA_001873705.1 Syntrophobacteraceae bacterium CG2_30_61_12
CCGCCGGGTGTCCGATTATCTCGCCACCCTCAAGGGGTATCAAAAGAACCGATACAGCCTGCCCACCGAAGTGAAAGAGGTCGTCCAGAACCGGTGGCGCTTTGCCTTCGATATGTTTGGTTACGAACCATAAGTTGAATTGGGCCGTTTCGCCGTTCGCCAGTTTGCACCGTGTGTCACCCGAAATGCACCATCGATTCATTGAGCAGGCAAGGGCACTCAACATGCTCGATTCAAGCAATATTCAATCAGTTGTCATCACCGGAGCATCTTCCGGTATTGGTCGAGCCACAGCCTTATTGCTGGCCCAAGCACAATATCGGGTTTTTGCCGGTGTTCGCACAACACAGGCCGCGGAAGCCTTGCTTTCCGTGTGCCCTTCCACGACGCTTATTCCAGTCAATCTGGACGTTACCCGTGAAGATCAGATCCGTGCGGCGGTCGCCCTGATCTCCGAGACATTGGGGCCGGCGGGCGGACTGGCCGCTCTCATCAATAATGCCGGCATCGTCTTGTGTTCCCCCCTGGAAACCTGCCCGATAGCACTGATCCGGGACCAATTCGAAGTCAACCTGATCGGGCAACTTGCCGTGACTCAGGCATTTCTTCCCCTGATCCGCAAATGCCAAGGTCGCATCATCAACATTGGTTCCATCTCCGGGCGTTTTAGTCCCCCCTACCTGGGGGCTTACGCAGCGACCAAACACGCCATCGAAGCCATGACCGATGCCCTGCGCAGGGAATTGCTCCCCGAGGGAATTCGAGTTTGTCTTATCGAACCAGGGGCCATCGAAACGGCAGTGTGGAACAAGTCCGAGGACACCTACAGGAGCGGACTAGGCGCCGAACTGTTTGGTGGCCCAGGTTCCCATTACACAGCGGCACTGCGGGCGATTCAACACTTATCCGCAAGACTGCGGGCGAAGGCCACCCGTCCCGAAGTGGTGGCCAAACTGATCACCCGGATAATCCAAACCCCGTCGCCCAAAAGTCGCTATCTGTTGGGCCTGGACGCGAAAGCCCAAGCCTGGATGGAGCAGTGGGTACCGGTCAGATGGGCTGATCGGCTGATCGAGAGTGTCCTGGTTCGTGCTGGTGGCGGCGGGAGTTGAACCGATCACCGATGGATAGTTTCCGATTTTCCCTTGTCCCCCTGATTGCATCCGTAATCGGCGTCTACGAACTTCGTAATGGCCTGAGGTGCTGATAATAATGGGCAAACCCTTGTGCTAGCTTGCTTTCACCGCCTTAAACAGGAGCCACAGATGGTGTTGCTCGTGACCGAAGTCGACCAACCCCACCTGAGCCAAGTCTGCGGCAAGCTGTTCCGGCTTGAACAGATGCAGGAAAATTCGGTCACGAAGCCGCTCTTGGATCCGGCTGAAAGCGTTGGGAGCATAGGTGAGCACCCAACCCGTGAATATTCCTTTGGGAGCGAGCACCCGCGCGATCTCCCGCCACACGGGTTTGGTATTGGCGAAGAGATGCAACACACCGCAACAGTTGACGCGATCGATGCTGCCGTCGGGGAAAGGCAACCGATGAATATCTCCTCGCAGCAACGTGATATTGGGTAGCGCTGCCCGGCATGATTCCCGTCTCGCTTCTCGCAGCATGTTGACCGATAGATCAACGCCATACACCCGTCCGCGGGGGCACCTGCGGGCGAAGGCTCGAGCATATCGACCGGTGCCACAAGCGAGATCGGCAACATTGAGGCTATCCCGCAGTGCCGAATACTCGAGTATGATTTCAGCCTCTTCCGCCATGGACAGCCAGGACCCGATGCGGGTCAAGAATGGGCGCCATACCGGCTTATCGTAATAGAACGAGAAGAACCTGGAATTGTTGACTCGTTGGATCAATGAAACGTTTTTCTTGACGTTTTCTATCGGGATGTGACGGGCAAGATCCGGAATGCCTTCCACCGTCGGCACACTCAAACCACAAGCGTTGCACGTCGCTCTGACAACTGACAGAGCCCGGAACTCGAGGGCCAAGGTTCCCGCTCTATTGCACTGTGGGCAGGATAGTATCGGATCTGTTACCAGTGATGATTCCATTGTCTCCCCTCATAAACATCAGTCAAACCGAGTGAGGCACCGAGGTTTGCCTTCGCTCAAGAATTTCTCGCAGCGCGACCCACCCTGTCCTTATGATTCCGTGGTTTCGTCCAAAACTGCCACAAGAAAAAATCTCCAACTCGCTGCGGCATCTTCGAAAACCTCGGTAGCGAACTAGAACGTATATTCCACCCCGATCAGCCACCCGTATTGAAGCAACGACCGGAACTCCGAACGCTGTGGACCAAACGTCTGCAGACCGTTCACGAACAGTTGCGCATGATCAGTGACATCGTATTGCAGATACGGTATCAATTGGGTTGAACCATCGTCGAGATTGTGAACAACCCGTATGAACGCCGTAACCGCATCCGCGATCTGGGCCTGCTGATATTGGAAGACCAGATAATTCTGTCGCAGCAAGCGCAATCCCGTTTCCAGGGTTTGCGCCAGGAACAGGGTACCAATCTTGTTGATGAGGGGAAAGCCGGATTCAAATCCAATACTTGCCGCCTTCCGAAAGTCATAATACTGCTCCGCTTCCCGGTCGCCATAACCCGGGCTATTGAACACGTATTCCATCGTCAGGGTCGGCCCCAGATTGAAAGTGTAGGACGCGCCCCAGAGAAAAGTTCCTTCCAAGGAGGAGTCATCGACCCGGCTGTCGTCCATCAGGATAATCGGACCAAAGGGGGTTTGTGCCACCTGATTGGGGTAAAGGGCGGCGCTGCCCTGCATGATATTGCCTTCCATATAAAGCATGAGCGCATCTGAAAGGCTCCAATTACCGTAACCGCCCAATTGCAATAAATCATCCTCACGATAAGAGCCGATCAGTGAGTAGTATTGTCGATAAGACACATGATCCACCTTAACGGCGTAGACCCTCTCGAAATCGTCCAAGATATATTCCTGGCGGCCTTCGTCGGTGTTGGCGATCACTGAAATGGTCCATGCCGCATCGGGAAACCAGAGCAGACGGAAGAATTCCATGCCGGGAACCTCCCGCTTGGGATTGGCCTGACCGTTATCGCGAAAAAAAGGATTCGATGGGGAGATAAAATACGATGGCCCCCATTGCAGGTTCAACCGGCCGAAACCCAGCACGAATTTTCGATCGGGCAGGAATCGGACCTCCCATTCATTGACAAACAGTTCCACATCCTGATCCGATTCGCCCGCCAAGTCTCCCGTTTGCCAGTGCTGCCAATCCAGGTTTAAGCGCGGCTTAACAAAAGCCTCGAATTTTTCGATCCGAAACGAGAAATCCGCCCTGATCTCGGCATTGGCCGTGAGATCGGGAATATTCGCGAAGTTGTTCGATGGGTTTTGGGTGGAATTGGTTGTCTGGGCCGCTGTTCCCCATATCAGAAGCTTGGCCAACACTTCGAAATTATCTTTAATTTCCTCCCAGTAACGCTCCAGCCCTGTTGGCGTCGGTTCTTGGGCAACAGGATCGCTTCGCCCCTCCTCGTTCTCCACGGATTCAGCTGAACAGCACAACGGAACAAGCGGGAGGCCCAGGCAACACCAAACCGCCAGAACCGTAACCGTGCTTCGCAACTTGCCGCCCAACCCGTTGTCTGTCATCAATCAAGGCTACCGGGACATGAGCAGGTTGACATCCAAGGTGGCGTCGGAAACTTGCTTCAATTTGGTCGCACTGAAAGTCAGGGTACCGGTATTTTCAGCGACAACACCATCGATGATTTCCATTTTCGAAATGAAGGGGTGATCCGCACCGTCATAGTTGACCACATTGGTGTATTCGAAGGTTGCAGATTTCAACAGCTTTCCGGAAACCGTGTAATATTCGGCTTTGATCCCCAAACCTCGATCCCTGGAAATCCAATACTTGATCCGATCGTATGTTGCCTTCTTGGTGGTCGCCGTGAGATCGAAGACATTGCAGACTTCTCCTGCCAGCTTTTCTTCCGGCAACGCCTTGGCGGCATAGTCTTCCGCATAGTTGGTGCTGGCAATATCCCCATAGGCAACCCCGCCCACCAAGCGCTGCCGGGCCGAGATGGGAACCGGCTTCCGCAACCCGGGCTTGGCAAACCACATGTTCCGATCCACCATGAGCAACTTCTGTTGCCTCACTTTCGGGGGCGCGGTCAAGGTGGCCAAGAAATTGTAGCCTTTGGCCTCCACAATCAGTTCCCGATTTTCCTCACGACCGTTTTCCATCGATCGGATCGAAACCGTCCATTCGACGCCGCCCAGATTGCCCCTGGCTTCATCCGCCCGCTTGAGAATTTCCTGATGCTGGCCATCCGCGGCGCGCGCCATGCTCGCCAACACGATCATCAACACCAAGAGGAAAAGCTGTCCTAATAGTTTTTGTTTCACAGAGCATCTCCTATTCTTCGTCTGCTGCCGATTTTTTCGTGACCGCGAGCAACATTCGATAGGGTTCGTTTCGACATCACCCGGATCAAGCGGCCCATCACACATGCCCCAAAGCATCCACGATATTTTGCCTGGAACCGCGCAGCGCAGGCAGAAGCGATGCGAGAACGCACAGCGCGACCAGGGCGATCCCGCTGGAGACCATGTATGACGGCAACAGGATAATCTTGAGCGGCACACTGGCGGAGATCCCCGGCGGGGTCCAGGTTGGTTGCGCGAAGTTCACCCAAGCCCTAACCATGAAGGTGAGCAACAAACCGACCCCACATCCGAATACTCCCAAGAAGCTGCTCTCGATACCAAACATCAATAGCACGCCCCGGCGCTTCAAGCCTAAGGCCCGCAGAGTGCCGATCTCGCGGGTGCGCTCCAGGACCGCCATGCTCATGGTGTTGACGACACTCATAACGACAATGACAAAAACGATCACAAACAGGAACAAGAAGATCAAGTCGAACATGTCTCTCACCTTTTGGTACCACTGACTCAATTGCTTCCAGGTCTTGATCTCCACGCCCAGGCCCAGTTCCTGCATGGCCGTCCGCAACTGCTTGAAAACCGGTTCGGTATTTTCCGTGCGGTCCAACAACACCACCATCCTATCCGCGCCCCGGGTATCATACAACTGTTGAGCAAAAGCCAGAGGCACACGCATCACCTTGTTGTTCAGAAACTCCGTATCGACGTTAAGTAGTTGGAAAACTTCCATATCCAGGGCGTTCGTTTGGCCATCCACGGTCGTGCTCAATACAACCGCGTTGGAACCCACCTTGAGTCCCAGCAGTTTAGCAAGCCCTTTGGCCACCGCAACACCATAGGGGGAATCGTCCTCCAACTTGCGCCCTTCGAATTCCAGGAATTTGAAAAGCTTCATCCCGTTCATGAAGGCATCAATGGAAGAAGGCACCAAACCATGGGCGATGAAGATGGTTGAAATCTTACCGTTGCTGACCAGACCCGAGATCTGCAATTGTGGCGTCACCATAACGACTTGCGGATTGGCCGTGCAAATCCCACGAATGCTTTCAATTTCCTCAGTCGTGAGTAAATACCGGGCCGGGTCCAGTTGTCCCTGCTCCAGAAATCCCTGTTTGAAAACCGTCAGGTGTCCCAGCGCCCTTCCATAAATGGCGGCTTCTTGGTTGGCATCATACATGTACTGGGTGAATCCACCGAACAGGCAGACTGAAGCAAAACCCAGCGCGATAGCCAGGAGCGTGATTAGGGATCGGCGACGATTTTTTTTAAGATTGCGCAGCGCAATCTTGAACCAGGTTCTCAACGCCGGTACTCCTCCCCTCGAATCAGTCCGTCCTGAAGATCGATCAGTCGATCCACTTGCGCCAGAAGTCGTTGGTCGTGGGTGGAAAATATGAAGGTCGTGTTTTCACCCCGGTTGAGTTCTCGCATCAGATCAACGATCTTCATGGCCGTCGTCGTATCCAGATTGGCCGTGGGTTCGTCGGCAATCACCAGGGATGGCTCGGTCACCAGGGCTCTGGCAATAGCCACTCGCTGCCGCTGACCGCCGGACAACTTATCCGGCCGCTGCTGGATAAAGTCGCCAAGACCCACCTGAGCCAATCTTTTTTGAGCAGCCGGCAAGGCCCTCGCCAGTTTTTCGCCCCTGATCTGCAAGGGCAGCATGACATTTTCCAACGCGGACAAAACCGGAATCAGGTTGAATCCCTGAAAGATGAATCCAATGGCTTGGTTACGCAAATCGGATTGTTGATTGTCGGTAAGGGAGGTGATTTCCCGACCCCCGAAACACAAGCGGCCCGAGGTCGGTTGATCGATCATTCCAATCAGATTGAGCAGGGTCGTCTTACCCGACCCGGAAGGCCCCCATACGGCCACGAATTCGCCGTAGCCAATCTTTAGGGAGATCCCCTTGAGAGCCTCCACCCTGGTCTGCCCCAGGGTATAGATCTTGGTGACCTCGTCCATCTCGATGAGTAAATTCTCACCATTCCGCGCTCGCATCAATTTCGCCGCCAACTCCGATCCGCTGAAAACCCGACTACCGCTGGAACCATGTCGCCGGTTGCGACCCCAGCTAGGAGCGCACCCGATCCCACAAGAAACCCACATGCTGGCGGGGCAAACCTTGACCGAAGCTACGATTGAGGAGGTCGAAACCTGCTTCGATTTCCCGCCGCCCGGCAGCGTGCATGAGTTCCAGTCGCCCTTTTCACATTTGGAGAACCTCACCTACGCCCACATCGATGTCGTCGGGACCAGCCATCCCCTGCACCAGGCTCGTCAACCAGCCGTTATTGACCGCCTAGCGCAGTCGCATCGCGATGGTCGCTTGCCCCCCGACCGGCATGCAACAACCGTCGAAGCGGTTGCGGTAGGTAAAACCCCTTACCATCTCGCGCGTCGCCTGGTGGCGACCGATAGCCATCAGGCCCGGCGATTATGAGTTTGGATCTAATGGCTATGGATTGGTCCCAGCGTTACCCCTCAAGGATGGAAAAGGGCATGCGGCAGGTGATGCTGTTCAAAGCGCTCCCCCGCAATCACTGTCAGTTCCTTGCACCGTCTCTCGAATTTAGCGTCTCCCATGGTTTCCATGAGAGTGAAGGGGCCATCTTTCATCTGCAGGATTTCCCGCACGCCGATATCGATGTCTTCGGCGCTGGCCATGCCCTTGGCCAGGCACTGGAGTGAACCGTTGAGCACGGCGTGCAGCAGTCTCAGGCTGATCATTTCCTCGGTCTGCCGCCGAGGCGCCAGATACGGCGCCTTGGGACTGTGGTAGAACCCGAGTTCATCGTCGTGGGGTTTTTCGTTTTGGTAGAGATAAATCCCCCGCCCGGTCTTGCGTCCCAGGCGACCGGCAGCGAGCAATCGAGTCAAGAGAGCAGGGGCGAAGAAGCTGTCGGCACTTGCCGCGGTCTCAGCCATGACGGAACCATCGGGGTTCAAGTCCCACCGCAGCGGACAAATCGAACCTGGCGTGGCGGAACGTTTCAGGGCATCAACGAGAAAATCGGTCCCGATCATGTCCATCGACTCGCAGGGCCCCACGTAGAAAAACCGCTTCGCCAGTCGATCGATGGCGGACGGCCCCATCTTACCCTCTTCCAAAACATACAAGGATTCGATGTAGTAATAACCGAGGATTGCATTGATCATCGATCCGGGTGCATCCTTGACGGTAATGGATTTCCTGCCCAAGGCCGCGGCCAGGGCGCGGAGTCGCTCGATGAGTTGGGAAGGGGCGGAATCGGTTCGGATGATTTCCACCAGATCGATCAACGGTACGGGATAGAAAAAGTGCAGCCCGCAAAACCGTTCCGGATGAACCAGGTGGGCCGCCATCTGGCTGATGGACAGGGATGACGTGTTGGTGACCAGCGCTGCGTCGGGCCGGGTGACATCCTCCAATCGCCGAAAGATTTCCAGTTTGGTGGCCTGATCCTCCACCGCGCTCTCAATGACCAGATCACAATGCGCCAAATCGGCATAGTCGGCGGTGAATTTGATCGATCGGAGTTTGGCGTCGTATTCGTCCGGGGCCAGCCGCCCCCGTTTCACGGCCCGTTCCAGGCTCTTGAAGTAGCGTTCCGCATGCTCGCAACATTTGTTCTGGTCACGGCCATGGACCACCGTGCCGAAGTCCCTGCCGGCGAGCAACCGGAAGATCCCGGCCCCCATCTTGCCGTAGCCGACCAGTCCCACGTTCATGACTGGAGCGCCTCAAGGTAGTGTTCCACTCGCAGGGAATCATCAATGTAGCGGACCAGCTTCTTCATCGATTGTTTGGGACCGATGTCCACCCCGTACTCAATCCCAAACCGCTCCGTCAGGGAAATGACCACGGCATCCAGTGTCAGCGGGGAACACATGGCCCGGGCGATCTCTTCCGCGACGATGGAGCGGTCGATCACCCGCCCGGTCACCAGCGATGGGACCGGTGTGTGCGGTTCGAGATACGGGATCAAATGCAGGTATGCGACAAAATCCTGCTCCATCCCCTGGAGCAAACCGGTGTGGTAGGGGTGCTTGGCGGCCAGTTCGCGCACCCCCATGGCGCCCTTCCGGTGGGCGTCGGCCAGACACGCCTTGAGGCTTTCCTTCTCACCGGCAAGGATGAAGCTGCGGATACCGTTGCGCATGGCGATCATGACTTGTCCACCGGTAGCCGGCAACAGCAGAGATTCGATTTCTTCCTCGGTGAAACCCAGTAGGAGCCCCATCCCATATTCCCGACCTTGACTCCGGCAATGGCCCCGGACCAGGTAGTAAGCGCGTTCCACGATCTCCAGACCGGTTTCGAAGCTGTAAAAACCGGCCGCGTAGAGGGCAGCGTAAATCCCCATGCTGTAGCCCACAATGACGCTCGGGATAAGCCCCGACTCCAGACACTGATCGCTCACCGTGGCGTTGACCACATAGGACAGTTTCTGCAAATTTAAATTGTCGTCATCCCACAACTCAGGCTGATCGGTTTCGGAGCCGAGGATGGTTTGCACCAGCCCAGCCAGACCCGCTGCTTTGGCACGGTTACGGAAAACCATAGAATTTTTGAGAAAAACCACCGAAGGCTGGTAGGAAACAGCAATCCCGGGAATCAGAAAGGCACACGGAGGGTTCTGGAGTTTCAGCTGTTTGATCGGCTCTTCCATATCAGTCCCTGGTTCGAGGTTAGTCTGAGCCGATGCCTTGCAGAAAAAGCATCAGGTTAATAGGGTGACCATCCCCATCCACGGCGGCCAGTACGGTTTTGCCTCTGGTTAGAAGTTTATCATTTAGATCGACAATTGTGTACTGGTGAAAAATTCGGTAATTGGTCATGCGGGTGACCCGCACCCGCACCCGAATAAGATCGCTGAACCGAGCCGGAGCTCTGCACCGGCACTCCATATCGGTGATCATCAGAAAACAGCCGGCGTCTTCAATTTTCTCATAGGGACGCCCCCAGTTGCGAAACTGCTCCATTCGAGCGGTTTCAAAATAGCGTAGATAGTTGGCGTGATGGACCACCCCCATGCGATCGGTTTCGTAGTACTGGACCCGAATGGGGACATCCAGGTCCGGAGGAAACATGGTTGGTGGAATGACAGCGCTCACGTTTTCTGTCCTGGTACTCCAACCAGCTATACCTGTTTAGCTTGAGAAGTTACGTTTTGTGTTCCCGCGGAGGCGCTGAGAGCGCGGAGATGAGCACTGAAATCAACCTCCGCGTCTCCGCGCGGAAATGAAACTTTTAAGCCTTCACAAGCATACCTCCCCGCCCACAAGATTATTACCGCGCCCGGGCCAGCACCATGACATTGCTGTGGCCGCCGCGAGCGAAGGTCAGGGACAAGGCCGCGGTGATGGAAGGGGCTTCGACCATGCTATTGGAGACGAAGTTCAGATCGCATTCCGGGTCCGGCTCATGGTAATTGATGGTCGGTGGGAACTTGCCGGATTCCAGCGCCAGCGCGGTCACCGCCAGCTCGATCGCTCCGCTCGCACCAATACTGTGGCCCAGCATGGATTTCTGCGAACTGACCAGGAGCTTGCGGGCATGGTCGCCGAACACTTGCTTCAACGCTCGGGTTTCATGGAGATCTTCCCGCACCACGGCACTGCCGTTGGCACTCACATAGCCGATCGCGGTTTTTGGCAAACCGCACTGCCGGATGGCCAGCTCCAAGGTTGCGGCCAGGCCGACGCCTTCCCGAGCGGACTCAACCGAGCATCCGTCATCTGATCGCGTGGCCGCCGCCACCAGCCAGGCGTAGATGTGGGCACCCCTGGCCTTGGCCGATATGGCCGATTCCAGCATCAGGGCGCAGCTTCCATCGGCCAGCACATAACCATCGCGGGATCGATCAAACGGCCGCACCGCCTGCTCCGGATTGTCGTTGCGCGTGCTCAGCAGGTCCCTGCTGTTCCATCGTTTCACGTTGTTTTCGGTCAGCAGATAATCCGCCCCTCCGGTAACCGCCCGATCGACGGCGCCGGAGCGGATCAGGTCATAGGCCTGAGAAACGGCCACCGCACTGGAACAACTTCCGGCCGACACCGTATAGCTCGGTCCTTTGAAACCGTGATCCAGACTGATCCAGGCCGGCATGGCGTTGACCATTTCACGAATGATGCGAAACTTGGCCGTTCGCGGTGTTTCCCGATCAATCGGACTGCGTACGCTGGAACCGCTGGTGCCAATGATGACCGCAACCCGATCCTGATCGATCCTTTCCGAATCGAGGCCACTGTCGGCGATAGCTTCCAAGGCACAGATCCGAATCATGCGGGTGGCGCGAACGGTCATCTTTTCCACCCGCTTGGTCGTGTGCTTCTTTTCCAATTCCAGGTAGGCAGCCGGCAGTTCACCACCGATCCGCGTCCGGCAGCCGGCGGCATCGAACTTGGTGATCGGACCAACGCCGGATCGCCCCGCCAACAGGGCCGCCCAGGTGGACCGGGCATTCACCCCCAGAGGCGTGATCATGCCGATACCGGTGATCGCTACCTTCGCTTCATTGTCCGCACCCATGAACCGCTCCGCCAAACCGCCTCACCCTATTGGTCATCGCCGAGACCGGCCAGCAATTCATCGCCCCGCTCGATGATGTCGAAAATCGCATTGACCGTCTCACCCACTGTGTAGACGGGGTTCTTCAGCATATACTGGCCAATGGCCCGAACCTCGATGTTGATCTGGTATTTCTCCTTGAATTCTTCGATCATTTCCAGAAAAATGATGGAATCGCCACCGAGGTCGTCAATGATGTGGGTGTCCCTGGTGATTTCCTCTTTGTCGATCTCCAGTTCATCCGCCAGGTATTCCCTGATCTCTTCGAAAATTCTCTGTTTGTCATCTTCAGTGAGTTTACGCGCCATTAAACTTCCTCCCCACGGTTCCCGCCGCGCCCAGTTCGAACCGACCGATCCCGGCGACCACAGCCGGCGGCGTGCGACATCATCACCACCGCCGCCACCATGCCGTCAAACAGGAGGTAGCGGCCAGCCATCAGATCTCTGCCATTCCCACCAACGGTAAACCGGCCCGAGGCCGATTCGGAAATCACCAGTTCTCGAAAATCGATCAAGAGCCCTTTGCCAAGTGCCTTGGATGCCGCTTCCTTGCAGCACCATAATACACAATAGTAACTGTCGCTGCTTTCTGAATCCAACAAATAATCGCCTCTTGTAGCAAAAGCGCGCCGGCAACGCCATGGTTTTGTGCTGACAGCTTCCAGGTCGATCCCGATTTTCACCGTGGGGTCCCAAACGGCAGCGAAGCCGGCGAGTCCATCCTTGTGGGCCAGGGACCCATCCACTCGCTTCGCTCCGCCGGCGCCGCCAATATCCACCAGGGGCTTACCGCGGCGGTCCTTGGTGATGTTGCACTCCGACGGCCGCGGCGCGATTCCGGCTTCCTGAAGCATCCGGCGCAATCCGGCCCGAGCGCCCAGCCACTCCGCGCGCCTCAGTCGGCAACGGAAGCTCTCCGCCCGCTCACGCTCGGGCCCGGTCAGGAACGCGCCCCCGTCTTGGGACCGTTCAAGCCGGCAGATTCCCCACCGGCCCACAGTGAATTCGGATGCGCTCAGTTCCAGCGGCCAGGTTTGATAGCATATCATGATGTCGTCACCCGACCGCGTGCCAACCGACAAAAGGCTTCGGCACAAGCCCGCGCAAAACGCTCGGAATCCGGATCGTCGATGTTTCGAAAGAGCTCGATCACGGCCGAAACCGCCGCCGGAGGGGCGGACAAAACGATTCGGACAAAGTTCAGTACCTGAATCATGAAGTCCTTGCGGGGGAAGATCCGGCTCACCAGGTTGAGATCAAGCGCCCTGGCAGCGGGAATCATGTCTCCCAGGAGAATCATTTCCAACGCCTTGGCCCGACCGATCACCGAAGCCAACCGCGAAATCCCCCCCAGGCCGGGGATGAGTCCGATCGACACCTCGGGGAGTCCCAGCAGCGCCTTTTCCGAGCAGACCCGGAGATGACAGGCCAGCGCCAGTTCCAACCCGCCGCCGAAACAGGCCCCATTGATCGCGGCCACCACCGGCTTCGGGAATCGAGCGATCAAGTCAAACACCCGGTTGGCCTGCAACACCGCCGTTTCCTCGAGCATCGGCGAAGCCCCGTTGAGCTCCGCCAGATCGGCCCCCTTGCTGAACGAACGCCCCTGGCCGGTGATCACCACCGCCTGTACATCCGGTCCCTCCGCCTGCTGAAACCAGTGGTGAAGTTCCCTGAAAAAACGCGCGGGCAGAGTATTGTTGGGTGGATTGTCAATGCTGAGAATCAGAATATGCGACTCGGTCGCCGCACTGATGCAACGGTTCTCGGTGTTGTCGGCCTTGTCGGCGTTGTTGGCCTGGTCCATGGTCATCTCATCCTGTGGGTGCTGACTTTGCTCTGACATCGGAACGCCGGTCTCCCTCACGAGTTCCCCTATCAAGCATCAAAAGGCCGGAGCGCGTCCTTGCGTCCCTGAACCCCATCGACTCTTCCTCATGCGCAATAATCCAGGATGAAACCCGCATGCATCCACTTGCTCGATTCGGTCACGAAACTCACCAGGCAATCGCCATCCGCCATCGACTCCTGCTGCAAATACTCATCCAGCGCAATGATGATGGCCGGAGCACCCTGATAACCCCGGGTAGCCAGTTTGGCGTAAAACGGCAGGTCTGGATTGCCCCAGTCCTTGCGGAGCCCCTCCATGGCCAGGTCCATCAGGTGCTTGGTCGGAATATTGGCGAAGAAGCACTTGACCTTGGACACATCCAGATGGGTTTTCGCCAACATTTCATTGATGCCTTTTTCGAACAGTTTCGGGGCGAGTTTGGCCACCGTCTTCAGGTCCTGCCTGAGATGATGCAATCCCTTTTCGTAAATCTCCTTGGGTCTCCAGTGCGCCGCTCCCACATCCATCCGCATGGTGGGGGGAATGCCCAACCCCACCGATTCCAGATAGGTGTCGGTGACCTTGAGTGCCGGCCGATCGGGCTTGTCCGCGCTCAAGACCACCGCCCCGGCACCGTCGCTCAAAAACCAGCGTAGGATCACCTGCTCCTCGGTCAGTGCCTGTTGATTGAAATAATCCGCGCGCAGGAACGTGGAGGAGATCTGAGATGTGGTCAGCAGCGCGCGATCATAACGGCCGATGGCAATGAGGTCGGTGGCCACCTGCAGGGCCTTGTAAATGGCCGTGCAGTTGGAGTGGATCGACATCTCGGCGCAGTAGGGTATACCCAACGCCTCCTGCACCAGCACGCTCGAGGGCGGGCACCAGTGGTCGTAGAGAATACCGGCATAAATCAGGAGATCCACGTCGGTGGCCTGGATTCCGGCCTGATCGAGGGCCTTGCGGGCGCTTTTCGTGGCCATGCTGACGTTGGATTCGGTGGATTCACCGGTCTTGGGATCGATCGCATAGTAGGAATACTCGATCCCCAGCAGTTCGCTCATGACCTTGCGCATCCTGGGAATGCGCCGTTGCAGTTTGGGCGGAGCATCGGTGATCTCACCCAGGACTTCTTCAATCCGCGCAAAGGGAATGGGTTCCCCGGGGGAAAAGGACCCGATTCCGGTTATGTAAACATCTCTTTTCAATGCAGCCTCCCTGACAAGCGGAACATTACAGTGCTCCGGTTATTGAGTAAGGATTTCCCGCCGTGCAACTCGATTCACCTCACCTGAAAAGCGGAGGACCTATCTGAAGTACCAGGCGGGCTCGGAATCAAGGAAGATTGTTTGCGGCCTCAAGGACAATCGAGGCGTTGTGCCCACCGAAGCCGAAAGAGTTGGTGATCGCCGCTCTAAGGGCGCTCACCCCGCGGGCTTCGTTCGGCACGTAATCCAGATCACAGTCGGGGTCCGGAGTCTGGTAATTGATGGTGGGGGTAAGCAGTTGGTGATAAAGACTGAGAGCGGTCACTCCGAATTCGATGGCACCGGCCGCGCCGATGGAATGCCCGATCATGGATTTCTGGGAACTCACCGCCAGGCGCCGGGCATGATCGCCGAACGCCAGTTTAATCGCCCGGGTTTCGGCCAGGTCGTTGTGGGGAGTGGAAGTTCCATGAGCACTGATGTAGCCGATCGCGTCAGGCGTAAGCCCGGCATGGCTCACCGCCAGTTCCATGGTGCGTGCCATCTGTTTGCCTTCCGGTTCCGGGGCAATAATGTTGAACGCCTCGGATGTACAACCATAGCCGGAAACCAGCGCATGGATCCGGGCCCCGCGCGCCTTGGCCGCGCTGTAAGGCTCCAGCACCACGGCGCAGGCCCCTTCCGACAACACGAAACCCGAGCGCTTGCGGTCGAACGGTTTGCTCGCTCGTTGCGGGAATTCATTTTCCTCGGTCAGGGCCATGAGGCTATTGAACCCCTCGATGGTGGATCTCAGCAGGATGGTATCGATGCCGATGGCGATGCACACGGCGCCTCCCCGGCGAATGAAATCATAACCGCCGCAGATCGCGAAGGCCCCGGAAGCGCAGGCCGTGGCGACATTGAAGGCCGGCCCCCGAAAACCGTATTCCCTGCTCACCGTCGCCGCCAGTTCGTTAATCATCTCGTGGCAATGTTCATGCTGATGACCGGGTTCCGTCAGCATCATCTCGTCGCCGAAAGTCGACCCGCCACAGCCGGTAATGACGCCGGCCTTCTCCCGGTCGATACCGGCCACCTCCAGATGGGAATCGTTCATGGCCTGTTGGGCGGTGTAAAGGCTCAGCCGAATCGGTAGCACTCGGTCCAGAAGATCACTGCCCTGAAAGACCACCGCTTCCTCGGCAAAATACCGGTCCGGAATCTGACCACCAATCCGAGTCAGGCACCCATCGACATCAAAGCGCCGAATCCAGTCGATGCCGGACTTTCCGGCCACCATATTGGCCCAGCATTCCGAGGTGCTGATGCCCAGGGGAGTGACCATGCCGATACCGGTCACGGCCACCAGTGAGCCTGTTCTTGACTGAGATGCCACTGTTTAACCTTCCCATCGGTTGGAGGTGAGGAACCCGCCATGTTCAGGTTGGATGAACCTTATAATCCGCACCCAGGAGTTTTTCAAACATAAAGAGACCGTGGCCAGCAGGTCCCAAATCCGCTCCGCTCTCAAGCCCTTGCGCATTTCCTTGGGAAGCTTCAACCGAACACTGATCCCGAAGCCCGCTGGTGTCCGTCCAGTCGCGGCGAGATCGCTCGCGCAAACCCTCGCGGCGAACTCCATCTTGTCCGCCAAAGCTCAATAGGGTAGAGAAAGCAGCGCGATCCATTCAGTTTCGCAAACCCGGTCCCGCTGGTGCCGACCGTTTGGATTGCCCGGCGGCACCAACGTATACCGGTTAAGGGTAATAAGTTTCGTTTCGTGTGCGCTCTTTCCCGGGAGCGCGGGCATCTTGCCCGCTTTTGGTAATGAAACATCCGATCCCAAACCAGTTTAACAACGAGGAATTCAATGTCGACAGCATCCGCACCCGATCACCGCCTGCCACTGAATCCGGCTGGACCTGATCCGGCCACCGAAATCGCTCAGCGCATTGGCCGGTTCATCGAGGCCTGGCGGGAACAAAACGGGATCCCGCCGATCTGGCGCAAACCGCTGGTGGCCATCGCCACCGCTTCCGATCCGCTGTTTACCGAACTGCGCCGGGCGGTCGCCGCCGATCACCTGATGCCCGAGGACTTGCTCCCAGGAGCCCGCTCGGTGATCACCTTTTTCCTACCCTTTGTGCGCGAATTGGGCAAGGCCAACCAGGCGGCCGGGTCCTTTGCCGCCAGGAGTTGGGCCGAAGCCTACCTGGCAACCAATCAACTGATCGCGGCCATAAACGCCATGCTGGCCGAGAAGCTGGACGAAATCAATCACCGTACCGCAGTCACTCCCGCCACCCACAATTTCGATGAAAAACGCCTGTTGAGCCGCTGGTCGCACAAGCACATCGCCTACATCGCCGGTCTGGGCACCTTTGGCCGGCATCATTTGCTGATCACTGCCGCCGGTTGCTGCGGCCGACTCGGCAGCCTGGTCACCACCGCTGCATTCGCTGCCGGCCCGCGCCCCAACCGTGAATATTGTCTCGCTCGGGCCGGTCATCGCTGCTCGGCCTGCGTCCAGAGATGCGTCTACGGCGCCCTCGGTGACGGCCCCTTCGATCGCCACAAGTGCTATCAGCAGCTACTTTCCAATGATCGGCATTTTAGCGAGTTGCCCTTAGTGGACGTGTGCGGGAAATGCGGGTCCGAAGTCCCCTGCAGCTATGGCATTCCAGCCAGCTCGGAGAAAACCGGTAGGCCCGGCGCAACGGTCTAGGCGCCACCCACAGGCAAAGGTCGGAACAAAACCGAACACATCCCTCGCTGCCGGCGGTCGTAACTTGAGCTGCCGAATTTCGAAAGCAATCCCAATACGCTGCACCTGCCTGGCGAGTTCGGAGGGTTCGACCCGGCGCCCGCGATTATCAGGATTTGCCGGCTGTGCCAAGGGCGCTCTGGTTGGCCAGCAGGCGCTCTTCCAGCAGTGCCTTGGCGGGGAAGGTCCCTTCGGCCTCACCGGCGCGCTGGAAGTTTTCAACCGCCTTTCCGAGGTCCTTGGCCAGTTCATAGGTGAGGGCAGCCTGCCAGTGGAACTCCCGCTTCAAGGTCGCCGGCACTCGCTCCCGCACGGCCTCGAGCTTAGCGACGGCCTCCGGAATCCGACCCAGTTCGCGATCACACAAGGCTGTATGGTATTCGGCCAAGAGACTCAGAAAGCCGGCCTTCGGGGCTCGCTTCAAGGCAGCCTCGAACCAGTTCAGGGCCGCTGCATAATCGCCCCTGCCGTAATAGGCCCGTCCCAAGTCCATCTGAGCGAGAACAGCGATCTTGGTGGCCTGGTATTGTTCAGCCACCCGCGCCAGCGCATCGAGGGTTTCCACCGGCGCGGGTGCCGTAGCGCCCGCTTCGGTTGCCAGGGATCGGCGCGCTTCGCTGTAGGCCTTGAGGGCCGTTTGATCCTTCGAGTGGGCATACCAGTTGTAGCCCAGGGAACCCAGCAGGATCAGAACCACCCCGGCCAACGCACCAATCGCCACCTGCCGATTGCGGACGATCCAATCCACCAGGAGGTTGGTCTTGCCGAGCAGTTCTTCCGCGCGCTCACTGTCCTTTTTCCGGACTTTTATTTTTTTCCCATTCAAGGTCTTGCTCTCCCCGCGAGTTGAGTGCCGTCACCGGCACCATGGTCAGGCCGGCACATCCGAATAAACCTGCGGCTCTATAGCAAATGGCGCGCGGCAACGTCAAGGCGACTTTGGGTCTTCTGGATATTCGACATAAGGCTGGACCAACTGGTGAGCATGAAGGCGGCATCTCCACACGGTAGGTCGGATTGCGACCAAGGGGAGCACCCTGACGATCTTGCCCACGGAGCCTCTCCACGGAGGTCAGGGAGCCCCGCGCGCGCCCTGACCTACCGTTGTCATGCTCCCTCTGGTGGCCATTGGGCCGGCTGCCGCGATCCCGTGCGGCACCGGCGGGCAAGGTCGCTATGTCGAATATCCAGTGGGGCTTCGGCTCGATTGCGAATACCTGATGTCGCTTATTATTGTTGACAGAGCGAACCTGATTTCACTAAGTTGAACATCCTAGAAGGTGCAGGATCTCAACCCCAGGGCGCCGGATGGGCGCCCTTTTCATTTTGCCCCCGATGCCATTGAGGACAAGCTCATGTGCCCGCAACCATCGCGCGTTATCATGGAACCTCAACAGATTCACGAAGCGTTGGAGAGACTCGCCCTGGAAATTGTGGAACAGTCCGGAGAGCGCGCTAAACTGGTGCTGATCGGGATCCACACCGGTGGCGTGTTTCTGGCGCAACGCTTGCGGCAAATTTTGAAACGCCGCTTTGATCTGAACGTGCCGATCGGCACCCTCGATATAACCTTGTATCGGGATGACTGGAGCCGATTGCACACCCAACCGCTGGTGCGCTCCACCAACCTTCCCTTTTCAGTGGAGGATAAGGAAGTGCTGCTGGTGGACGATGTTTTGTTCACCGGTCGCACCATTCGCGCAGCCCTCGATGCGCTGATCGATTACGGGCGACCGAGCCGGGTACGAGTGGTCACCCTGGTCGATCGAGGCCACCGTGAATTACCGATTTGTGGGCAATTTATCGGTCAGGCGATCGATACGCTGCCGGAAGAACAGGTGAACGTCCATCTGGCGGAAAAGGACGGTTTCGATCGAGTGGTTCTCGAATGCCGCACCGCGGCATGAGAATCGGCGGAGGCCGGCCCGCCGCTTTGCCCAATGACGGAGCGCAAGCGGTATCTCGGCGCAAGGGACCCGCGCCGTCAATCCCGCCCGGGTCGGTCCCGGTCATGCCGGGGCAATGATTTGGGCCAACCGATCCACGGATAGATTGCCGCCCGTCATCACCACCACCACTGTTTTGCCGGCCAGTTCCCGACGCAGCTTGAAAGCCGCCGCCAGGGCTGCCGCTCCGGCGACCTCCGCCAGATTCTGAGTGTACTGAAGAGCTAGCCGAACCCCCTGCTGAAGCTCCTCTTCACTCAACAACACCACATTCGCGATGCTGTTTCTCAGCATCGCGTATGGCACCTCAAACACCGAGCGAGCCGCCAAGCCATCGGCAACGGTATCGGCGCTGGCGACGATCACCTTTTCACCCTTTTGCCACGACTGGTAAAACGACGGCATCCGTTCCGCCTGGACCCCGATCAGGGACACCCGCGGATTGATCCCTTCGATCACCTTGGCGATTGCAGCGCAGCCGGTGCCCCCGCCGATGGGCATGACAATCACGTCAACCTCGGGGAGTTCCTCGATGATCTCCAGGCCCATGGTGGCAATCCCGTTGATCAGATGCGGTTCGTTGCCCTGCCTCAAATAGTAGTAGCCCGCGCTTTCCGCCAATTCCTCGGCATAGTCCTGGGCTTCGTAAAAGTCCGCCCCATGTTCAATCAATTGGGCGCCATAAGCCAGTATGGTCTTATTCAATTCGGGATTGTTGTGCTCCGGCACCACGACGTTGCAAAAGATGCCCTTTGCCTGAGCCGCCCAGGCCACCGCCAACCCGTGGTTGCCGCGGGTGGCCACCACGATACCATGTTCCTCCGCTTCAGCAGGGATATGGGCCATGAAATTCACCGCCCCACGCACCTTGAAGGAATTGGTCGGCAGATGATTTTCATGTTTCACGTAGACCTGAGCCTGCAACTCATCCGACAACCGCTTGTAAAACGTCAAGTAGGTCTTCTGGAGTTCGCGCTCGACAACTTGTCGGGCTTTGAAAATTTCCAGCATATTGATCTGGGCAATCAGCGACGCGAAGTGGTTGTCCATATTGTGTTCCTTCGCCTGTTCGATATGATCGGAAAACACAAGCGCATACCAACGCAATCTGTTCTTGACAAGAGTCCATGCCAGGCATGGCAAAACGCCGCGCCCTATGTCCTCGGCGCCGGCGCACTGGAAAATGGATGTTTTGTTGCGCGCGAGGAGCGGGCAGGGGGACTGTGCAGGCGCTCGGATCAACCTCACCGAGCATGAATCCCGGCCTGCCATGGACATGACAACCCCTCCCCTCCGCGCCGGTCGGATCGGATACCGTTAAGGTGGGAGGGGCCGGGCCGGGATGAAGGAGGAAAGGCGTTCACATGGGATAGACGTTGCCGGTTTCGAGGATTCGCCAGCCGCTTCGGGTTTCCCCCAAGAGCAGATTGATCTGCCAGCCGACCTTGCAGTGCTCGACGATTTCCCTCGGCACGGTCACCTCGACAATCCCGGTTTCGCTGTCCATCCCGGACAGATACAGACAGTTGGCTTCCACTTCCTCGACCGTGAAGTAGTCATCCAGTTCGGTGGTCCAATGCCGCGGCGCATGACTCTGAGCGTATTCGTACAACATCCGGGCCAGGCGTTCGGCAGCCGGCAGTTCGCGGGCGGCTTCCATGGCGATTTCCAGCGCCTTGTCGGCCATTTCCTGATCGATGTGGCCCTTTTCCAGCAGCCACTGGATCAGCTTCTTGGTGACGGTGCCGGTGGAACGTAGCAGGGATTCGGAACCCACCACCTTGCGGATCATGAAATAGCCGAGGAAGGTGGAAAGCCCGGAAATGATCTTGTCGGGACCGAAGATGACGCAGAAAGTCAGGTCCTTGTAGTCCGAGAGCCTCATGTACAGGGTGGTGTCCGAAGAACTGGTGAGTTCCTGAAATCCATAAAGATTCAGGCAATGTTCCAGGAGCGAGATGACTTCTTCATAACTTCTGAAGGTGCGGGGTTTGAGGCGACCCCGCTGCGCTCCCAGAAACTTCTTGAGAATCGTTTCAATGTTGGGGTCGGCAATCGTCGGAAACGGAACCACCTTGCCAGTTTGTCTCACCATTACACCACCTGTGGGGATTATCGGAAAACCGATGACTCACTGTCGGCTTCGCTTATACCTTGCTTCCACAGTGAGGACAATAGCTAAATCCCGGGTTCAGAACGGCACCGCAATGGCGGCATTGGGGCCGCCGCGGAGGCTCGGGGGCGGGCGTCCCCGCGGCAAAGTCGGAGTCGGGGGCGGTCACCGCCCCGCAGCGCCGGCAGACCACCATCGGTTCGCCTTTGCGGACCCGAGAAAGGGGGATGAAGAATAGGCTGAGATAATGGTCGATCCGCTCGACCCGGGCCTGGGCCAGGCCGCAGGCCGGACACGGGCGGTGCTGATCGTCGAGCGGTACGGTTTTCGGCTGGACGCCGCCGATCAGAAAAAACATGGCCGCGCCTTTCAAACATTGAACCGAAACTGGATCACATCGCCATCCCGCACCGGGTAGGTCTTGCCCTCCAGTCGCACCTTGGCTTCCTTGCGGGCGGTGTTGTAGTCACCGGCCCGCTTCAGGTCTTCGTAAGCAACTACCTCGGCCCGAATGAAGCCGCGTTGGATATCGGAATGGATCACCCCGGCGGCCTCCACCGCCGAAATCCCGGCGGGAATGGTCCAAGCCTTCACCTCATCTCCCCCCACCGTGAGGAAGGTGGCCAGATTCAGCAGCCGGTAGGAAAGCTCGATCACCCGGTTCACGGCCGCTTCCCGGATCCCGTAATCGGCCAGGAACCCGGCGGCTTCTTCATCACTCAGCTGGGCCAGTTCCATTTCCAGCTGGCCGCGCACCACCAGGGCTTCGGTCCCCGGGAAAGCGGCGTCGGGCAGCCGGTCATGATCGTCCGGATTGTTCACCACGAGCAGCAGCGGTTTTGCGGAAAGAAAGGTGAAGCCCCGAAGCTCCGGGGCCAGGGCCAGTTCCGGTTCGTCGCGCAGTGACTGTTCCTGATTGAGCAACAAGGCGCAGCGCTCCAGCAGTTCGGGTTCCCGGGCGGTGGTCTTGCGCCCCTTGCCGCGATCGGCCGCGATCCGTTCCAGCCGTTTTTCCACCGTGGCCAGATCGGCGATCAGGAATTCTTCCATCAGACCGCGGAATTCCTGATCCGGACGCGGAGCCGGCAGCCCGGCATGAGGGAAATTGCGCACCACCACCAGCAGCGCGTCCACCGGGCGCATGTGGTTGAGCAGCAGCGCCATGTATTCTTTTTTTTGTTCGGCCAATCCGGGCATACCCTGAAGGTCCAGGTAGGTGACCTGAGCATGGGTGGTTTTCTTCGGCTGATAGAGACCGCTCAGCCAGTCCACCCGAGGGTCGGGCACCGCCACCACGCCCAGCACCGGGCTCGGCTGACCGCCGACCGCGGGGGCTTCTCCCTGGCGCCGGGTGAGCGCGTTGAAGATGGTGGTCTTGCCGGACCGCGTCATGCCGATGATGCCAAGCTTCATGAAAACTCCAGTGGGTTTCCCAAGGGTTTGAACATAATTGCTGATATTGCTATGCTGCGCACGGGTCGGATGGACGGGAAGCCCGATTCCCAACCGTTCGCGGTGCCGGACCGAATCGCCGGGAAAGCACCTTCGGTTTTGCTCAGCTCGAAATCAACCAGAGAACCAACGGCCAACCTGTTCTAGCGAATCGCGCGGTAAAGGTCAACGGGACAGCGGTGGACTGGATATTCGACATAAGGCTGGGCCAACCGGCGAGCATGAAGGCGGCATCTCCACACGGTCAGGTTGCGACCAAAGGGGAGCACCCTGACGATCTTGCCCACGGAGCCTCTCCACGGAAGTCAGGGAGCGCCGCGCGCACCCTGACCCACGGTTGTGATGCTCCCTCTGGTGGCCATTGGGCCGGCTGCCGCGATCCCGTGTGGCACTCGCATGGCAAGGTCGCCATGTCGAATATCCAGCGGTGGAAGGCTCGATGCGGGAATTTTTCTTGGCGCGGCGGCCGCCACCCTAGTCGCCAAGGGAGGCGCCATGGAGCAGCAGACGCGCTTGCGCCACCTGGCGGAAGTGGAACCGGATCAGGCGGCGGTGCTGCTGGCGCTGCTGGAAGTGCTGGATTGGCTCGGTTGTGCGGGTGGACCCTGGCGCCAGCGGCTGCTGGCAACCTGGCCGCCCGCTTCCATCGATTCCCCGGAAGCCCTGGTCGAGCGGCTCGGTACTGTCCCGAGCGGATCCGAGCAACCGCTGGCTGAACAGCTTTCCAGACTATCCCGCCGATCCGGGCGCCTGCGTTCGCAAGGTGAAGCCGTGCTGGCGGCGGCCCGGCAGCGCTTTGCAACCGGCTGGCGGATCGCCCGCTGGCCGGACCAGTGGACGGTTCGCCCCGGCTGCCCTCGCCTGGTGCTGCTTTGGGGCCGGCATCGGGGCCCTCCGGTGCCGTTTTGGACCGCCGTATTCAATTCCAGAAAGGGGAAAATCCCCGACAGCGCGGCTCCTTGGTTGGGGGCCCTTCGCTCCCTACTGGCCGATCCTCTTTTCACTCCGGGCGGTTGGGCCACGAGCAGCGGCACCCTGAGCTACGATCTGGTCGCGAGCCACGCCCGCGCGACCGGAGTGCCGCTCCTTCTGGTCGAGACCGATTCTCGGGCCGCAAGCGCGCCGGCCGTTCCTTCGCCCGGACCAGTCGGAACCGAGCATGAACCGATCCTGGTTACCTGTCATTTGGGCGGACCGGCGTGCACCAGACCGACCCGGATGGTCTGCCGCGACCGCATGTTGGCGGCCTTGAGCGATCGGCAGGTGGCGCTCGAAATCCGCGCCCGGGGGAACCTAGCCCAGGTGCTCGCCGAGGCTCAAGAACAGACGCCGCGCCCGTTCTGGATTTTCGACTCGCCCACCGAAACCGCCGCGGCCGGCGGCAATCGATGGCTGCGAGCCCGGTTCCCCGGAGCCAACCGGCTGATCGTCGACCCTGGCCCGGCCGACCCGACAGCGGACCGGGATCCCGTGGCAGCGCCATCCGAACCGGCAGGCGTCGCTACCGCCAAGGGCCTGCCCGGCGACTACCTCTACCATTACACCCGTGCCTGCCCCGGGCACTGGCCCGGGCAGAAGGTTCAGAATTACCACTTGGATCTCATTTTCAACCGCTCCGACTGCGCCCACGGCGCTTTCGATACGCTCTGCCGAATTCTCCAGGAGGAACGGCTACGGGCCGGGTCGCGGATGGTCAGGGGCGAAACCGCCGTCATCTGCTGGAGCGCGCACCCGTATGCGGAGCTGGAGCGGTTCCGCCGCTGGCGACCGGGCCTGGTCCGCTGGACGGTGGAACCCTGGGGACTCGCGGTGCGCAAAGGCATCCTTCGGCGGCTCGGGGCCAAACCCGCCATCTACCTGCCGCCGGAACTTTTTTCCCGATTGCGGCCGGCCGATCGCTACCGCTACCAGCGCCATGAGCCGCCCGGCTGCATCTGGAAACAAGAACGGGAATGGCGGCTGGCCGGCGATCTCGATTTGACCCAATTACAGCCGCTGGAAGCCTTCGTCATGGTGCCCGATGCGGTCGCCGCCAGGGAACTGATCCGCCGCGTCGACTGCCGCTTCCCGGTGGTGGCGGCGACCGGGGAGCCGTGACCGTTCAGAAGGCCGTGGTGCTTTCCCCGCGACCGCATTCGATCAGGCACTAGTACAGCTCGGCGGAAGCAAGTGACCCGTTTGCATGCCACACCGGACACGGCATCCGTCGATTCCCGGGTTCAAAAAGGGAACAGAGATTTCCGCCGCGCCGTACTAGCCTGGATTCTCATGCAGCCGCGCTGCCCCGAATCAGTCCAGGATATCCCGGACCTTGCGGACCAGGGAGGCGACCGAAAAGGGCTTGTGGATGAAGTGGATGCCACCGCTCTCGACGCCGCGAAGGGCCATGATGTCGGCCGTATAGCCGGACATGAACAGGCAGCGCGCGGCGGGATGGCGGGCTTCAATCCGTTGCTGGAGTTCCCTGCCGTTCATCTCCGGCATCACCACATCGGTGATCAGCAAATCGATTTCACCCGTGAAGGATTCCGCCCATGCCAGGGCGGCCGTCGGGTTGTCGAAGGCATGGACCTGGTAGCCGTGGTGTTCCAGGATGGACTGAGTCAGGGCCAGGATCAGGCTTTCATCTTCGACCACCAGAACGGTTTCCCCGCCCTCCACCTGAGTGCCGACCCGGATTCCAGCTTAACTCCGCGGCAATGACGGAGCAATGCCATGCAAGAAATGCTCAACGACCATTTTGCCTGGCGCCAATGCGTTCGTAGCGCGCTCGTAAGGGCGTTCAACGCCCACCGGCCCGCCGTGGACCGAGCTTGCGGAGGCCCTGCGGAGGCCCTGTCGCTAACGGCCTCGACCCGCTTCCGGATCGTTCATCGCGCGGTTTGGAGTTGATCCGGTAAATCGGACACCGTCCCGGCGATCGGCCGATCCCGTCCGGAAGGTCGGATGAGAAGCAGCGCGGGGCTTGCCAAATGTTGCTCTTCACTGGCCCGAGCCGGCCATGAACCTTGCCTTCGCCTCATCTGGCACTGCAATTGCTTAGGAAAGCTGGCGACGAAGCGAAGGAGGGAGCGAAGATCGTGAAGGTCCTGCTGTATGCGACGGCTGAAAATCCCTATGGAAAGCGCCTGTGCGAACTCATTTCCCAAGAATTCTCCATGGATTCCATGACGCTGGCGGATACCCTGGAACAGCTCGTGGTGGTGCTGAAATCCCCTGCATTTCGTCCGGATTGTGTGCTGCTCATGGTTGCAGACAGCGCGGAACTTTCACGGCTCCTTTCGGTTCGCATGTTCCTCCACGATGTTCAGATCATCCTGGCGCTTCCCCCCGCCGGTGATGATCTGGCCGTGGAGGCTCACCTGCTGCGGCCGCGATTCTTGACCTTCGCCGATTCCGACCCCGACGACCTGATCGCCGTGCTCCGCAGGCTCCGCATTCGCACCCAAAGCCGCAATCCGTGCGGCGCTCTCGCCACCGAAAGCGCGCTCTTCCCGGACCCGACCCAGCGCCCGTCCTGATCCCCGTGTCTGTCACTCAGGCGTAACCACCGGACTGGAGGCCGCGGGGCGCCCGGGCGGGAACCGATCGGTCCTGATCCCGTTGCGGTCGATCACCACCAGGTGCAGCGGCGGCCCCACGGTGTCCGAGGTTCTCGCAAGCTCCAACAGAAACCGTTTAATTACCGGGGCGATGCGGCTGACGGGTTGGTGCGTCTGCTGCATTCTGAACAGTTTCATTTCCACGGCCAACTGCCGCGGAATGGCGAAGATCCCGGTATTAGGGATGACATGCAAGGGCTCGCCCGGCTGTTCGGACCCGAGCAGCTGGAGCTGAAACGGGTCGCGATTGCGGTCCAGGTCCCGGCCGGCGATCACGAAATAAACCCGGGCCAGTTCCGGTCGCCCTTCAGCCACCAGGCCGCTGCGCCGCATACGTTCCAGTTCGGAGCGGAAAAACGGCAGCGCCTGGTAGCAGATTTCGGTAAACTGCCACAGGCCTTTCTGTTCGACATGGGTCTGAAAGGCGCGGCAGAGGGCAATCCCATAACCGGCCCCGGCGGTGGTGAGGAGCACATGAGGACTCAGCCGAAACAACTTGGGCACTGCACTGTAGCTCGTGGAACCATCGGCCAGGTAGTGGACCGCCCGGCTGTCGGCGCCCAGCACGATGCCTTCCGGCGAACGATACGCAAGGATCTGGGTCATGGGATATTCCAGTTGCTTGAGATCCATCGAAGCTGCTATGGAGAGGCTATGATATGCTAGCAGGCCGGGTGCTCGTCAAGGCTGCCGTGAGCGTGACCGCCGGCCCGGCCTGGAGGGGACCAACCGGTGCGCGGCCGATTGCCCAAGTGATCGATGCTTGTCCCGAGCGGCCCCGGAGTAATCAGGCGATGCCAGTTAGCGAAATCAACCATGCGGACCACTGGCGGCAGATTCCGGCCGAGGTGGAAACCGTCCGGCTGGGCCTTGCGGCGGCGGCGCGACCGGTCTTTCTCCCCTTGCTTCAGGAAGGGGTGTGGCTCCGCTGCCGGCTCGGCACCACGGTCAGGGAGGTTCTGTGCGAGCAACTGGGCATTGCCCCAGCCTACGTGAGCGAGCGCATCAGCACCCTGTTTTTGAACGGCCACCCGGTGGACGATCCGGCAACGGTCCGGGTCCAGGCCGGCGATACGCTGGCCCTATCCGCGGCCATGCCGGGCCTGGTGGGGGCCGTGATGCGGTGCGGCGGCTATTTCGCCGGGCTCAGGAATTCCATCACCTGTCGCCCTTCGCCGGCCCCGGAATGCCGGGAAGCAGGCTACATCAAAGTGAAAATGTTCAACAAGATCATGGTGGAGTTGGGCCCCGATCTGCTCGCCTCCGGGATCTATCTTCGGGCCTCCCGCATCGGCCGCCTGCTGACCAAAGATCAGCAGCGATCGGCCCTCTGCGAATCGCCGGGCCGGCCGCCCGGAGAGCCCCTCGCTCTCCCTCGCCTGCTCGATCGAGCACCGGACCGTTGG
Organism: Syntrophobacteraceae bacterium CG2_30_61_12; assembly: GCA_001873705.1. Lineage (GTDB taxonomy): Bacteria > Desulfobacterota > Syntrophobacteria > Syntrophobacterales > DSM-9756 > CG2-30-61-12. The sequence continues at coordinate 27,320 of MNZR01000107.1, forward strand.
CTCTTCTGGCAGATCAGCTTCCGCGCCTGACCGTGCATCCGACTTAACTCTTCCCTTGTCGTTATTCGATATTCGATATTCGATATTCATCATTCGCTTTTCTTCCCG
>MNZR01000355.1 GCA_001873705.1 Syntrophobacteraceae bacterium CG2_30_61_12
GACCAACACCGGGTGCTCCAGTGCAATGTCCGCGACCTTTCCGAACGTAAACAGGCCGAACGGGAACGGGAGCGGCTGCTGGCGGCGCTCGAGCAGGCCGGCGAAATGATCCTCATCACCGATCCGGAAGGCAACATCGAATACGTCAATCCGGCCTTCGAACGGACCACCGGCTACCTCCTGAGCGAGGTTTGCGGCCGCAATCCGCGCCTGCTCCAAAGCGGCGAGCAGGACCCGGCCTTTTATCAGGACATGTGGGCGACCATCAGCGCCGGGGGCATCTGGACCGGGCGCTTGGTGAACCGGCGCAAGGACGGCGCCCAATTCACCGAGCAGGCGACCATTTCTCCGGTGGTCGATGCAACCGGCCGGGTTCTCAATTACGTGGCGGTGAAGCGGGACATCACCGAGCACCTCAAGCTGGAAGCCCAGTACCGTCAGGCCCAGAAGATGGAATCGGTGGCCCGGCTGGCGGGCGGGGTGGCCCACGATTACAACAACATGTTGACCGTGATCATCGGTTATAGCGAAATGGCCATGGCCAAAGTGGCGGCGGATGATGGGCTGCAGGCGGATCTCAAACAAATCCTGGGGGCCGCCCGCCGCTCCGCGGACATCACCCGGCAACTCCTGGCCTTCGCCCGCAAACAGACCATCAGCCCGGAGGTGCTTGACCTCAACGCCGCCGTGAACGGGGTACTGAAGATGCTGCGCCGGCTGATCGGTGAAGATCTCGATCTTTCCTGGCAGCCCGCGCGGCAATTGGAGCCGATCAAGATCGATCCGGCCCAGATCGATCAGATCCTGGCCAACCTCTGCGTCAACGCCCGCGATGCCATTGCCGGGGTCGGCAAGATCAGCATCGAAACCGCCCAGGTGACGCTCGATGCCGCTTACTGCGCCGAACATGCCGGCTGCGTTCCCGGCGACTACGCACTGCTGAGCGTGAGTGACAACGGTTCCGGCATGGACCGGGAAAGCCTGGAGCGGATCTTCGAGCCCTTTTTCACCACCAAGGCCGCCGGCCGCGGCACCGGTTTGGGACTCGCCACGGTCTACGGAATCGTCAAGCAGAACAACGGGTTCATCAGCGTTTACAGTGAACCGGGCCAAGGCTCCACCTTCAAGATCTATCTGCCGACCCAGGTGACCAGCGAAGCCGCCGGTGTGCGTGCCGAGACGCCGGTGGAAATGCCCTTGGGTCGCGGTGAAACGATCCTGGTGGTGGAAGACGAACCGCTGATCCGGGAGTTGGCTGAAGAGATGCTCACACGCCTTGGCTATGGCGTGCTCGTTGCCGGTAGTCCCGATGAAGCCCTGCAACGGCTCTCGGAACCCGACCGCCGCATCGATTTGCTGATGACCGATGTGGTCATGCCCGGGATGAACGGCCGCGACCTGGCCGAGCGGTTGCGCCGCGAGCGCCCCGATCTCAAAACCCTGTTCATGTCCGGTTACACGGCCGATGTGATCGCCCGGCGCGGGGTCCTGGACCAGGGCGTTCACTTCGTTCAGAAGCCGTTTACCTTGCAAAACCTGGCCGTTAAAGTGCATGCGGCGCTGACCGAGGACTGAGGCACTGGGGTTTGCTTTACAACCGAATCTATCCTGCGAAAGGCTGATATTTGGACTTCGGGTCGGGCATTTCTCCGTCATTCCCGCATGCTTTATGCGGGAATCCGGCCACACAGGGAGCGGGTGTTTGCATTCCCGCTAGGACATTGCGGGAATGACGAATAGAGACTTCAGGGGCTGTGGTAAAAAGTGAAATTCCAACCCGTTCACAGAATATTTCCTATGCTACCGTGGTGATATAGGGGTATTCCAAAATTTTCCGGTCGGAAGTGATAAGCGGAGAGTCGTACCGCCTTGCGGTTGCGACGATGATCCGATCAGCCGGATCGCGGTGGAACTCGCCTGGGAGTCCGGTGGATTCAATGGCAATCTCTGGTGTGAGTTCGATCAGGTGGACGCCGGGATAGTTCAGAGCTTCATGGAACCACTCATGCAACAGGCAGGGCAACTCCAGCCGGTTGTACTCAACGAGCTTGGCTACCTCCCATGCTGAGATTGCGCTTACTCCGATGACGTCTGTCTCATTGGCCGTGATGATCGCCGCCTGTGCGTTGGTGATCCGCTCATCCGCGTGTACCCACCATACCCAAACGTGAGTATCAAGGATGATCATCTCAGGGTTTCCCAATCCTCTTCGCCAACACTGCCAAATGGATCAGCGTATCGGATCGGCTTTCCACGCAAAGGGTAGCACGTATTCTTTCTCTCTCCATGCTTATGTCTACGGATAATGACCTCGACTTTGTCCCCCGCCTGGAAGGGTAGGCCCTTTATGATGAGTGATCCCTGACTCGATACCGTGGTTTCTACTCTGTAACCATGCATGGTCCACCTCGCTGTTCTCTCCATACTACCTATCCGGCAATGGAGGGTCAACATTCATCAAGCCGGTGCCACGGAAAATTGGAGACCGAAAGCCCGTCAGAAACCTGCCGGCGCGGCCGTTGACTTGGCCGCGATGCGAAACTGAGTCAGCGACCGAGTGCCGAGCCTCCCGAGAGATTCTCTCGGGGGTATTCATCGCTTGTCCTCTTGTGACCGCTCGAAGCATAGGTCAATAGCGGCTCAGTTGTTCCGGAAGCAAACAAAAGGGTTGCGGCGGAGGTTTTGTTGTTGCCTTGCGGCGGACTCACTGGGTGCCGACAAAATGCGGTCGAAACGCGCCTTGCGGGCGTTGGAGGGCCTGGTCCAGTTCGGCCAGAAGCCGCTCCCGGTCTTCCGGGATGCGGCCTTCCAGGTTCACGTAATTGGTGTAATGATCGCTCACGATCCGGGTCGGGGCCTGCAGGCGGCTGATCAGGAGACGGGTTTCCGTGAGGGCCTGGTGCGGACCCAGGAGCTGGAAACGGCCCTTTTCGATCTGATGCAGCAGCAGGGTGTTCACTTTCGGAACCAGGGTTCGAAGGCGCACGAAATGCGGCTGGATTCGGTTCAGGGCCGCGGCGGTGGCGAGCGCGTGGTCCCGGCTCAGTTCAAGACCGCCGATCCCGATCATCACGTATTCGCTGAGTTCCATCCCGGCTTCCCGCGCCAGGATGCCGGCTTCGATCTGTTGCTGCTGGTCGGCGCCCTTCTTGATTCGGCGCAGCACCTCATCGCTGCCGCTTTCCAGCCCCACGTGGATGCGGCTGAGCCCGGCCCGGCGGAGGCGGGCGCAATCGGCGGCACCCTTGCGGTGGATGTACTGGGCCGAACCGTACACGGTGATGCGCTCAAGTTCCGGCAGGAGATCATGGGCGCGCCGGCAGACGGCCGCCAGTTCGGCGGTGGGCATGGCGATGGTGTTGCCGGCCGGGAGAAACAGGGTGCGGACCCGACTGCCGTAGCGGCGGGCGGCTTCCATCAGGTCTTGTTCGATTTCCCCGAAGGGGCGCACCCGGTAGCGCGGGCCCTTCTTGTAGACCATGCAAAAGGAGCAGCGGTTGTGCGGGCAGCCGATGGTGGCCTGAATCAGCAGGCTGTCGGCTTCACTCGGCGGTCGGTAGATGGGACCTTCATAACGCATGGTCGCTCGCGTCCGGGTCAGGCGCCGCCGGTCGCCGCGGCCAGTTGGGGTTCCAGTTTGGCCAGGTTGGTTCTGGCGAACTCGATCTCCGGGTCCAGTTCCAGGGCCATTTTATAGAGTCGGACCGCTTCTTCCAGGTGGCCCAGTTCGCGTAAATTGCTCCCGATATTGGCGTAGTCGATGGCCGAACCCGGATCGAGCTCGATCGCCTTTTCAAACACCTCGATCGCCGCCTGGTGCTGCTTCAACTGATACAGGCAGAATCCCTTCAGGTTGTAGATTTCTTTCAGTTCTTCATTGTGCGCGGCGGCCCGGTCCAGGGCTTCCACCGCCTCCCGGTAGCGGCCGAGGTCCTTCAGGCAGGAGCCGATATGCACGTGAATGCTGGCCAGTTCCCGCGCATCCGGCTGCTGGGTGAGGGCCGTTTCAAAAAGGGTCAGAGCGCGTTCGGCATCCCCTTGTAATTCCAGGCTGTGGGCCTGGAAGAAGGTGAAATCGTAGCGCGGTCCGAACAGTTGCTCCAGGCGCCGCAGGTGGTGGGCCGCGGCCGCCGGCGGCAGGCTGTTGACAATGGTGCGGGCGGCGTGCTGGGCAAAATCGGTGTTGCGGGTGTGATCGAGAAAATGGGCACCGGGGATGATCGTGTACACCGCCGGGATTTCCAGCCGGGGGTGAGTCACGTCGATGGTGAGCACTTCCAGATCGATCCGGCTTAAAGCCGTGACGCAGCGTTCGATTTCCACCTTGAGATTGGCATCGGTCAGGTCCGGGAGTTCGCGGATGGAAACGCTGGGGCCGTCGGCCATCAGGTAGGCTGCTTCCTCAAGCGTCTGGTATTTGGGCAGAGTCGGTCGATAGCTGGTGCGGTTTTCGAAGTCACCGGCCAGTTGCGCGATTTCGGTGAGCGCGCGGCACAGGGATTTTTCCGGGTTGGAAGTGGTGCCGGCGGTGAAGACGATTTCGCTCCAGTGCGGGAAGCTGTCGGGGTCGTAGGCCAGGGCGCCGACCGTGGGAATGCCCGTATCGAGCGAAAAGTCCCTGAGGAACATCCGGATCCCGGCGCGCTGGAATTTATCCACCAGCTCGAGGGCGGCCGGGTCGCTGAGCGAGGTTGGATCGATCACCGGGGTGACCAACTGGTCATGGCAGATGATCGAACCCACATGGCGTTCCACCACTTCGCAGAGACTTTGCAAAATGGCTTCTTCCATGGTGTTGCCGGCAGCCGGCCCGTTGTATTCGTTGATCAAGGCGAACCAGTCGAGCGGCACCAACATGTCGCACCGGCGGCTCAGATTGGTCCCCGGTACCCAGCGCAGCGGCAGGTCGTCGAGCAGGGCCTGGACCTTGGCCATGGGGGTGGTCCGGTCCCGCACCGAGCGCGGGAAAAATTCCACCGGCACCGCGACGGCGGCCACTTCCCGGAAGGTGGCCGAGCGCCGGGGATGATCTTCGAGGTAGGAAAAGAAGCTGAACCGTTCCATCAGTTCCATCACCGCGCTGGCTTCCGACTGGGCCGCGGAGGCGCCCTTGCCCATCTGTTTCTTGGTGTGGGTGAAGCGCGTCGCGTCGGGGCCGCAGAGGCTGATATAGACCGGGATGCCCAAGCGGCCGGTGTCGATCCTCAGGGTTTTTTCGAGGATCTTGATATCCAGTCGATCGAGCCGTTCTCGGACCAGGCGAACCGTGTCCTCGGGATTTCTGGTCTTATCCTGATCGTGGCTGAAGGTCTTGAAGCTGTCTTTGAGAACGATGCCCATGATGGGTCACTCCAGGGGTTGTGAAGACGGCGGGTGGTCGTCCGCCGCGGGTTCGGCCGGGGACGCCGACGCCGGGTCGGGGTCGGAACGGCCCTGCCGGATCAGGCTGAGGATCCGTTTCGCCTGAGCGCCTTTGCGAAAGGTTTTGGGCAGTCCTTTGATCTTGTACAGTTCATCGAGGTCCCTCGGCTGCCGTTCGGCCAGGCGCAGCAGGGTTTCGTTGCCGAGGATGCGGAACGGCGCCCGGTCGCGCTGCCTGGCCATCTGGTCCCGGTGCCGGCAGAGGGTGCGGAGTACGGCTCGGGCCGCCCGGTTGAGTTGCCCGGCGCCGTGGATCCGGTTGATGCCGTTGCCCAGGAAGCGCGGTTCCTGAGCCGGCACCTGGCAGGCCCCGGCGAAGGCTTCGCGGGCTTGGGCGAGCAGATCTTGGGCCTCGAGTTCGGCCATGAGTTGCCGGCGCAGCGGCAGCAGGTAATGGGTGTCGAGCCGGGCGTAGCGCAGTTGTTCGTCGCTGAGCGGTCGTCGTCCCCAGTCGCAGCGCTGCCACTTCTTGTTGAGTTCGACCCCGAAGTGATCTTCCAGGATATGGGCGAGGCCGAGCCGGCGGTGGCCGATCATCTTGCAGGCCACGGCGGTGTCGAATACGGAAGCGAACTCGAAGCTGAAATCCCGCTTGAGACCGGAGATATCGTTGGCCGCGGCGTGAAACACCTTTTCGATGCCGGGGTCGGCAAACACCCGGTTGAGGCCGCCGAGGTCCACCACCGCCAGCGGATCGAGGATGTAATCGGTGGCTTCGGTGGAGATCTGGATCAGACAGATTCGTTCGTGGTAGGCGAAAAACCCGTTCGATTCGGTATCGATGGCCAAACAGGGGAGGGTACCCAGTTCATCCAGCAACCTTTCCCACTGCTCCTGGGTTTCGATAAGGACCACATCTTCCATAGCCGACGCGAATTCCAACCCGTTTCATCCGGGTCTTGAGTCTATGTCATTTGGGGTGTTCAATCCGTTCGGACCACTCCGAACGTCTCGGGCCGCCATCGATCTGGGCGGGGCCGGCAACCGAAGGCCGTTCCAACCGCTGGGGGGAATGCGGGCTAACCCCGGGATGGAAGGTTCCCCGGGCTGGGCGTTTGTGTTATACCGATGGCGACCGAGGATCGCTCATGTCAGCTCCCAAAAAATCCCACTCACCGCTTGCAGCCGGGCACCGGGGCCGCCGGCGCCAAGATTCGGGCCAGGGCTTCTATACCCCCTTTGATGATTTAGATCAACACCTGGCCGTAGCGCAGCAGGACCGGGAACCGCCGGCGCCGCCGATGCCGGCACCCGCGCCCGGCAAACCCGGCGCGAGCCGTGCGGAAGTCGATGAACAGCGCTTGTTCGAGGCGGCCATGGAAGGGATTGTGCGCTTCCCTGACGATCGGCCGCGGAAAGTGCCGCGGCGTAGACCCGGGTGCCGGCTGCCGCGGTTTCTGGCCGAGGAGGAGCGCGCCGTGCTGGTGCACTTGCAGCAACTAGTCCGCGGCGATGGGCGTTTTGAACTGTTCTGGTCCGATGAACATGTGGATGGGGCGGTGGTGGGGCTGTCGCCGGCCGTAATGAAACGGCTTCGGCGCGGCGAGTTCAGCTATCAGGCGCATCTCGACCTGCATGGCTATACCGGAAGCGAAGCCCGCCCGCTGGTGGAAGATTTCGTGCTGAACAAACAGGCCCTGGGGCTTCGCTGCCTGCTCATCATCTGCGGCCGCGGCTTGAATTCCAAAAACCGGCAGCCGGTCTTGAAGGAACATCT
>MNZR01000085.1 GCA_001873705.1 Syntrophobacteraceae bacterium CG2_30_61_12
CTGCCGGCGCTGCTCGCCGGCAAGGCGGAACCCGGGGTGCGCGCCCGCGCTCTGGAATTGCTCGATTGGTTGCAGCTCTCCGCCCGGCTCCGGCACCTGCCAGCCCAGATCTCCGGTGGCGAACGTCAGCGTACCGCCATTGCCCGCGCTCTGATCAACGATCCGCGGCTGATTCTGGCGGACGAACCCACCGGCAATCTGGACAGCGGCAACGGCGCCATTGTCGTGAAGCTGCTGAGTGAACTCCACCGCCACCAGGGTCGCACCATTGTTATCGCCACCCACGGCACCATCGCCGACGCCTGCGCCGACCGTCGGATCCGCCTCAAAGACGGGGCCATTCTGGATCGCCAATGCGACGTGTGAGGTTCTTCTTGCGTCTGTTCGTCTGGTTTTCGCTACGCCACAACTGGCGCCACCGCAGGCGCCTGCTGGCGGTGCTGGTGGGCCTCAGCCTGGGGGCCGCGGTGTTTACCAGCGTGCGGCTGGCGATCGATGCCTCGCTGGATTCGTTCAACCGCGGCATGGACGCGGTCAGCGGCGGGGTCGACTGGACCGTAATGCAGCCCGGCGGCCGCCTGCCCGAAGCCCTGGTGGCCCGGCTGCTGCGGCAGCCGACGGTGCGGACCGCGGCGCCGGTCTTGGCGAGCTACGTGGAAGCGACCGCCGATCCCGGTCGTTCGTTTCTCCTGATCGGGTTCGATCCGATTCTCGATCGGCCGCTGCGGCCGTGGGACCGAAGCCCCGGCGGGCGCGGTCGGGACGACGGTGCTTCTCTCGATTGGATGGAACTCATCCGGACGCCCTACACCCTGATCGCCGGTCCCCGCTTGAGCGCCGCCTGGGGGATCGGTCCCGGCCAGTCGGTGACCCTCGAGCATCTTCAGGGCAACCGCCGGTTCAAGCTCATCGGGACCCTGCCGGATTCCGGCCTGGCCCTGATGGACGGCGGTCTGGTGGCCGTTACCGATATCGCCACCATGCAGGAATTTTGCCGCCTCCAGGGCTGGGTCGACCGGATCGATTTGAAGCTGCGGCCCGGGGCCGGAGCGGACGCGCCGGCCGCGCTCCGCCGGGTGCTGCCCCCGGGGGTCGAGCTGGTGCCCCCGAACGCCGCCCGGGACACCGGCAATCTGATGATCCAGGCCTATCAATTGAACCTTTCGGTACTGAGTTTCGTGTCCCTGTTCGTGGGCATGTTTCTGGTGTACAGCCTGATCGCCTTGAATGCCGCTTCGCGCCGGCGGGAGCTGGCGATTTTGAGTTCCATCGGCGCCTCGCCGCGGACCTTGTTCGCGCTGTTCGTGGGTGAAGGCGCACTGTTGGGGACCTGCGGCTGGCTCGCCGGGATTCCCCTGGGAGCCTTCATGGTGCGCCGGCTCCTGGGCGGGGTGAGCGCGACCATCAGCCTGCTGTTCGCGCGGGTGCGGCCGGATCGCTTGACCCTGAGCCCGAAGGAATTGCTGCTCTCGTTTCTGGTGACCGTCGGCGTGGCCGTTCTGGCCGCCTATCAGCCGGCTCGGGAAGCCATGGCGGTGGCGCCACGCGAGGCCATGGAGCAGGGTCCGGCTTCAGCTCGGCGTCCGCGCCTGATCACCGCCCTGGCCTGGAGCGCGCTGGCCCTGATCGGACTGGTGTGGCCCCTGTGCCGATTGCCGAGCCTGGCGGGGGTGCCCCTGTTCGGCTATCTGGCTATTTTTTCCCTCTTTGCCGGGTTCGCCCTGGTGGCTCCGGCCGCGCTCCGGCTGCTCGGCCGGGTGCCGGCCCCGGTTTTGCGCCGATTGGGCGGCCAGCCGGCCTTCCTGGCCGGGCGCGCGATTCGGGACGCGGGAGCGAAAACGGCCATTTCGGTCGGCGCCCTGATCACCGCGGTGGCGCTGTTCGTGGCCCTGGTGGTGATGGTGAACAGCTTCCGCGGCACCGTGGCCGCCTGGGTGGACCAGACGGTGAGCGGCGATCTGTTCGTTCGGGCGGCCAAGGCCGGTGACAACGAATACCGGGACCCGCTGCCGGAAGCGGTGGTCAACGGCCTCAAGGGGTGGTCCGACCAGGTGGACCTGTTGCCCTACCGGCGATTCCATCTGAATTACGGGAGCCGGCCCTATCAGTTCGAAGTCCTCGATTTCGAGGTTTTTTTCCGCCACGGGCGGTTCCTCATGCTCGATGGCGAGCAGGAAGCGATCACCGAGCCCCTGGCCCGGGGAGAAGGGGTGCTGGTGTCGGAAGTGTTCGCCAATCAGACCGGTCTCGGGGTTGGCGACCGGTTTCAGACCCAGGTTGAAGGCGAAGCACTGGATCTCCCCATCCTCGGACGCTTCCGCGATTATCGCACCCGCGGCGGGGTGGTCTATTATGCGTTGCAGCATTTCCAGCAGCCGGGCGCGAGCGACCGCTGGGGCGGGGTGCGGCTGTTTTTCAAGGACCGAGCCGAGGATTTGGACGGGCGAACGGAACAACTGCGCCGCCGGGTCCTGGATGAGGTCGCGCGCGGCTACCAGCTGGAAGTCACCTCCGGGATGGCGCTGCGGCGGGAAATTTTGCGGATCTTCGATCAGACCTTCGCCATCACCACGGTGCTGCTGCTGATCGCCCTGATCATCGCCGCGCTCGGGATCAGCACCACCCTCATGGTGTTGGTGCTGGAACGGAGAACCCAGCTCAACACCCTGCTGGCGATCGGGGCGGCGAAAAGCCAGGTGCGCCGAATGCTGCTCTGGGAAGCGCTGCTGATCGTGATCGCCGGAAGCCTGCTCGGACTCCTGTGCGGTCTGGTGTTGGCGGTCATTCTGATCGAGGTGATCAACCGCCAGTCGTTCGGCTGGACTTTTCTCTTTCTGGTGGACTGGCCGGCGCTCCTGGCGGCCTTTCCGATCATTGTGGGAGCGGCCCTGACGGCGGTGCTGCCGGCCGTTCGCAGCGCCTTCACGGTGCCGCCGGCGATGCTGCTGCGCGAAGAATGAGCGCCCCCGGGGGTGGAGAGCGGAATCATGGCCCGAGTCCTGGTCGTCGATGACGAGGTCATCATCGCCATGCAATTGGAAGCCTGTATCCAGGGTCTCGGCCACCAGCTGGTGGGATCGGCGGCTTCGGGGCTGGAAGCCCTGGATCTGGCCGAGCGGTTGCGGCCCGATATCATCCTGATGGACATCAAGATGCCGGGCCCCATGGACGGGATTGAAGCGGCGGAACGGATCCGCCGGCGCTTCGATATCCCGGTGCTGCTGATCACCGCCTATGCGGAAGACCCCCTGATCGAACGGGCCAAGCAGGCAGCGCCTCTGGGCTTCATCGTTAAACCGTTCCATGGCGGTGAAATCCGCGCGGCGATCGAGGTGGCCATCACCCGGATGGAACTGGAACGGCGCCTGCGGGACCATGAACGGCGCTATCAACTGGCCACCAGCGCCGGTCGGGTGGGGGTCTGGGAATGGGACCCGGAGACGGAACGGATTTACCTGGAACCGATCCTCCGCACCTTGCTGGGTCGTTCCGGCGAATCCGACTGGTGCGCCTTTGACCAATGGCTCGCCTGGGTCCATCCTGACGATCGCCGGCGGGTGCAACGCCAGTTACAGGATCAATTTTCGGCAGGCGTGCCGACGCTGGAACTGGAACGCCGCCTGCTGCACCAAGACGGCCGGGTGTTCTGGTTTCTGGCTCGAACCCAATTGATCGAAGACGCTCGGACCGGCGGCCGGCACCTGGTCGGGACCGATGTGGACATCACCGAGCGCAAGCGCATGGAAACCGCGCTCAACAAGAGCAGGGAACGGTTCCGCAGCCTGCTGGAAACTACCAGCGACCTGATCTGGGAACTGGACCGGGAGCGCCATTTCACCTATCTGAGTCCGCAGATCTACCAGCTGTTGGGCTATCGGCCGGCCGAATTGACCGGCAGCAGTCTGTTCAAGCTGCTCAACCGCAGCCAGGTCGCTCTGCTGCGGGAGCAATTGACGCGGATGGCGGTAGCCGGTCGGGACGCGCAGCGGTTTGAAACCGTGCTTCGGCATCGCGATGGGTCCGCCGTGGTGATCGAAACCAGCGGCGTCAGCTTTCACGACAGCGCCGGCCGGCTGCTCGGATTTCGCGGGATCAGCCGCGATGTGACCGAACGCAAGCGGCTGCGGGATGCACTGGTGGAAGCCAATCTCAAGCTGGAACAAAAAGTGGCGGAACGCACCCGGCATCTGCTGGAAGCCACCCGCTCCCTCAAGCTCCAGGGGCGCGAACTGGAGCGCCGAAGCGAAGAGGCGGTGGCGACCAACGAAAGTCTCCGCGAAGCCAATGTCGCCTTGATGATGATGACCAAATCGATGGAGCGCGGCCGGGAAGAGCGCGATAAGCAGCAGGCCTTGCTGGTGCGCACCCGGATGAAACCGCTGATCCAGCGGCTCGAGGCAGGGAATCTGGAGGAGACGGCGAAAACGCAGTTGCAGGCCCTGGCCGGTTACCTGGATGGCCTCGCCGCCGGTCTTTCGGGCGGAGCGGACCTTGCCGCCCGGCTCAGCGAAACCGAGTGGAAGATCGCCCTGCTCATTAAAGACGGGCTCAACAGCCGGGCCATCGCCGAGCGGCTGGGGTTGGCGGTGGACACGGTGAAGACCCACCGGAAGAACATCCGGCGCAAGCTGCGGCTCAAAAATTCATCGATCAATCTGACGACTCATCTCATGACCAACCTCGGGTAATCTGATGACCAGGCTCGAGTAGGAGGAGTATTCGATATACTTTGCACGGGAACGGATTGCCCATTGAATTCACCGTAAAGACGCCAAGAGTGGCAGAGGTTCTTAGTGAAAGATTAACTCCCTGCCTTTCTTCGCGCTCTTTGCGCCTTGGCGGTGAAAAGTTCAGTTTGTAACCGTTCGAAGTTTAGCGATACCGATAGCGATACCGATACCGATGGCGATGTAGGGTGGGTGCAGCGATAGCGGAACCCACCGCACGGAGGAATCGATACCGACCGAAACGGGGGAACTCGATGAATCGATCAAGGTGCCGAAGGGCCGGCCGAGGGGCCTGGGCCAGGTGGGGACTGGCGGCCGCCTTGGCCCTGCTCTGGGGCCTTGGAAGGTGGCCGCTACCGGCGCCGCCGGAACTCCGGGGCGCCGAATATCCGCGGATCAACGGTCCGTGCAACCAGGAATTTCCCCGGGACCATGGGCCGCACCAGGATTTCAAGACCGAATGGTGGTATTACACCGGCAATCTGGAAAGCGCCGAAGGGCGGCGGTTCGGTTTTCAGATCACCTTCTTTCGCAGTCGAATGAGCCCGGAACAGATTCAACCCGATCCGTCCGAACCCCTCTCGGGCTGGCGCACCCAGCAGATTTACCTGGCCCACGCGGCGTTGTCCGATCTGACCAAGGGCGCCTTCCACCAGGACGAACGGATGGCCCGGGGCGCGCTGGACCTCGCCGGGGCCCGTCTGGATGATGACACGACCAGGGTGTTTTTGGCCGACTGGGAACTGAACCTGGGTCCCGAGCACCATCGGGTGCGGGCGACCGCCTCCGACTTTGCCCTGGAACTCACCCTGCTTCCCGAAAAGCCCCCGGTTCGGCACGGTCGCGCCGGCACCAGCCAAAAGGGCGAACGCCCGGAAAGCGCCAGTTGCTATTATTCCTTCACCCGGCTGCGGGCCTCCGGGCGGGTGAGCGAAGCCGGAGTCGCCAGGGAGGTCAGCGGCAGCGCCTGGATGGACCACGAATACAGCTCCGCGCCCCTGGAACCCGATCTGGTGGGTTGGGACTGGTTCAGCTTGCAGCTTTCCGACCGCGGTGAAGTGATGATCTACCTGCTTCGGAATCGCGAAGGGGCCTACACCGCCGCTTCCGCCGGGACCCTGGTGGCGCCTTCGGGCCAGGTCACCGGCTTGACCCGAGGTGAGATCGAAATCGAAACCAGGGGCACCTGGCAAAGTCCGCGAACAGGAGGCCGCTACCCGGCCCGGTGGCGGATCACGCTGCCCGGCCAGGGGCTCGATCTGCTGGTCACCCCCAACCTGGCCGATCAGGAAATGGTCAATGAGGAAAGCGGTCTCCCCGCCTACTGGGAAGGATCGGTGAACATCGTCGGCACTCGCCGTGGCCGTGAACTCACCGGTCTGGGCTACGTGGAACTGACCGGCTACGCCCGCGCCTTCGATGCGCCGCTGTGAGGCGCCAAGCGGCGGGCCGGCTTGAATACACCGGTTTAGGATGAAAACTTTCATTATCAAAGGAGGGCAAGATGCCCGCGCTCCCAGGAAAGCGCCCACACGAAATGAAGGTTTTTTTACCCTGACAAGTATATACCCTCAGCGTTGGAACGAATAAGCCAGGCGGCTCACGCGGAAATCGTCGGCGTGAGGGTTGAGGACGAATTCGATCCGACCGGATATTGCACTCCGATGCTGGTCCCTATAGCGAGCGGCCAGTTCGAACCGGCCGGAAACCTTGACCCTGGAAGCAGGAGAACCGTCCCAATGGTCCACGAATATCTTGTAATCGATCGCCGCCATCTGTTGGAAGTTGGCCTGATACTCGGGGAGGAGAGCAGAGAAAGGGCGGCCGTTTTCGATGGCGTCAGGGGTAAAGAGCGCGGTCAGCGTGGCCAGGTCACGGCGTTTGTAGGCGGCAATGTACCGGTTTAGAAAATCCAGAAGGCGCTTTTCGGTGGACGCGCCGACAATCCCACTCGCGGGTGCGGCCGGTTTCGAGGCGGCTGCGGGTGCTGGGTTGGCGGGTGGCGTCGGAGGCTGGAGTTCCTTAACAAGGCGAGAGTGCGGCGCGGGTGCGGGTGGCGCGGCGGCGCCCACGTGCTCGCTCGGAAGTCGCTCGGCCGGCGGTGCGGGCGTGGGGGTTGCCGCAAATCTGGAGCTTTCCCTGGGAGCCTGGGGCACCGCGGGCTCCGTTCGGGGTCGGTCACGAGCGGCTGAATTCACCGGCGAAACGCTCTCTTGGTGAGTTTCGGGGGGCGTCTTGGGAACCTTCTCCGACTTGGCGGAAGCAGGAGCCGTCATGGACTTTTCGGTGGCAATGGCGGGGTTGGGGGGGCTCGGCACTTGGGTGACGGTGGGCGCCCGGGTGCCCGGCTCCCTTCCAGGCGATCGCCCGGACTCTTGCTGGGGTTGCC
>MNZR01000096.1 GCA_001873705.1 Syntrophobacteraceae bacterium CG2_30_61_12
AAGCCTCTGCTCGGTGCGCTTCTGGGCTTCGGCCAGTTCGCCAAGCCTCTGCTCGGTGCGCTTCTGGGCTTCGGCCAGTTCGTCAAGCCTCTGCTCGGTGCGCTTCTGGGCTTCGGCCAGTTCGCCAAGCCTCTGCTCGGTGCGCTTCTGGGCTTCGGCCAGTTCGCCAAGCGTTTGGTCGGTACGCTTCTGCGCTTCGACCAGGTCGGTAACGGTCCGGGTGAGTTCTTCCTGGCCCTTGGCAAGCCTGGCGACGATTTCCTTCAGCTCATTGAATTCCCGCTTGGTGACGGACTCCTCCCGATTGCGCTCGACCTCTTCCACCAGGGTCAACAGCACATCGCGCATTTCGGGCGCGACCCGTTCAAGTTTTCGAATCAGGGAAACACTGAGAGTCATGATCTCACGGTTCCTCACCGCCCCAAAAGGCAACCGACTCGACGCCTCCACCCCGGGTGCGGATGGCGGATCGCACCCGGTTATCTATTGCTATCGCAATCGGAGCGTTTGTTCAAGATCTTATGCGTTGCGGCAAGGGCACAATCGAAAAGGCTGTGGATCTTTCAGTACTCAAGCTCTTTATCGATAATGAGCCGGTCATCAATATCCGAAAATGCGTTACATCGGCTGACGCTGGAGATCGCCAATCGAATTTACCGGGCTTGATCATCGTTTGGGTCACTTCCCAGGCTCTCTTCCTCCACGAAGGGCACGAAGGAATTCAATGGCCTTGGAATAACGGGTTGTCCTCGGTGTTCTCGGTGCCTCCGTGGGGTGAGCTTTTCGCGGTGGCCGAAACGCTGATCGTGGCCCAAAAGTGTTTGCCTGGGCTCGTAGTGGCGCCTTCAGGCGCTGACAGCGCATCGGAAAGCTCGGTCCACGGCAGACCGCTGGGCGTTGAACGCCCTGACGGAACGCACTCCGAACGCACCCGGCTCAAGGCGTGAGCCGCGGCGCGAATGCATCACTATGCCTGAAACGCTAGCGATTTCTCCTAACGGTTTGAATTGCACCCGATTTTGGAGTTCAATTTTTGTTGACCTTGTGGTAAAGAGAACAGGTTGCACGTTAGGGAGCTGTTGGCCGGCATCAAGAGGCCGTCAAGATTCCAGGCAACGCTGCCGCATTCTAGGGAAATTCCCATGGGAAAAATCTGCTGGGCCGATCCGCTGTTGGTCATCGATGTGCTGGAGGATGGAGCATGAGCGAGCGTTTTTTCGTCAAGAAAGATCTCGTTATCGTAGATCGCGAAACGAACCTGATGTGGCAGCGCCGGACCTCCCCGGATCCCTTGATGTGGGAGGATGGGGCCGCCTACGTCGAGCGACTCAATAGCGAACAGTTCGCCGGATTCAGCGACTGGCGCTACCCGGCCAAGGAGGAACTGGCTACGCTCCTCGAACAGCGGGAAGATCGGGAAACGGGTCTGTTCATCCATCCGCTGTTCGGCAAGCAAAGATGCTACTGGACCTCGACCAGGGGAGAACACCATCAGGCCGTCTACGCCGATTTCTATTACGGTGACCTGTACTGGGTGCAGGAAAAATACGCGAATAACTATATCCGCGCGGTCCGTTCCCTGTAACCCAGAGCGGAAATGTTCCGAGGGATGCTGATCGATTGCGAACCGCTCGCTCGATGGCGGCCGGCGGCACTCAAGGTGGTTCTGGTCCAGCCGGAAATCCCTCAGAACACGGGCAACATCGCCCGCACCTGTGCCGCTCTGGAGGTGCCTTTGCATCTGGTCGAGCCGCTTGGGTTCTATCTCGGCGATCGCCATCTCAAGCGGGCCGGGTTGGATTACTGGCACCAGGTGCGGGTAACGGTGCATCGAGACCTTGAAGCCTTGCGAAGCTTTCTGGGCGATGGGCGCGAGGTGTATCTTTCGGCGCGTGCCCGGCGCTGCTGCTATGATTTTCAATTTCAACCGAACGACACCCTATTTTTTGGTGCGGAAACGAAAGGATTGCCCGAGACATTACTCACGACTGCCCCGGAAAGGACGCTGCGCCTGCCGATCGATCGCAATCGGGTCAGAAGCCTCAATCTGGCCACCGCGGTGGGCATCGTACTTTTTGAAGCGCTACGCCAGTTGAATATCCACGGCTGAGATTGCCGCCAGGCTCGAAGCTCCCCGATCGCTTTCCAGGATCGTTCGGCGCCGGGAGCGGGCGGTGTGGTCCACGGCCAAATGTGTCATCCATGAAACCGGGAAGGACGAATGGAGCGACTGGATAAACAAGGGCTGCTGGCTAAACTCTATGAGATCTGTCCGGAAATAGAAAACCTGGGCCTGTTCCCCATCGTGATCGGTAAGAACGCTCGTTACTGAGTGGCTTTCTACGAGAGCAGGGCCTGCTCTAAAACAGATCCACCATTGAGTTCCTTTCGGGTGCGTCCACCGGAATATTACCAGGGTCAAGGCGTCGGCGATCCGTGGAAGCGGGATCTGCGGAGAGCTGTGCGCGAGGCCAGAAAAAAAGTCAAGGTCAGTGCCAGGGCGCCGGAGGAGTCGATTCACAAGGCTGCCGCCGCCTGGCCGAGTGGAGAGGGAATCAGTGGCGGAGATCGAGTGGAAGGGAATCATCTGGAAAGCTGCGTATGGTAGCCTTTCAGTCAAGGAATTGCTCACCATCCTGAAAGGCTTCGGCCCGATGGAAACTCTCAAGTTCGAGAGTGTCGGGCGGTTCCATGGGGAACTCAGCCTGGCGTTGGATGAAGAGGGTGCCAAGGAAATCACCATTTATCATCTGGAGGTTTTGGAACGGCGCAAGGGCATGGGGCGAGCCGCTTTGCAGCGACTGAAGGAGATTTTTCGCGGTGATGTGTACGTGGAAGACCCCGGGCGGATCAAGGTCCGCAATGCCAATGACGAGAGCCTCCCGTTTTGGGTCAAGATGTATCAGGAAGGTCTGATCGATTCGCTTGACAGCGAAGGCTGCCACCTGACCCCGGACATGCGTACCGGTGGGGCGAAGGACCCTGGCCGTGGCAACGCCAAAGGCTCGGGTCCCGCTGGGGCCGCGCACGGATCATGAAAGCGGCGGAGAAGATCAAATCCCCGCACGACTTGATCGAAATCCGCGGTGGTCTGCGCGCCCGCGGCAAGACGTTGGTGTTCACCAACGGCTGTTTCGATCTGCTGCACCTGGGCCACCTCAAGTATCTGGAAGCCGCCCGCGACTTTGGCGACTATCTGGTGGTGGCGGTCAACAGCGACCGTTCGGTCAGGCGGATCAAAGGTCCGGGCCGCCCCATCGTGCCCGAATTGGAACGCGGTGAACTGGTCGCCGGCCTTCACTGCGTCGATGCCGTGGTGCTTTTCGATGCCTCCGATCCCCTGGATCTGATCCGCCGACTGGTACCCGAGGTGCTGGTGAAAGGCGCCGACTGGCCGCTCGATCAAATCGTCGGCGCCGATTTCGTGCTGGCTGCCGGCGGCCGGGTCGAACGGATCGAGCTGACCCCGGGCCGCTCCAGCAGCGCCCTGATCGAGCGGATCAGGTCCCGGGTCGTGGATCGTTCCGCTCAGGCCTGATCTCCCGCCCTTCTGGTTCTCTCAGCAGCGTTTCGATAACGTTCTTTAGGATCTGCAGTTCTTCGGGGCTCAACTGGGTAATGGCGCGGAGGACCTGGTCGTAAGCGCCTGTTCGGGGACCCTTGGAGCCGTTGCCGCCATGGTGGGTCACCGGTACCGAGCCGAGACGCAGCCGGAACCAGTTATTGAACCGCAAAACCCTGCTGCCGCAATTCCGACAGCGGTACAGTTTGCTTGCAGCGAATCGGCGCATCCAGGGCTTGCGTTCTATCCGTTCCATTTGTGCCTCTTTGCAGCCGGGACAAGTGACACTCGAAGAACAGCGGGGCATGGTAACTCCTTAATAAGAGGGCGGCCGGGGCCGCAACCGAACCAGAAAACGCACGCCGGATCATGTCCGCCTCGGGTCAAGGTGCAACCACCAGTTGTGGGCGGAACGGTTTGCTCGTTCCAGCCGTTGGTTCATGCCGATAAACGGCGCATGGCCGAATCCCGAATACACTCATAGCACAAATTCGGCGCACGCTCAATCGGGACGGTGCGCTCCGAGATGCTCCCGGATATTCGACATGGTGACTTCGTCCCATGGGCACCGCGCGAGATCGCGGCAGCCGTCCCAATGGCCACCAGGGAGAGCATCACAACCGTGGTACGTCAGGGTGCGCGCGGGCGATCCCTGACTGGTGTGGTGAGGCCACGGTTGCCGGATCGTGTCAGGTAGCTCCCGCTGGTCGCAACCTGACCTACGGTGGCTGACCTACGGTGGCCATTACGCCGCGGGCGTGGCTGTGTTCCCGCCCCGTAACCGGTCCGGTCTTATGTCGAACCTACAGAGATGCTGCATTTTGCTTGACAGTCCAACGTTCGATCCGCTATGAAGAGCACCATCCTGTGCAGGCACGTAGCTCAGTGGGAGAGCGCTACCTTGACGCGGTAGAAGTCGGCGGTTCAATCCCGCCCGTGCCTACCATTTTGGGATCCAAACCCCGGGATAAGACCTTTTTAAGGAGGGGCATCGCGGTTGGAGGATCGCGGGCTGTTTGTTCAAGACTGGGTGACTAAGATCGACAGAGCTCACAGCAGAAGCGGTAAGAAGACGTCCCACCGCGCGAATAATCTGTTCGCAGTAAGGCATCGTCCCCGTGGCTGACCGGGAGGTGCCTTTTTTTGTTATGACTTCCACGGCTCCCCTGACCGATCGTGGGGCCGACCCGAAAAGCTCGTTCAGGCATCAGGAATTTCAATATGCAATCGGAAATGCTGCATGTCACCATGGAAGCTGGAACCGAGGGGGAGTTCCCTCGCGGGATCGAGGTGCGGGAAGTCCTGCGCGCGCTCGGCAACCGCCCCAGCGCCTGGATCGCCGCCAGGATCGACGGCCGGCTGGTGGATCTTGCCACCGTCTTGGAAACCGATGCCCGGATCCAGGGCATCGTCGCGGATTCTCCAGAGGGGCTGGAAATACTGCGCCACAGCACCTCGCATGTGATGGCACAGGCCGTGCGCTCCCTGTTTCCCGAGGCCAAGGTCGCGATCGGACCAGCAATCGAAAATGGCTTTTATTACGATTTCGATGTGCCGACCCCGTTTGCGCTGGAAGACCTGGCGGCGATCGAAAAGAAGATGCGGGAACTGGTCGCCGGCGCCCTGCCCTTTCAACGCACGGTACTATCCAAGGCAGAGGCGATCGAGCAATTCCGTAGCCGCGGTGAAAACTACAAGGTCGAATTGATCGAAGGGGTCGATGCGGCCACCGTTTCCCTTTATCAGCAAGGGGATTTTGTCGATCTGTGCCGCGGTCCACACCTCCCGGACACCAGCTTTATCAAAGCCTTCAAACTGACTTCGGTGGCCGGCGCCTACTGGCGTGGCGACGAACGCAACCCCATGCTGCAGCGCATTTACGGCACCGCTTTCGCCGATCGGAAGGCGCTGAAAAAGCACCTTCAGTTCCTCGAAGAGGCGCAAAAGCGCGACCATCGTAAGTTGGGTCGAGAGTTGGATCTGTTCAGCTTCAGCGATGAAGTCGGCGCCGGCATGGTGATTTACCATCCCAAGGGGGCGCTGCTTCGGCACATTCTGGAAGCTTTCGAAAAGCGCGAGCACCTGCGCCGCGGCTACCAACTAGCGATTGGTCCGACGCTGCTGAAGACCGAACTGTGGCAGCGTTCGGGGCACTTCGACAATTACCGGGAAAACATGTATTTCACCGAAATCGACGGCCAGTCCTACGGCATCAAGCCCATGAACTGCCTTGCGCACATGCTCATCTACAAGTCCAAGATGCGCAGCTATCGGGACCTGCCGATCCGTTTGTTCGAACTCGGTACGGTCCATCGACATGAAAAATCCGGGGTCCTGCACGGCCTTTTGCGGGTCCGTCAATTCACCCAGGACGATGCCCATATTTTGTGTACGCCGGATCAGTTGCAGGGAGAAATCGGAGGCATCATTGATTTTGTCGCCGACGTCATGGACATTTTTGGTTTTGCCTACGAAATGGAAGTGAGCACGCGGCCGCAAAAATCGATCGGTTCCGACGAAGACTGGGAAAAGGCCACCAAGGCGCTGATCGACACCCTCGATCACCAGGGTCTGGCCTACGAAATCAATGAAGGCGACGGGGCTTTTTACGGACCCAAAATCGATATCAAGCTCCGCGATGCACTCGAACGGCGCTGGCAATGCGCGACCATCCAGTGCGATTTTACGCTTCCCGAACGCTTCGATCTCACTTACGTTGGCGCCGATGGTCAGCGGCATCGGCCGGTGATGCTGCATCGCGTGATCCTGGGTGCGATCGAACGGTTCATGGGGGTGCTGATCGAACACTTCGCCGGCGCGTTTCCGCTCTGGCTGGCGCCGGTGCAGGCCATTTTGGTCACGGTCACCGACCGCCAGTTGGATTTCGCTCGCGAGGTGCGGCAGCGCTTGCAGGCGGCCGGAGTGCGAGTGGAACTGGACGATCGCAACGAGAAACTGGGTTTCAAGATTCGGGAAGCTCAGCTGCAAAAAATCCCTTACATGCTGGTGGTTGGTGATAAGGAAGTGGAAGCTGGTGGCATTCGGCCACGTCGGAGGGATGGCGAACAACTGGATTTAATGGGCCCGGAAGCCTTTGTGGAACTGCTCGAAAAAGAATGCCGGGGGGTCACCAGGGGCAAGGTCGGGCTCGATATCATCTAACCAGGGAATGCCGGGAGCGTGGGCGCCGTGCGCCCGCCGGCCTGGTTTTGAGCACCGGAAAGCGGCCAATTGTTGGCCGACGGCTATCGGGTAATGCGTGGGCGTGGTTATTCGGTAGTTCAATTTGAGACCACCCACAGGCGAGGATGACAGAGAGATGAACATCTATGTCGGCAATCTGGCCTATTCGGTCACGGAAGAAGACTTGCAAAAGCTTTTCGGTGAATTTGGAGAAGTCGGTAGTGTGAACATCATTATCGACAAATTTACCGGTCGCTCCAAGGGCTTTGCCTTTGTCGAAATGCCCAACAATTCCCAGGCGGACGAAGCGATCAAGGCGCTCAACGGCAAAGTGGTGCAGGGCCGGGATTTGAAGGTCAATCAGGCGCGACCGCGGACCGATC
>MNZR01000215.1:0-1115 GCA_001873705.1 Syntrophobacteraceae bacterium CG2_30_61_12
CAACGAGCAGCCCCTTGGTGTAGGGACGATGGCTCACCTGTTCCAGGTCCTGAAGCCAGTCGGCTTCGGCGCGGAACGCGCTCGGATCGGCCCACCAGCGATCGATGGCCTGGCGGTAGCAGCGGGTCACGGTGGCCACATAAAGCGCGCCCTTCATGCGCCCTTCAATTTTGAAGGCGGTGAGATCCAGCGCGGCCAGCCGGCCGATTTCCTCGATCAGGCACAGGTCTCGGGAATTGAGCAGGTAGCTGCCGCGGCGGTCCTGGGTCAGAGGAAAACGCTCGCCCGGTCGGCTGGCCTCGATCAGTTCATAGGTCCAGCGGCAGGGCTGAGTGCACAGACCGCTGTTGGCGGAGCGCCCGGTGAGGAAGGCGCTCAGTAGGCAGCGCCCGGAATAGGACACACACATCGCCCCATGCACGAACACTTCCAGTTCCGCATCGCTGGCGCCGGCGATATCGGCAATCTCGGCCAGGGACAATTCTCGCGCCAGGTTGATGCGACGGATACCCTGCTGGCTCCAGAAGGCGACCGCCAGGGCGTTGGTGGTGTTGGCCTGGGTGCTCAGGTGGACGGCAAGATCCGATGCGTGGCGGCGGACCGAAACCAGCACGCCCGGGTCGCTGACGATAACCGCGTCGACGCCGAGTTGCTGCAAATATTCCAGGTAGGGCGGGAGGGTTTTGAGGTCTGCCGCGCGGGCATAGATGTTGATTGTGACATAAAGTCGTTTGTGCAGGCGATGAGCGACAAAGACCGCTTCCGCCAGGTCATGATCGCTCAGGTTTCTGGCGTAGGAGCGCAGGCTGAACTCCGGTCCGCCCACATAGACGGCGTCGGCGCCATAAAGAAAAGCGATTTTGCACTTTTCCAGACTGCCGCCGGGAGCCAACAATTCAGGTTTTTTGCTGAGCGCTGCCAACGGTTCTCCCGAATTCACAACCTTTGCCGAACTGTTCCCGCGGGGCCAGGTTCGCATTCGCCTCCGGTTCGGTTTTCCAGGCTTCGCGGTTGCCGATTTGACAAAATTCATAGGCGCTTGTACTTATCATCATGGATCGGAAAGGACAAGAGCACCACTCCAGGTGGGATAACGAGCCCGGAACCGCCGCGCC
>MNZR01000215.1:1152-1830 GCA_001873705.1 Syntrophobacteraceae bacterium CG2_30_61_12
GGCGCGGCCGCTCGGCCTGCACAGTCGGGCTTACGGAGCAATGAGCCGGTCGGCCTCCCATTCTAATATGAATAGGCCGGGGATGATTTTACCTTGCTGACAGGAAACCCGCAGTGACCGAGGCAAACCGTTCATCGAACCCGACCGACGAACAACTGGCCTGGCTTAAGCTGAAGCTGACCCAGGGCCTCGGCAACCGTTCCATCGTCCGGCTGATCGAGCGCTTCGGTTCGCCGCTGGCGGCGCTCGAGGCCGGCCGCGATGCGCTGGCGCAGTTTTCCGGCTTGCGCACCGAAACCTTTCGGGCGCTGGTGCGCCGGCAGTTCAGCAGCGATCCGCGGGCGGAATGGGACCGGCTGATGGAACTGGGGGCGGCCATGATTTGCCTGGGAGACCCGGATTATCCCGAGAACCTCAAGAATATCGCCGATCCGCCGGCGGTCCTCTTTGTTCAGGGAACGCTTGCCGTGCGCGATCTGGTGGCGGTCGCGGTGGTCGGGTCCCGGTTCGCTTCGCCCATGGGGCTCAACACCACGCGGCGGCTCTGCGGCGACTTGGCCAAGGCCGGGGTCACCGTGGTCAGCGGTTTGGCCATGGGCATCGATACCGCGGCCCATTGGGGCGCCATCAAGGGCGGCGGGCGCACCCTGGCGGTGCTCGGCTGCGGTCTGGATGTGG
>MNZR01000215.1:1839-2671 GCA_001873705.1 Syntrophobacteraceae bacterium CG2_30_61_12
GCTCCAATACCGGACTCAAACAGGCCATCCGCGGCTGCGGCGCCCTGCTGACCGAACTGCCTTTGGGTTCGCCGCCCCTGGCCGCCCATTTCCCGCTACGCAACCGCATCATCAGCGGGCTGGCCCTGGGCGTGGTGGTGGTGGAAGCGGCCCAGCGCAGCGGTTCGCTGATCACCGCTCGGCTGGCTCTGGAACAGGGGCGCGAAGTGTTCGCGGTGCCCGGTCCGGCCGGCCATGAACGCAGTGTCGGCCCGCACCGACTGCTCAAGCAGGGGGCCAAACTGGTGGAAAGCGCGGAAGACATCCTGGAAGAGATCCGGCCGCTGATTCGATCGAGTGCCGCCGCCAGCGCCGCCAGCGCCGCCGCGCCGGTCGCCGGACCGATCGCTGCACCACAACCGCCACTGGTGCTGGCGCCGGAAGAAGAGGAGCTGATAAAATCCCTGGGAGACCAGCCTTGTCATATCGACCGCATCCGCGCCGCGTGTGCCCGGCCGGTGTCGGAAATCGCGGCGCTGCTCACCAGGATGGAACTGCGCGGCCTGATCCGGCAACTGGCCGGGAAATATTTCGAAAAGGTGTGAAATGTACCGACCAATGATTATACCTGGTGAGCTTGAGAAGTTACGTTTTGTATTCCCGCAGAGGCGCGGAGCGCGCGGAGAAGAGCCCTTAAATCAACCTCCGCGTCTCTGCGTCTCCGCGCGGAAATGAAACTTTTCAGCCTTCACAAGTATGGTAAGGAGCGATATCGGTTCAAGAATTGAGCTGAAAGTGCCGTTAGTGTAGATGACCCCACTGACTTTGAGTATGGTGGTTTGAGGATCGATGA
>MNZR01000215.1:2687-27357 GCA_001873705.1 Syntrophobacteraceae bacterium CG2_30_61_12
TGGTCCGAATGGAGTCGATGCGTTCAGGTACAACCGAAATTGTGGATTGAGGTGAAATATTCTTATGGGCAAGTCCCTGCTGATTGTAGAAAGTCCAACCAAGGCCAAGACGCTCTCGAAATACCTGGGCAAGGATTACATTGTCAAAGCTTCCGTGGGGCATATCAAAGACCTTCCTAAAAGCAAGCTGGGCATCGATATTGACGACCAGTTCCGGCCCGAATACCGGGTGATCCGGGGCAAGGCCAAGATCGTCAAGGAGTTGAACGAAGCAGCGGCCAAGGTCGATGCGGTGTTTCTCGGCCCTGACCCGGACCGCGAAGGCGAAGCCATAGCCTGGCACATTGCCCAGGAACTGCGCTCCGAAAACAAACCGGTCCATCGGGTGCTGTTCTACGAACTCACTCGAGACGCCATTTTCGAGGCGCTGCGCAACCCCCAGCAGCTCAACCAGAGGCTGTTCGAAGCGCAGCAGACCCGGCGCATCCTCGACCGCCTGGTGGGTTATTTGATTTCCCCCCTGCTTTGGGAGAAGGTGAAGAAGGGATTGAGCGCTGGCCGGGTGCAGTCGGTGGCTCTGCGTCTGGTATGCGATCGGGAAAAAGAAATCCGGGCCTTCGATGCGGAAGAATACTGGAGCATCGGAGCGCGCCTGGAGGCTGCGGCGGAAGCGGCTGATGCCGCTGCCCCCCTGCCTTTTGAAGCCCAGCTTTGGCGCTACCAGGGGAAATCTTGCAAGGTAACCAGCGAGCAGCAGGCGCTGGAACTGGTCGAGCGATTCCGGGATCTCGATTACACGGTGGCGACCGTGGAGCGCAAGACCCGCCGGAGGAACCCGGCGCCCCCCTTCATCACCAGCACCCTGCAGCAGGATGCCGCCCGCAAGCTGCGTTTTTCCGCCCGTCAGACCATGCGGGTCGCGCAGAAACTCTACGAAGGGATGGAAGTGGGCGAGGAAGGCGCGGTGGGGCTGATCACCTACATGCGAACCGATTCCACCCGGCTTTCCGACGATGCCGTGCAGGCCGCGCGCGCCCACATCAAAGGGACCTGGGGCGAAGCCTTCCTGCCGGCGCGAAAAGTGGTGTACCGGGCCAAGGAAGGTGCTCAGGACGCCCACGAAGCCATTCGGCCGACCGCGGTTGAGCGCACCCCCGAGGCGTTGGCGCCGTTTCTCACCCGCGAGGCGCTGGCCCTCTACACCCTCATCTGGAAGCGCTTTGTGGCCAGTCAGATGAAGCCGGCGGTGATCGATCAGACCACCATCGATATTGCTGCCGGCCCCGATTTCCTGTTTCGTGCCACCGGTTCGGTGATTCAATTTTACGGCTTCATGGCCTTGTACCAGGAAGGCAGCGACGCCACCAACGGTGACGCTGAAGACCGCCAGTTGCCGCCACTGCGGGAGGGGCAGGCGCTGACGCTGATGGATCTGCTGCCCAAGCAGCATTTCACCCAGCCGCCCCCCCGGTTCACTGAAGCGGCCCTGATCAAGGAACTGGAAGAGCGTGGGATCGGCCGTCCCAGCACCTACGCCACCATCATTTCCACCATCATGGAGCGCGAATACGTCAAGCTGGAGCGGCGCAGTCTGCTGCCGACGGAACTCGGCATGCTGATCAGCGATCTGCTGGTCAACCACTTCCCCGATATTCTGGATGTGGCCTTCACCGCGCGCATGGAACAGCGCCTGGATGAGGTGGAACAAGGCCGCCAACCCTGGCTGGATCTGCTCCAGACCTTCTACGATCAGTTCAGCGGGGCCCTTGCCAAAGCGCAGGCGGAAATGATTCACCTCAAGAGCATCGGCTGGGAAACCGGTCTGGTCTGCCCGGAGTGCGGCCGCGCCCTGCATATCAAATTGAGCCGCAACGGTCCCTTTCTCGCCTGCAGCGGTTATCCCGCATGCAGCTTCAGTTCCAGCTACCGGCGCGACGACAAGGGCCAAATCCAACTGGTGGAAGAAACCACCAGCGGTGAACTGTGCGATAAATGCGGGAGCCCGATGGTGGTGAAACGCGGCCGGTTCGGGAATTTTCTCGCTTGCAGCGGTTATCCCAAATGCAAGAACACCAGGCCGATCACCCTGGGGATCCCGTGCGCCCGGGAAGGCTGCGACGGGGAACTGGTGGAGCGGGTCAGCAAGCGGGGACGGGCTTTCTACGGTTGCAGCAAGTACCCGGAGTGCCACGAGGTGTTTTGGAATCGACCGGCCCGGATCAAATGCCCGCAGTGCGGGTCGCCGTTCCTGCTGGAAAAAGTGAGCAAAAAAGACGGTAAACACTGGTTGTGTCCGACCAAGGGTTGCGGATACGTGCTTAAAGAGGACTGAGCGGGGGCCGCCGGCGATGACCCAAATCTTCGATCCAACCGCTGTCCAATGGCTGGTATTCGTCTGTGGCTGTTGCCTGGGCAGCTTTTTCAATGTGGTGATCTATCGATTGCCCAACGCCCAATCGATCGTAATACCGGCGTCCCATTGCCCGGCCTGCCAGGTGCCGATCGCCTTCTACGACAACATCCCGCTGCTCAGCTATGTGCTGCTGCGGGGTCGGTGCCGGCACTGTCGGGTTCGGATCTCGCTGCGCTATCCCCTGGTGGAGGCGCTCACCGGGGTGCTGCTGCTGATGCTGCTGCGCCGGTACGGCTGGGGACCGGCTTTTCTCATTTACAGCGTGTTCGCCTGCCTGCTGCTGGTGATCAGTTTCATCGACTGGGACACGTTTCTCATTCCCGATGTGTTATCGCTTCCAGGGATCCTGATTGGATTCACCACCGCGCTGTTCAATCCGCGGTTGAGCTGGCTGGAATCCCTGGTGGGCATCGTGCTGGGCGGCGGTGTCTTTTATCTGGTGGCCTGGGGCTATCAGCGATTGCGCCGGCAGGAAGGGCTAGGCGGCGGTGACATCAAACTGCTGGCCATGATCGGCGCCTTCTGCGGTTGGCCCGGGGTGGTGTTCACCATCTTGCTGGGTTCCCTGGTGGGCACGGTGGTGGGCATTGCCGTGATGTGGAAAACCCACCAGGGCCTGACCGCTAGGATTCCGTTCGGCCCCTTTCTGGCGCTGGGGGCGGTGGGTTATATTTTCTGGGGTGAGGCCTTTTTCAACTGGTACCTGGGGCGGATGGGGCTATGACCCGTCGAGCTTTTTACGTGGAAGGCTTCGATGGCAGCGAGGCCGAACCGGTGCTGGAGGGGCCGTTGGCCCACCAACTGGGTCATGTTCTGCGACTGGCGCCGGGGGCGGCGGTTGAACTAAGAAACGGTTGCGGTCAGGCCTGGGCCGCGGAAGTCCTCCGCTGCGGGAAAAAATCGGTCACCCTGCGTCTGGGTCAGCCCCTGGCCGCGATCCTCGAATCGCCCCTGGACCTGACCCTGGCCCTGGCTTACAGTCGCTCCGATCGCATGGATCTGGTGCTGCGCCAGGGGGTGGAACTGGGAATCCGGCGTTTTGTCGCCTTTCCCTCGGAGCGCAGCCAATACGGTTTGACCGGTGAGCGGGAGCAAAGGAAGCTGGAGCGGTGGCGAAAGATCGCCCAGCAGGCCCTGTGCCAGTGCGGTCGCGCGATGCTGCCGGAGATCCGCTGCTGTGACGGTCTGAACCGGTTTCTGACCGCGCTGGAGGGCGACTGGCCGCCGAACGCGCTGAATATCCTGGCTCTCGAAAGCGGAGACCGCCGATCCCTAAAGGACCTGCTTGGCAACCAGCCACTTCCGGCGGCGATTATCGCCCTGGTCGGCTGCGAAGGCGGCTGGACGGAAGCGGAAGCGGATCAACTGCGGACCGGCGGGTTTCGGGCCGTCACTTTGGGGCCTCGGATCCTGCGCCTGGAGACCGCCGTTACCGCCTTGCTCAGTGCGGTCCAGTTGCTCTGGGGGGACCTGGGCGGGAGCACGGCGGCGAACCCGGCCAATTGCGCTTTGCACCCCCATGACCGTTCAGGAACAGGTTCTTGAAAGGTCCCGCCGGGGCCAACACCCGAAGACCGGAGGAATCAACACCATGCGGTGCCCAAAGTGCCATTTCGTGAGTTTCGATCACCTGGCCCAATGCAAGAAATGCGGGACCGACCTGAGCACTGAACGCGAACGCCTGAACCTGCTCAATTTCGAACCGGCCATGCCGCAGTTCTTCGGGCTCCTGGATCAGGCTGATCTCGATCTGCAAGCCCCGGTGGAATCGCTTGCGCCCTCGCCGAGCGCCGAATTGCAAGGGGCTGAAGCGAAGCCGCCTGAGCTCGCCGAGCAGGGCACGGCGCCCGTTTCGATTGAACTGGTCATGCCGGTTGAGCCGGCGGCAGCAGCAGGGGAACTCGAGCCGGCTGCGATCCAACCGGAAGCTGCCGCCGGGTTGCCGGAACTGATCCTGGAGGATCGAGATCAGGGTGCGGAACTGGAACTGAGCCTGGATGATCAGTACGAGGCCCCGCTGGAGCGTGCCGCGCCTCGGCAGGCGTCGCCGGCGGAGGCCCCGATCGAATTCGTGCTGGATGATGACGAACTCGAACTCGAATTGTCCCAAGAAGAAATGGAACGGATCATTCTGGAACTGAACCAGGATGGGTCTGGAGCAACCGCGCCGGAGCCGCGGCCGAAGCAGGGGAAGCCGCCGGGCCGGGGAGAAAATTCTTGACAACCAGAGCCTGATTCAGTAACGTCGCGACCGTCTTGGGCGAGGTAGCTCAGTCGGTAGAGCAGTGGACTGAAAATCCTCGTGTCCCCAGTTCGATTCTGGGCCTCGCCACCATCTTCGAGACCTCCCAGGGTAGCTGCTGAAGCTCCCGGAGCCCGATCACAGCCCGCCTTGTGCGGGCTTTTTCATTGCTGGAGAGGCCATGGACGTGAAGATCGAAACGGTCGAACATTTTCCCACCGCGGACCTGGTCGCCAGGCTGCGCCGGGTCACCATGCTGAAGCGTCCCGACCTCGAGGTGTATGCCGAAGCCCACATCTCGCTCGAACGCATCGCGGTGGAATCGCTGACTCCGGCTCAGCGTTATGTGCTGGCGCCGGAACTGCTCAAGGTGCGCGAATTGGGCTGGGAACTGGAGCGGTTCGGCTACGATCTGTTCCAGCTCGACGGCTACCTCCGGGTTCGCCTTCAAGGCGTCGACCAGCCCATCACCGTGCTGCCGCCGGTAGTGGAAGAATCCATCGAACGCAACGGCCGCGTGGTCAACATCATCAACGACGGCATGCACCGCCTGTATCTGGCCTATCTGCACTGGGTGGTGCCGCAGGTGGTGTTTATCCGCGGGGTGCCGAAAGACCTGCCCTACTACGCCTACCCCAGCCCTGGCCAGTGGCGGGGGATTGAACTGATCGAATCGCTGCCCGCCAATTACCTCAAGAAATGGCACCGGATTCGCGACTACCACACGCTTTATCGTAACTTCAATTCCGCCTTCGAAAACGTGGGCGCGCCCCGCGGCCGCTCATCCGGCGGTGCCGACGCCAGAGGGTGAGCGGAACTCTCCGCTCCCCGGTAGCCTGCCGGAGAATGACAAATCGGCGCTGATCATCATTGCGGCCACCGCAAAAGACTTTCACCACGGAGACACAGAGCACATGGAGAAACCCCTTGGCCTTTCTCAGTGTCCTCTGTGCCTCCATGGTAGATTGAATTCCGTTCGATGAAAATGACGGCTCACTCCAACGCCAGTTGGATCAGGCGGTCGAGCAGGGCGCTGAAGGAAATGCCGGCCGCCGCCGCCGCCTGGGGAAACAGGCTGGTTTCGGTCATGCCGGGGATGGTGTTGGTTTCCAGGATGTGGATGATGCCGTCGCTGATGATCATGTCGGTGCGGCTGTAGCCCCGGCAGCACAAGGCCTGGTGGGCGCGAATGGCGTACTGTTGAGCGGTCCGAGTGAGCTCCGGAGAAATCCTGGCCGGACAGATTTCCTCGGTCCTTCCCGGCAGGTACTTGGCTTCGTAATCGAAGAATTCGTGCTCGCTTCCCGGCACGATTTCGATCACCGGCAGGGCTTCGACCGGATCGTTGCCGAGCACCCCGCAGGTGATTTCGCGGCCCGGCAGGTATTTTTCCACCAGGCAGCGGCGGTCGTACTGCCAACCAGTGGTCAGTGACGCCTCGAGGCTTTTCAGGTCCCGGGCCACGCTCAAACCGATGCTGGAGCCTTCGTGCTCCGGCTTGACCACCAGAGGCAGCCCCAGCCGCTCGATGATGGCCGCCGGCGGCAGCGGCTGCCGCTGGTTCACCACCAGGTAGGGGGCAACCGGAAGACCGGCTGCTCGATACATTTCCTTGCTCACGATCTTGTTGATGGCAAGCGCGCTTCCCAACACGCCACTGCCGTGGTAGCGGACCCCCAGGGATTCCAGAAAGCCCTGAATGGTACCGTCTTCGCCCAGGCGCCCGTGGAGGATGATCAACGCCACATCGATCTCGGAGGCCGCTGCGGCGATCCGCGCCAGATCGCTTCGGGGATCGTACCGGCGCACCTCATATTTGGCCGGATCCAGGGCATTGAACACCTGCTGACCACTTTTTAAGGAAACTTCACGTTCCGCCGACTTGCCTCCGCAGAGGAGGGCCACTCTGAGTTTGTGCGTCATGTGCAGCCTTTCTTCGCATTTGGGGTTGGGTGGGTGGCGGCATGCCGGACTTGTACCAACGGGCCCGCGCCAGAGGTGGCCGGTTCAAGCCCCCACGGACAGGTCCTCCTGGGTGGCTTTGCCGAGGTCCGCGGGCACGATCGCCACGTGTTCGAACAGACGCTGTTCCAGTTGCCGATAGAGTTCCAGCTTGGCGTGAAGCGCCTGCTCGTGCTGCTGGTTCTTCGCATAACGCCGGATCAAATCCGCAAAGCGGCAATCCAAATCGACGATGTCCGTGTGCCGGACCCGCTTATCGGCATAATTTACCACAATGGATTCGTTGATGGGGGCCGCTACCGCGGCGGGGCTGATGAACACGTGTTCGGCCACGATCGGCGCCAGTTGCGGGTAGCCCCAGTCATTGAGCATTTCCGCGCCCAGGGCGGCATGGCTGCAGCCGGAGTCGATGCAGATGCCCTTGGCGATATCGTGGAGCAGCGCGGCCGCGACCAGGAGTTCGAGGTCCAGGCGGACGCTGTTGCGGTTCAAGTGACGGCCGAGAAAGACGCTCACCTGAGCCACGCGCAGACTGTGTTCCTGGATATGCGGCGGGAGTTGCACTCGCGCCATCAAATCGGTGCACTGTTGAATTCCGGGTACGGTCATGGAAGGGTCATCCGTCGTTCGGTTGCAATGCTGGTGTTCCACCGAACTCCATCTTGGCAAAACTCGGCAGGCAAGGCAAGAATTTCGGCACTTTTGCGAAGCCGCCGAGAACCGTGAATCGCCCGCTGATCCAGAAGAAAACGTGTTGGGGATGGAAAGTTTCGTTCTTGCCGGAGCGGAATTCAGCCGCGTCGGCGTGTCGGTCGCGGCCTGAAGCCGCTCTTACCGGATAGTCCTATCAGGTTGAGCCTACAGACGGCAACTTTTCAACCCCAACGGGTAGAAGGGCAGGGATTTGCAGACGATGTCCCGCGGCCAGTTGCGGAGCTTCCAGGAAAAAGAAGAAGAACAGTGAAAATATATAGCTATGGAATCACCGGAGGGAAGCACTCGGAGCTTTCGATAATCCATGAAAAGAGCCGAAAATGGAAGTTCGGGGTATGGGGGATGGCAATCGGAGTTCGCTGCCCTGTCCTCAAGGCGATGATATCCTTCTTCAAATAGCGGGCATTCGAATCGGTCTTGCGATCAAGCAGTTAGGTCCTTGCGAAGGCTAAGGTTCTTGCATCGCTCCGGAATTCAAGTCCGCTCCTGGTTGGCCGGGGCCACGCCGAGCGGGGTAAAATCGACTTTGACCCGAAGCGCCGGTCAGGGTATTCAAAACCTCACCTTTGCAGTTCACTCGCTCATTTTCGAAGTTCATTCGGCGAATTTCACTGGGCCATCAATAGCGAATCCTATGAATCAGAGGGTGGCGGCACGACCCTCGGAGGGGAGGTTTGGTCAAGGTATGAGCCTGGAATGGCAGCAACTGAAAACGGCACTACGCGATGGCCTTTCCAGGGGACAGTATGACCTTTGGGTTGCAACTCTGGAGTTCCAGCGGGTTGAGCACGACGAACTGGTGGTGGGTTGCAAGAACGGCTTGCATACCAACTGGGTGAAGAATGAACTCGAGGAGCGGTTGTTGCGCCTGGCCCAAAAGCAGCTGCCGCGCCTGAAATCGATCAAATACGAGATTTCCGCACCGCCTGTCGCGCCAAATTCAGACTCGGGGTCCGGCCTGAGCGGACCTAATCCGAGGCAGATAGCTATTCAGGACGTCATTGGGTCCCCGAAAGCCAAGTTTAATCCGCGATTCACTTTTGAACAGTTCGTGGTCGGCCCATGCAATCAGTTCGCTTATGCCGCCTCCATGGCGGTGGCCGCCAGTCAACATCATTACAATCAGAGCGTCTACCTGCTGGCCGATCCCGGTCTCGGCAAGAGTCATCTGGCCCATGCGGTGGGCAACCGGCTCTGGACCCAGCAACCCGATGCCAAGGTGCGCTACGTAACGGCGGAACAATTCACCAATGAGATGATTTCCTGCCTCAAGGGCGACCGGATGGAATCATTCAAGCGCAAGTACCGGGAAGATTGCGACGTCCTGCTGCTGGAGAAGCTGGAATTTCTGAGCGGCAAGAACAAAATTCAAAGCGAGCTGATGTTCACCCTGGATGAATTGCTCGATCGGGGCAAGCGGGTGATTTGTACCGGCAACGCCTCCCCCAAGGACATTCCGCGACTCAACAATGATCTGCGTTCGCGCCTTTCGGGAGTGCTGGTGGCCCCGATCGATCGTCCGGACTTTGGTACCCGAGTCGCCATCATCAGTCGTAAGGCCGGCTATGAACAGGTGAAACTGCCCATGGACGTGGCCGAGTTTCTGGCCCAAGAGGTGGCCGGCGACATTCGCCAACTGGAGAGTTGCTTGATCGGCACCATTGCCAAGAGCAATATCATGCACATTCCCATTACTATCGGGCTGGCCCAAGAGGTCGTGCGGAGCATGCTGGATTACCTGCCCAAACTGTCCGCCGAACATATCTTGCAGGCGGTTTGTGCCGGTTTTCAGGTATCTATCGAGGATCTGCGCTCCCCGGCTCGGACCAAACAAATCGCCCTGGCGCGGCATCTTGGTATGTACCTGTGCCGGCAATACACCTCGGAGTCCTTGTCCAATATCGGCAAGACGTTCAGCAGGAGCCACAGTAGCGTGGCTTATGCGCTGAAGAAGATGAAAAATGAGGTGGCGGCGAAAAACTCAAACATCAAGCGACAACTGGAACACATCAGCCAGCGCCTGGAAACCCGCTGCCTGTTTTAACCCCATGGTGAAAGGTGATAGCGGGTTGCGATGATCCATCATCGGGTCCGCAACCCGCGGGGCAGCCTGCCGAAGCCGGGGCTGCACGTTCCGATCGAGACCCCCAACGAACTTGCCGCAAATCGGTGGGCGCGGCCGCGCGATCGTGGGTAGCGGACTGTTGCGGGTTGGTCACGATCATCGTTTCGACCAGGTGGCCTAATTCATTCAATAGACCATAAGGGCGATCGGTCGCCCCTGGATCGTGCATGGGCTGTAGGCCATGGTGCGCCAAAGCGGCCGAACCGATGATCATCGCCTACGGATTGATCCGCTCCCGCAGCACGCCGGAGCACTTGAAGGTCACCACCCGCCGCGGCGACAGGATGATCGGGTCGCCGGTCTGGGGATTACGGCCTCGGCGCTGGTTCTTTCCCTTGACGCTGAATTTGCCGAAACCACTGATGAGCACATCATCGCCAGACGCCAGGGATTGCTTGATCAGTTCAAACAGGGTCTCCACGATCTGGGCAGACTCGGTTTTGGTGAAAACGTTCTGATTGAACAGGTTTTCCACGATGTGAGCTTTCGTCAGCGTCATGAAGTCTCCCTTTCCGTTCCAAAGCTCATTGTTGCGGTTCGGCAGCGGATGCTTTCAGCCGGTATCCGGCCGGCATCTTCAAAACGCCGCGACCCCTGCCTGATTAATCTATAATTCTAAGTATTTCAAGAAAAAAATGGGGTCCGCGCGGTGATTCGCAAACCCCATTCCCAGCTTTTTGGTTGGTGGCGGTGCAGGGCTTCGAACCCCGGACACTGCGGATATGAGCCGCATGCTCTGACCAACTGAGCTACACCGCCAAAAGCGACGAAAAACTAATGGATATGCCTGGGGCTGTCAACCAAAAAATGTGCGCCGGGGAATGCGATTGACAAATGCATGGGTTTCTGTTTAAAGTTCTTAACCCATTGATGCCAAGGGGATTTTTGTATTTTCTCGGAAGCTCGAGGAGCGATTGCGCGGCTCGTCCTGGTTCCCGGTGGGCTCAGGGGTCGGGTTTGAGTGGCGGCCGCGCCGCGAACCGCCGCTGGCGAGGGAGTTCAATCCAAACGCATGTTCGAGATCAAAATCATCAGTGATTTTGCCGCCGCTCACAATCTGCGCAACTTCCGCGGACGCTGCGAAAACCTGCACGGCCACAACTGGAAGGTGGAAGTGGTGCTGCGCGGTCGGGGCCTGAACCAAACGGATATGGTGATCGATTTTGGCGAGGTCAAGCAGGCCACCCGCGACCTGCTGGCGCGGCTGGATCATACCTACCTCAATGAGTTGCCCTATTTTCAGATCCGCAATCCATCATCGGAAAACATTGCTTTATACCTGTACGAAAATCTCTCGGCCCAATTCGACAACGAGGATCGGTGGGTGGTGCGGATTTCCGCCTGGGAGTCAAAAGACGCTTGCGCGACCTACCTGGCTGATCGACAGTAATAGGTGGCGATAACAAAGGAGCAGGACATGACGGTTCGATCGGGACTGAGCCCAGTAGGCATAGGCCGGCTGATTTTTGAAAAACGGCGGCGGTTGACGCTGGTTGGCCTGGCCGCACTGCTGATATTGGTGCTGACGGCAACGGGCAGCCTGGCAATCCAGAAACATACCCTGTCGGGGGAAGGCTCGGGCGCCGACGCAGCGAAATCGGGCCCGACCCTGAGCCACGGGCCGCTCACCCTGCAATCCAGTTCGAGCCTTCCCGACCACCAGCCG
The DNA here is from genome assembly GCA_001873705.1 of Syntrophobacteraceae bacterium CG2_30_61_12. GTDB lineage: Bacteria > Desulfobacterota > Syntrophobacteria > Syntrophobacterales > DSM-9756 > CG2-30-61-12. Next base: position 13,810 of record MNZR01000215.1, read on the forward strand.
ACACCGCTTTCCAGTAGCCCCTTGACCCCGCATCAGACCGGCTCCGCGCCGGCCGAGGTCCAGCCGGCCACCCCGGCTAAAGAACCCACCCACGGTGCGTCTGAACCCAGTCCGAGCGCCGGCGATCGGGTTACCCATGAACCGGCAGCGCCCGCGCCGCCCAAGGCCGAAGCGGAACACGCGGCGGCCCCGACCGGAGTCCCAACGGCCGAGCATGGGGTGGCAACCGCCGAGCATGCCGGCGAGGCTGCGGACCATGGCGAACACGGGGTGGTGCTGCCGGAGATTTCGCCCATTGCCGGGGTCACCTTTGTGGAAACCGCCATCTCCTTGATGGAATACGAACTGCACGGACGGTTTCTGGGCTGGCGCCCGAACGATCTGGTGATCGGCCGGTTCACCGATAACATCAACTACTTTCAGTTGGGCGTGTTGGAGGCGATGCGCTTCACCACCCTGCGGCTGAAAGACAGCCTCACCCGCATGGGCGAAGCGGACACCTACGACCCGGACCTGGAAGACGCCCTCAATCTGTTCATGAACAAGGCTACCCTGTTCTGGTTCCCATCGGCGGAAACTTCCTATGGCGAGGCGGTCGAACACCTGAAGACGTTTTTGACCAAATTGAAAAGCGGTCGGCGCAGTTTCTATTACCGCACCGATAACCTGCTGGCGCTGATCTCCAGCTACGGCGATCTGTTGGGCAACGTCAACAAGAGCCTGGCGGTGCAGACCAAAGCGGACGGCACTGTGATAAGCTGGTTCGAAAGCGACGACTATTTCTACTACGCCAAGGGCGTGGCCCATGTGCTGTACGAAATCCTCAAGGTGGTTCGGGTGGGCTACAAGGACCAGCTGATCACCATCGACGCCATTGACATCCTGGACGAGATCTTGCACGAATTGCACAACGCCGAAATCATGGATCCCTGGATCATCTTGAATTCCGATCTGGGCGGATTCTTTGCCAATCACCGGGCCAATCTGAACGCTCCGCTGAGCGAGGTGGCCCATCTCATGACGGTCATGTCACGGTTCTAGCTCAAAATTCAGCCCTGGTTCATTGCCGTCGCCGTCGCTATCCCAATCGCCAGGTCTCTCCCGCATGTTTTGAACGTAAATGACGGTGGGGCCTGTTATCCGCAAAAAAAAATATTTGCGAACCAGGCCCGAAGTCAGCCCATCGAACGGTGGGCGAAACCTATCGAACGGCGCATTGACCAGGCCTTTTTGATCTTCCCCGTTTCTCTCCGGCTGATCCGTTGCTGGCAAAAGCCTCTTAAACCCGACCTTCCCCGGGGAACCGGGGCCGGTCGGGTCCCCTGTTTCCGTCCCTGGGCCCTATTGGACGGTTTCTTCCCGGCGTCGGTTGATTGCCGCCAGGAATTTCTGTTCCTGCTCCAGGTAGTAGGCCATCTTATCGGGCTTCTTGGCAATGGCGTGGCGAATGGTGAGCAGCGCTTTTTCCAGGGCGCCGTTAACGAAATAGGCCTCGGCCAGGGTGTCCAGGATGTGGGGATCGGGGAGCCGGGTCGCCGCCTTGATCGCCAGAGTCAAAGCCAGTTGCGGGCGCCAATAGGGTTCCGGGGAAGTGGCGTAAAGCCAGGCCAGGTTGTTGAGTACGCCCACGTGTTCGGGGTTTAGTTTCAGCGCCTGCTTGAGGATGGTTTGAGCTTCCGCATAGCGTTTGTGTTCCAGCAAAAGACCGCCGTAGGACGCATACAGATCGGGGTTGCCGGGTTCCAGATTGAGTTCATTTTCGAGCAGGTGGACCTGCAGCTCCACGCGCCAGTCGCGGACCATCTGGCTGGACTGAAGGCGCAACCCGGCCGCTGTCAGCAAACTGAAAACCACCAAAAAAATGAGGGCGGATCCGTAGAGTTTGACCTGATGGCGATGGATCAGGGTCGGATCGTCGTGGCATCGACTCAGGCACTCGATGCGTTCGCGGATGCTGAAGTGATGCCAACTCGGCAGGTCCTCGATGTGACCGCTGTGAACGGCGATTTTCCGCAGGGATGAAATCAGGGTGAATGGGTGGCCGATCAAGGACAGCGCGAATAGATCCGCCTGGCGTTCGCTGTTCCTCAAAAAGTATCCGAACAGGTAGCGGAAATAGAGCACCATCGCGACAATGATCGGAGCGCTGTTGACCAGGGAATACAGGGTCTGATGGCTCGACTGGGCGGCCATCGCCCAGCCCAGAACGGTGGGGTCCTTGAGCAGGAACAGCAGCAGCGGATCCAGGTAGGCGTGAGCGAGCAGAGCGTAGCACAGAAACAGCACCAGGTAGAAGATGGCGTGATAGCGGCGCACATGGCCCATTTCGTGCGCGACCACGGCTTTCAGTTCGTCCGGGGAAAGCAGTTCGATCAGGCCCCGGGTCACCAGGATGTAGCGTAGACGTGGCAGGATCCCCATCACGGCCGCGGTCAGGAGATCGCCTCCGAACAGGGGCCAGAGCAGGAAGTTGCCGATTCGGAAGTGGTGCAGGCGGCAAAAAGCATCCAGATCGGTGCGAATGGGGCCGGCCGGGAGCGGTTCGCAACCCCAGAGCCGCACCACCAGGCCCGGTGCCAGGGCGAGGAAGAGCGCGAGAACAGCCCCAAACAGGAAGATCTGCCCCACTTCGGAGTGGGGCATGGCCGCCAGGGCCAGATTTTCCAGGCCGTCGGAAACGAGCGCGATCAGCAGCCAGGGCAACAGCAGACCACTGTGGAAGGACAGCTGCCACTTGATGAACTGAAGCCGGGACAGTTGGGTCCCGAACAGGCTCCGGTAAATCGGGTGCGCCCAGAACCAGACCACGCTCAGATGGAGGAAATAGATGGACAGCCCGACGATCCCGGATAGGGTGAAGGATTTATCGAAGCCCGGCACTACCCGGAATAAATCCTTCAACCCGAACCCATAAACTTCAATGGCCAGGGCGGCCAGGCCGATGATCGAGAGCCGGCTCAGGAGCCGGTGGTAGCGAATGGTGGCGGTGCCATCGGGATAGGGTTGGCGGAGGCTTTGGCGCAGCGGTTTGAAAGCCAGATAACAGATCAGCACGAAAACGCAGAACACCACCGCAGTGGAAGCAACGGTTTGAACGCTCTGGGCCGCCGGACGCAGTTCGGCGCCGCCAGGTTCCTGCAGGTTGAACAGCAGGAGAGCGACGATGAAGCTGATCAGCTGGCCGTACATGTTGGTTTCGGCTGCCCAAGCTCGCGCCACAATTGTTCCAGGGCGCCGGCCTGCGCCGGTGGGAGCGAAGGCGGTTGGCGCAGGACCCCGTCCAGGAACAGCAGATGGAGGACCCCCGCCGCCGGGTCGGCGGCGAGCGCCTGGCTGAGCTGCCTGAGCCGGCGTAGCGCCTGGTACTGGGCGGTCGGGTCAGCCCGGCCGGCGCCGGCGCGGGCGCCGGGCACCAGCCGCGCCCAGAGGTCCGGGAGCAGGTTGGCGGAGATCGATACCAGCCCGGATGTGCTCGGATAATCCAGAAAGTGCGGTTCGCTCCCGTCCAGCAGGGTGAACCGTCGGTTGCCGGCCGCAGCTCGGCTGTAGTTGAGCGCTCGGCTGAGATCACCGTGGTGGATCAGGCCGACCACGGATTGTTCCCGGGCCAGGGATTTCACGATCTGGGTGCGGATATTGGATCTTCGGCCGAGCGGCTTCACCCGCCGCACCCGATCCGGATCATTTTCCAACAGCAGCGGTTGCTCCGTGAGGTGCCGCAGTTCGCGGTAAAGACCGGGAAGACCCCGGTTGCTGTGATAGAGCAAGGGCAGATCCACCCAGATCAGCCGCTGACGGATCGCGCGGGCATTGAGGAAGGCCTGCAACTGGTCGAGGTTGGCACCGGTCTGGTCGCGGTTGCGACCGGAAATATGAAGCAGCAAGGCCGGTTCGGGCGGTAAATGGGGCAGCATCCGATCGATGGCGGCGATGAGCGCTGGGGCCACATCCCCACCGGGATGCCGGTCTTGCCAGTAATCGTGGTCCAGCAGCAGGCCGTCGACGTGCGGCGCTAGCCGGTTCAGCAAGGAGGCCCAGTCCATGGCCTGAGGATCGGCCGGCAGGGCGATGCGGCAGATGAGTCCACGTACGGGTTCCATGCCGGACCTCCAACTGTGTTTTGGGTGCGGCTCAGGCACGAGTGCTGGAGTGTTGAGTGCCACGGTCAGTCAGCTTGAAGCGCTGCCCGATTAGGCTCGGTGAGGATGAAATCCACCCCTTCTTGCGGGCTCCTGCCTGGGAGCGCGGGCATCCTGCCCGCGTTTGGCAAGGAAAGATTCCATCCTGAACCGGCATAATCCCCCTCTGCCCGTCAGGGCATTGGGCGTTGCGGCGTCCGATGGCGTCGGCGCGGTCCATGGCGCCGAAAACGCCTGACGGCGCCACTACCAACTGGGGGCCGTGACCGCTAACGAGTCCTAGCCGGTGAAGCGGATCTTGCCCTTGCCCAGCAGGTCGTGCAGGTGCAACACGCCCAGGATTCGGTTCGCTTCATCGACCACCGGCAACACCGTGATCTGACGGTGCTCCATGATCTCCAGGGCCGCGGCCGCCGATAGCTGGGGTCGAATGGATTGGGGATCACGGGTCATGACCGCACCGATGGTTTTGCCCTCGAGGTCCGCATACCGGCTCAGGGCGCGGCGCAGGTCGCCGTCGGTAAAAATCCCGGCCAGCCGGCCCCGGGGACTTTCCACCAGGGTCGCTCCCAGGCCCTTTTGGTTTATGATTTCCAACGCCGCCCTGATCGATGCGGCCTCGCACACCACCGGGACCTCATCGCCGCGGCGCATGACTTGGGCGATATCCACCAGCAGGCGCTCACCCAATTGACCGCCCGGATGATAGCGGCGGAAGTCGCCGGGTTGAAAATTCCGCTTCTTGATCAGCGCCACCGCCAACGCATCGCCCATGGCCAGCATGGCCGTGGTGCTGGCGGTGGGAGCGAGTCCCAACGGACAGGCTTCGCGCGGGACCCCGGTGTAGAGAGCCAGATCACAGGTGCGGGCCAGCGTCGACTGGAGGTTGCCGGTGAGCGCGATGAGGCGCGCGCCGAGGCTGCGCAGGCTTGGCAGGATAATGTTCAGCTCGTCCGTTTCGCCGCTATTGGAAAGGGCCAGCACGATGTCTTCGGCCCTCACCATGCCCAGGTCGCCATGCATCGCTTCGACCGGGTGCAAGAACAGAGCCGGAGTCCCGGTGCTGCTCAGGGTGGCGACAATCTTGCGGCCGACGATCCCGGACTTGCCGATCCCGGTGACAATCACCCGGCCCTGATCTTCAAAAATCCACCGCACCGCCTGGGCAAAGGTCTGATCGACGACTTCCGCCAGGTGCAGGATGCCTTCCGCTTCGATGGTCAGCACATCCCGAGCGATCTGGACGAGGTCCTCCCCTCCTGGGGCGGCTTGTGCGCTTGCGGCTGCTGATTTCGGCCTGGAGTCGGCAGCCGGTCGCTTGGGCCTGGCAGCACTCATTCCCGGCTCACCTTTCGAAACAGTCCTTGGCGACTTCGGCTTCATATTCAACCGGGTAGTTGCCGTCAAAACAGGCGACACAGAAACCGTGATCGTCGGGATTGGCCCTGGCGCCTTCCAGGAGACCCGCCAGGCTAAGATAGTTGAGCGAATCCAGACCGATAAATTTCCTGATTTCGTCCACCGAATGCGAGGCCGCAATGAGTTCGCCCTTGGTGGAAAAGTCGATCCCATAGGGGCAGGGGTGGCGGTGTGGCGGGCAACTCACGAACATGTGCAATTCCTTGGCCCCGGCTTCCCTCAGGGTCTGGATCCGGGTGCGGGTGGTGGTGCCGCGGATGATGGAATCTTCGATCAGCAGGACCCGTTGGTCTTGCAGCAACTGGCGCACCGGATTCAGCTTCACGCGCACGGCGAAGTCGCGCATGGCCTGACTCGGCTGGATAAAGGTGCGCCCCACATAGTGGTTTCGGATCAGGCCCATCTCGAACGGAACGCCGGCCGCTTCGGCGAACCCCAAAGCAGCGTAGTTACCGGAATCGGGGAAGGGCAGCACCATGTCTCCGACCGTCGGGTGTTCCCTGGCCATTAGATGCCCCAGGCGCTTGCGGCAGCGGTACACGTTCTGACCGAAAATGTTGCTGTCCGGGCGGGCAAAATAGACGAATTCGAAAATGCAGTAGGCCGGCCGCACCTGTGGAAACGGTTTCAGGGAACGCAGCCCGTGTTTATCGATCAGAACGATTTCGCCCGGTTCCACGTCCCTCAGGTAGACGGCTTCGATCAGATCGAGGGCACAGGTTTCGGATGCGAGCACGTAATGGCCGTTCACCTGGCCGATGCACAGGGGGCGGAAGCCGCGGGGATCGCGGGCGCCGATCAGGGTATCCCGGGTGCACATGACCAGGGAATAGGCGCCGCGGATGGCCCCGAGCGCGTGAATCAGGGCTTCCTCCAGGCCGTATTTCAGTTGCCGCGCCATGAGATGGACAATGACTTCGGTGTCCATGGTGGATTGGAAGATGCAGCCATCGCGTTCCAGTTCCCGCCTCAATTGCGGGGCGTTTACCAGATTGCCGTTGTGAGCGACCGCGTAATATTCGTCCTTGTGATGGACCACAAACGGTTGCGCATTGGCCAGCAGCGACGACCCGGTGGTCGAATAACGAACATGGCCGATGGCCAGATGGCCGGTCAGCGCCTTCAGGGTATCTTCCTTGAAGATTTCGTAAACCAGTCCCATGTGCTTGAAGGTGCGCACGGTGCAGCCGTCGGAAACGGTGATACCGGCGCTTTCCTGACCGCGGTGCTGGAGGGCATAGAGACCGAAGTAGACCAGTTTAGCGGCGTCGGGGTGATCGAACACGCCGAAAATGCCGCATTCTTCGCGGCGGCTGGGGAAAAATGGAGCCAGGTGAGGGAGTTTCATTATACGATTCATGCCGGGACCTTTGCGATCAACAATATGCCGGCACCCGCAAAGGCCGCCGACGGCATCCGGTGCCCGCGGCTCGAAGCGGTTCGACCCATCCGGGTCGGGGCCGGTAAAAGGCTACCCGGTAACCGCTCACTGAACAACGTTAGAGCGAACCCCAAAGATGCGGGGAAGGCTATGGACCGCGAAGGATGCATTTTTTTGCAACATGTTCCTTTGCGGGTCAGTGTTTCCCTACCGTCTTTGCGGTGAACACCTGGGCTGTCCGCATCACATAGCATAATCAGATCGCTTGGAAAACCTGTTTCCTCTGGGTCTCGGGAATAAACTCAAGGTCCATTCACGCGAGGTAAATCACAAGCCCATTGTTCCCGTGGATGTGGAGCGGGAATCCGGGCCGGCGCTTTTGGATTCCCGTCAACCACATAGGGCAATGACGATCGGAGGTGAACCTGAGCGGGGCGAAGGGGAGGGTGAGTGCCTGGTGAAATCCTAGTCGTGCGCCGGCCGGGTATCGAGTTGAAGCCGCGGCTGTTGGGTGATGGCCGCCGGGATGGTGGTGATCGGGAGCGTCACGGTAAAGGTGGAACCCTTGCCTTCCTCGCTGGCGACCCGGATCTGACCGCCGTGTTTGGCGACAATCCCCTGGGAAACGCTGAGTCCGAGCCCGGTGCCCTTGCCCTTGCCCTTGGTGGTGAAGAAGGGATCGAAGATGGAAGCGAGGATGTGCGCCGGAACGCCGCTGCCGAAGTCGATCACCTTGACCGCCACGTAGTTGGGTTCGTCGGCCGGCAGGATCATCACCTGGATCCGGGAACCTTTGGGCGAGGCGTCGATGGCGTTGAGGATGAGATTGAGGAACACCTGCCTGAGTTGCTGACTGTCGGCGTGGATTCGGGGCAGGTTCCCGGCCGCCTGGAATTCCAGTTTGATCTTCGAGAGCTTGACCTGATTGGACGCCAGTTTGATGGTGTCCTGAAGCAATGCCGCCAGGTCCAGGGGTTCCAGTTGAGCACTGCTTTCCCGAGCGAAGTCCAGTAAATTGCTGATGATGTTCTTGGACCGCTTGGTTTCGTTGATGATGTCCTCGATCATCTGACGCCGTTCGACATCATCCATGCCGACGTAGTCTTCCAGCATCATGTGCGCGGTGAGGCTGATATTGTTCAGCGGATTGTTCAGTTCATGCGCCACCCCGGCGGTCAGGGTGCCGACCGCCCGCATTTTGTGCGACTGCATCAGCACGGCTTCGCGGGATTCCAGTTGGAGCAGCATTTTATTGATGGCCATCGCCAGGTTGGTGAATTCGTCGCGATGCCGACGGGCCGGCATGACCGGGGTGTAATCGCCGGAAGCGATCCGGGCGGCATAGGTTTCGAACCGATGGATACTGCCGAGGATCCGATGGCCGAGCACATAGGAATTGACCATGATGATCAGCAGCAGCCCCATCAGCCCTGAAATGTGAAGCCCTCTGGAGCGAGCGATGGCGGCATTGAGCAGGCTCCGTTCCTTAACCATCAAGGTCTCGGCAAAGGTCAGCATATGTTGACCGTGGGTGCGCAGGTCCTGCTCGATCTGCTTTTTTTCCGCGATGGTCTGAGCGTCGTTGAGGTTCTGACTTTTGAGGGCGATCAACCGCTGCAGTAAGTCCTCGTAGCGGTTGATATCCGGTAGCACCCGTTCGTAAGCGGCGGCGCCCAGGGTCTGCCTGAGCGACTCCGCTTCCCGTTCCAGCACGCTGTGCGCTCGAAGCACGTTTTCCAGAGCGTTGGGAAGATTGGTGCCGTAGAGGAAATAATTTTTCTCGAAACGCCTGGCCTGTTGAATTTCCAGGAGATAATCGTTGACGATTTCAAGCAGGTGGACCTTCTGTCCCACTTCGCTGGTGGTCATGATCAGCATGATGGTGACACCGGTACCGAACAACAGCACGATGAGGCAGCCGATCAGAAATTGCAGCCTGAGGGTGAACGGCTTGCGGGAACTCAGCGCCTTCTGGGCCAGTTCAACCGTTTCAATGGACTGATAACGTCCGGTTGCGGACCGGGGCGGTTGAGCGGACTCGGGGGGCGCGCTAGCGGTCGCTTGCATAGGCATCTCCAACCCTTTCGGCCCTGGCGGCCGGCCTGCTCGGTTCACTCGGAGGTGGAAGAAGTCACCGCCAATCCCAGGGACTCGGCGGCGCGTGCCACCACCGCCCGTAAATCGTCCGGGGTGAAGGGCTTGGCGATGAAATCGAAGGCGCCCAGTTCCATGGCTTCGCGGGCCAGGGCCATCATGGCATAGCCGGTGATCATGATGACCCGGGTTGCCGGTGAGGTTTTCTTCACCTGTTCGAGCACCTGCAGGCCATCGATATCGTCCATGCGGATGTCCGTCACCACGATGTGGAAGGTTTGCTCCGCCAGGCGCGCCAGCGCTCGACGCGGGTCTTCGAACACTTCCACGGTGCAGCCGATCTTTTCCAGCGCCGGCTTCAGGCGCCGTCCCACGATGGCTTCGTCATCCAACAGCAACACCGTAATTTTTCCCGACATGGTTTCCTCCTTCGCGATTTCGCGGTTGCAGGCGGCATGGCCGCCGTCAGCTTCCTTAGGGGTTGGTCCGCCAATTGTCATTTCGAGCGCCGGTGAAAAATCCCGCCGAGCCGGCTGCCCGCAGCCTCAAGGCCGCTCTCTTCGCCACGCTCCATTGCTAATAGCACAAAGGCATTTGCGGATCGACTCCTAGCGAAAACTCTCCACCGCCTGTCTGAAGATATCTCGGATCACATGGACTTCCACATAGTTGATCCCGGGATGTCCGGCCAGGGCCTGCTTCACGGCTTCCGCCTTCTTTTGCTTCTCGCGCTTGAGCGCGGCGATTTCCACCACCACCGTGCCGTGTTCGGAACGGACCCGAACCTCCGGGTACTGTTCAATCAGGAGGGCCCGCACCCGGGCCGATAGAACCAGATCGCGGAGACACTGAAGCGAATAGGTCATGGGCTGGAATTTTCGGTAGGACGCCGTTTCACAGATGGCGTTGAGCGCCTCCGCCGGCTCGATCTGATCCAGATTGAGCACCATATCGAAGGTGGACGGGTCGTCCTCGTCCAGGTGCAATTGATCGATCGCCAGGCGCCGGCGCCGTTTCGCGCTGCGCACCAGAAGTTTCTGCGCACGGGCCGGGGTCGCCCCGACCTCCTTGGCCAGTTCCTCGACCTGCAATTTCACATCACTCACCAGGCGGATCTTCACCACATGGGATACCCCACGCACGTACAGGTGGGCGCCCAGGCCGCAACATACCGCCCGGTCTTCCGGCAGGGCGCTCAAGGTTTGTTCCTGAACGTAGGCCAGATAGCGCGTACGCTGCCGGCGCGACAGGCCGAGCATGGAATAGTCATGAAACGCCTGCAACAATTGATCGGCTTTGAGTTTGTAGCGGGCTTCCGCGGCGTTCAGCAGGTCCCTTCCAAAACACTGATAGTTCAGCCGTTCGGCCGTCTGTCGGGCGATTTCAAACGCCGGCTGATAGCGGTCCGCTGCGATGATGATGATCGCCATGATCTACCTTCTCCTTTCCATCAAATGGCACTAGCTGCTAACCAGAAGAACGGCTACAGCGCGTGATCCGGGATCGGCCCGGCGGTCCTGATCTCGATATTGGCGAGGTCGGCCAGTTCCTCACGTGGCGAACTGATCGCTTTGCGAATCCGCTCCGCCTGCTTGTCGCCCCCCTTGGCGTAGATCAAAACATTGCCGAATTCACAGGTCACCGCAATATCGCCCACCTGGTCGAGCAGCCACGCCTTGACTTCACAGGCCTTGGCCAGGTCGTCCATTCGTTGCCGGGCCGCCTCGGTCACCTCGAATGCCGGGCTGGAAGCCGCCAGGCAGATCAGTTCCACCGCCTCGTTGGTGGTGAGTCGGTCGAGTCGGATCATGAGATCATACAGGCTGCTGTCCCGCGGGTCCACCCCATACAAGGCCTTGCTCCATTTGCGTCGCTCTTCGTCGTCCTTATTGATGACGGCCAGAGCTTCCCGTTCGCTGATCCGAGCCTGGGCCATTTTTGCCGCCACTCTCTGCTCCATGGATGCCAGAATCCGCACTCTCAGCACATGGGGGATTCGGGGCAGTAACAAATGCCCGGCAAAACCGTGATAAACCGCGCGGCCCGACCGCACCCGCTGGGCCAGGGCCCACTGGATGTAAGCGATGTAAGCCTGTTTGCCGAACTGGAAGCGCTGCAGAATGTTGGGTGAATCGTGAATCGCCTGGACCAGTTTCATTTCCGGAATGTGGAATCGTTCGCTGGCATCCAGCAGCACTTCCCGGCTGATGCATTGATAGCCGAGTCGCTCGGCGACCCGTTCGGCAACTTCCGCACCGTGACTGAAGGAACCCCTGGAAATCGTGATGATGGCCATGGACCTCTCCTTGCCTCGCGTCTGCTCTGCAACCGATCGCCTAGGACACGCCATAAAACAGCCAGATCATGCCGATGGTGACCACAATGAAAATGATACTGATCAGGATACCTGCCTTCATGAAGTCGACGCTGCGGTAATGCCCCGGGCCCATGTACAGAGCGTTCACCTGGTGGGTGGGGAGAATGAACGAGTTGCTGGTGGCCAGGCCCACCACCAATGCCGCCATCCGCGGGTCGGCATGGGCGGCGAGCGCCATGTTGACCACCAGGGGCACCAGCAGCACGGTGGCGCCGACATTGGAAATCACCAGGGTGAAGACGGTGGAAAGCAGCGCGATGATGGTGAGCAGAACAATCGGCGGCACCACCCCGGTGGCGTTCAGCACGGCATGGGCGATCCAGGCCGCGGTACCGGTCTTTTCCGTGGCGATGCCCAGGGGAATGAGGCCACCGAGGAGAAAAATGGTCCGCCAATCCACCGATTGATAGGCTTCGTCGATGGTGAGGACCCGGGTGATGATCATGCCGAGAGCCCCGGTCATCAGGCTGACCGACAGCTGAATATGGAACCCCATGACCATGGTCAGAGCCAGCACCAGCCAAAAGGCGGCGAGCAACGCTTTTTCCGGATGCATCCGTTCGACGTCGAGTGGGGTGGCAAACAGCAGGTAACGGCCTTCCGACAGGTACTGCATCCGCTCCAAGGGCCCTTGCAGCACCAGGCCGTCCCCCATCTTGAGCAGCACATCGCCGATTTCCGCCCGGTAGATGTCGCTTTCCCGGTAAATGGCCAAGGGCGTTACCCCGAATCGGCGAGAGAAATCCTGTTGTTTGAGGGTCTTTCCGATCAGCGGCGAACGCGGTGCCACTACCGCTTCCACCACCCCGGAAACGCTTTCCGTCACATCGTCACGGAACACTTGGGGCTCCGCCTTCAGTTCCAGTTCCAGTTCCGCCGCCAGTCGTTCCACTTCCGAATGGCGGCCGTAAACCAGCAGATCCACGTCGGAACGGATCACCGCCGCTGATGCCGGTGCCAGCACCTTGTAATCGGGCGGTTCGGTGAGACCCAGCACGTTCACCAGATATCTGCGGCGCAGCAGATCCACCGTCACCGGTTCCCGGTAATGGGTGAAGGTTTCCGGCGTATGCAGTTCGAACATTTCTCCGGTCACCCGCGGCGCTTCCGCCGCAGTGGTTTCCAGCGATTCGGTGACACTGCCGGCTCCCTCCCCCTGCGGCAGGATGAAGCGGCCCAGGAGGATGAAGCAGCCGATGCCGCTGGCCACCAGGGCGATCCCGATGGGGGTCACGTCGAACAGGCCGAACGGTTCCAGCTTGAAAGGAATGAGCAGGTCATTCAAGAGAATCAAGGGACTGGAGCCCACCAGGGTGACCGTGCCCCCCAGGATGGCGCTGAAACCTATCGGCATCAACAGCCGCTCGATCGGGATCTTGAGCGATTTGCTGATCCGTTGGATCGCCGGCAGAACCAGGGCCGCGGCCCCGATGTTCTGCATGAAGCTGGAGATGAAGGCGACCGTCAAGGAGATGAAGATGATGATGCGATTGGCGCTCTTACCGGCAAAACTGACGATTGGGGCGGTCAGGCGGTTGATCACCGCGGTCTTGTCCAAACCGGCGCCGATGATGATCACCGCGATGATCGAAACCACCGCGTTGCTGCTGAGCCCGATGAAGGCCTGGGTCGGGGTGACCAGACCCAGCAGGGGCAGGGTCACCATCATCAGGATCGCCACCACATCCACGCGGATCCATTCAACCACGAACAGGAAAACCGCCACCGCGATCATGATCATCACTAAAATCATGTCAAATGTGAGTTGCTCCGCCATCGCCTTGTCCTTTCTCATAGTTGTTCCAGATCGCCTTTGGCCGTAACCTTGAGCACCGGGCATTCGAAGGTCGCGCTCAGCCGCCCGAGCCAGTGTCTCGGGGCCGGCAACCGGTCGCCCGATCCGCTATGACTGCCCCAGATCAGCGCCTGAAAGGGGGGGCGTTCGGCCAGGAACTTCAGTAGTTCCTCGGCCGGATCCCCCAGGCGCCAATCCGTATCCACCTGGATTCCGTCAGCCAGATAGAGGTCCTTGAGTTGGTCCAGGCGCTGACCCACGCGCTCCTCCACCTGACGGATAGTGCGTCGTTTCGAGCTGAGCAGCAGGCGATCGCCGAAACTCATCGCGATCAGCATCAGTA
>MNZR01000021.1 GCA_001873705.1 Syntrophobacteraceae bacterium CG2_30_61_12
GCAGCGTGGCCGATGTGCTGCTGGTCTACGCCAAGACCGCTCCGGACAAGGGCGCCAAGGGCATCAGCGCCTTCATCGTGGAAAAGGATTTCCCCGGCTTTTCGGTGTCGCGCAAGCTGCGCAAATGCGGCATGCGCGGTTCCCCCACCGCCGAACTGGTGTTCGAGGACTGCGAAGTGCCGGCGACAAATTTGGTGGGCCAGGAAAACAACGGGGTCCATGTGATGACCAGCGGGCTCGATATCGAACGCATCGTGCTGGCCGGAGGTTCCGTCGGCATGGCCCAACAGGCGCTCGATTATTCCATCCACTACGCGGCGGAACGGGAACAGTTCGGCCAGCCGATCGGCAAATTCCAGATGATCCAGGAAAAGCTCGCCAACATGTACGCCCGCACCGAAGCTTCCCGGCTGCTCGTCTATCGGGCCGCCGATCTGGCTCAGAGCGCCAAGCGCGGCGGCAAGGGCACGGAACTCACCAAGCAGGCCGCGGCCGCCATCATGTTCGCTTCGGAAGCGGCCACCTGGATCTGCGATCAGGCCATTCAGATCCACGGCGGCTACGGCTACTGCCTGGAATTTCCGGTGCAGAAGCTGTGGCGGGACGCCAAGCTCTATGAAATCGGCGCCGGCACCAACGAAATTCGCCGGCTGATCATCGGCCGTGAACTGCTGCGCGAGGAATTCGCCCGCAAGGCCCAGCGTTAGGGATCCGGCCACCTACGGGCACGGTCGCCAGGGCAGTCCGCCCGCGGCTTTCGAGCCTACTCCGGGAGTCGTTTCCCAGCCCACGGTGGGAGCGGCCTGGCAGTCGGAGCCGCCGGCGGTCTCCCAGCCCACGGTGGGAGCGGCTTTCCAGCCGCGAGCGGCGTCCGCCCGGTGATCGGCCCCCGGGACGCCGGCACCTGGTTCCCTCGGTCAGTCAAGGTCCCATGAGTTCATGAGATACCTGTAACGGCAATGCGCATCCGCTCCGGCACCGGCGGCCGGGCTGATTTTCCCGGTCCGGCCGATGCCGGCGGCTGGATTTCTTGTTCGCTCCGGAGGTGGTTATGGATCAGCCAGTGATAGTGGAACAACGTGAGGGTCGGATCGCAATCTTGCAACTCAATCGTCCGCAAGTCATGAACTCGTTTAATTTCGCCATGCTCCGCGGGCTCCAGGAAAAAATCGAAGCCCTTCGGTTCGACCCGGACATCCGGGTGGTGATCGTCCGCGGCGCCGGCGACAAGGCGTTCTGCGCCGGGGCCGATTTGAAGGAACGGGCCACCCTGAACGATACCGAGGTGAAGCAGTTCATCATGACCATTCGCAATCTGTTCACCGCCATCGAAAATCTGCCCAAACCGGTGATCGCCGCGGTGAACGGGATCGCGCTCGGCGGCGGCACCGAACTGGCGCTCGCCTGTGACCTGCGGATCGCCGCCGCCACCGCGTCCATGGGGCTCACCGAAACGCGCCTGGCAATCATTCCCGGCGCCGGCGGCACCCAGCGGTTGCCGCGCCTGATCGGCCGCGGCAAAGCCAAGGAACTGATTTTTACCGGGCGGCGGGTGAACGCCGAGGAGGCCCTGGCGATCGGGTTGGTGAACCAGGTTTCGGCCCCGGAAAAGCTCATGGACGATGCCCTGGCGATGGCCCGGATGATCACCGAAACCGGTCCGATCGCCATCGAACAGGCCAAATACGCCATCAACCACGGTCTGGAAACCGATCTCCACACGGGGCTCGCCATCGAATCCAACGCCTACTGGATTACCATTCCCACCGAAGACCGATTGGAAGGGCTGGCATCGTTTCGAGACAAGCGCAAACCGGTGTACCGGGGCAAATAACGAGAACGGCACCGAACGCGCAATCGGTTGCGGAAAGGATCGGATTATGGCGGACGCAAGAATGGAAAATCGGGCATTCTGGGAAAACGAAGAACTGAAACTGGATGAACGCGCCTACTACGCCATGTGGCCGGGCGGAGAAAAGGCGGTGGAACGGCTGGCCAAACAGGGCAAGGCCCATGTGCGGGCGCTGGTGGACAAACTGATCGATCCCGGCACCGAATTCTTCGAACTGAGTCGGCTGGCCGGGTTCGGCATGGATTACCCGGATGTGGACGATGTCCCCTGCGGCGGCATCGTCACCGGGATCGGTAAGATCAACGGCAACTGGACCATGATCCTGGCCAACGACAGTCGGGTCAAGGCCGGCACCTACTTCCCCATCACCCTGAAAAAGCACATGCGGGCCCAGGCCATCGCCGCGCGCTGCGGTCTCAACTGCGTCTACATCGCCGACTCCGGCGGCGCCTATTTACCGATGCAGGCGGACGTGTTCCCCGACGACCAGCATTTCGGTTCCATGTTCTACAACATGGCGCGGATGTCCGCCCAGGGGCTGAAACAGATCACCTTGAGCACCGGCGGCAACACCGCCGGCGGCGCCTACATCGTGTTCATGGCCTGCCAGTCGGTGATGATCGATCGCCTGGCCTATTCGTTTTTGGGCGGCCCACCGCTGGTGAAGGCGGCCACCGGCGAGATCATTTCCGCCGAAGACCTGGGAGGCGCTCGCATTCACAACCAGATTTCCGGCGGCGCCGACCATTTCTGCACCAGTCAGGACGAAGCGATCCTCAAGGTACGCGATATTTTGTCCATGGAACCGCCGCAGAAGATCCATTCGGCCCGGTTCGAGGAAGCGGCGCCGCGGCTGCCGGTGGACGCCATCTACGAAAACCTGCCGGCCAAGGTCCATCAGGGCATTCAGGTGCGGGAATTCCTCAAAGCGATCGCCGATGACAGCCGCATGCTGGAATACAAACCGCACTACGCCCCGGGGCGCGGCGACAACATCGTCGCCGGCAAAATCCGGATCAAGGGTCTCCCGGTCGGAGTGATCGCCTCCAACGGCCTCGGCATCATCTTCGTGGAAGCGGCGCGCAAGGCCACCGAATGGATCGTGCGCTGCAGTCAGGACAAGACCCCGCTGTTGTTCGTGCAGAGTTCGCCCGGCTACATGGTGGGCAGCGAATCGGAACACATGGGCATCGGTAAATACGGGGCCGACATGGTGCGTTCGGTCTCCTGCGCCCAGGTGCCGCGGATCCAACTGGTGATCGGCCCGGATAACGGCGCCGCCAACTACGGCATGTGCGGGCGCGCCTACCGGCCGCACTTCCTCTTTTCAACCATGCGGGCGCGAACGTCGGTAATGAGCGGTCGGTCGGCCGCGGAAGTGCTCCTTTCCATCGAGGAACGCAAACACCAGATCAAGGGCAGCCCGATGGAAGAAGCGGACAAGCAGGCCTTCCGTCAGCAGATGATCGATAAATACGACGGCGAAGCCCACCCGTTTTTCTGCGCCGCCCGTTTACTCAACGACCGGGTGCTGAAATTCCGGGAAATCCGCGACTGGTTGGCCATGGCCTTCGAAGTGAGCCTGCTCAAACCGATCGGGGAACCGGCGTTCGGGAATTTCCGGTTCTGAGGTCGGAAGGCGGGGGAAGGGAAAATCGAAAAGCGAAAATAGAAAAGCGAAAATCGGGAACAGGCGGAAGTGGAACGTGACAGCGGAAGACCGAATGTTGGCAAGGACGATCAGCGACTGTGGCAGTTGATGGAGGTGACCGATGGCGCAATTGAACTATCCGAAGCAAGTGGTCCTGGGCGATATCACGGTGCGGGACGGGTTTCAGCACGAAGAAAAATTCATCCCCACCGAAGCCAAGCTGTGGCTGGCGGAACAACTTATTCTCGCGGGATTCAAGCGGATCGAGGTGACCAACTTCGGCAATCCCAAGGGCATGCCCCAGTTCAAGGACGCCGATGACCTGATGAAGCGGCTGCATGCCAGTAAGAAGGTGGCGGACAAGGTGAAGGAAGTGGAACTCACCTGCATCACCATTCGCGAACGGGCGGTGGACCGGGCGATCCAGGCGAAACGGGAAGGCTACGGGCCGGATCGGATCCTGTTCATGGTGTCCACCAGCGAATCCCATCACCGGACCAATTCGGGGCTTTCGCTCGCCGATTATTGGAAGATGTGTGAAGCCTACATCCCCAAGGCCCACGCCGCCGGGATGAAGGTCTGCGGAACGGTGAGCACGATCTGGGGCTGCCCCATCGAAGGGCCCACCGAACTGAAAAAAGCGGTGGAATTCAGCAAGCGCTGGCTGGAGATCGGCGCCGACGACATCGAACACGCCGATCACGACGGTTCGGCACCGCCCAACAAGGTCTACGAATACTATTCAATGATCATGGACGCCATTCCGGATCCCACCAAGCACATCGCCCACTTCCATGTCACCCGCGGCTGGGGCCTGGCCAATGTGCTGGCGGCACTGCAGGCGGGGATCACCCACTTCGAATCGACCATCGGCGGGATCGGCGGCCAGCCGGCCAACTTCATCGACGGCGTGCCGGTGGCCGGCACCGGGGCCTACTACTACGAAGACCCCACCATCACCGGCCTGGTCAGCACCGAGGACCTGGTGGTGATGATGGATGAAATGGGCATCGATACCGGCCTCAATGTGGATAAGGTGCTGGAAATCGGCCGCATGGTGGAACGGATCGTGGGCCGCCGCCTGCGCTCCGAATGCGCCCACAGCGGCCGCATCCCGAAAAGCCTCACCGGCCGCGCCTAATCGCTCGGGCGTCCGGTGCCACCCGTTTTTCGGCCCGCGCGCGGCCTTGCCCGCGCCCGGGCCTTTGCATTCCCCATCGCCCCCCCCCGCGGCTTCCCGGCTTCATGGCCCCAGACTCGTTGCGCCACGCCATGAACGAACCGATCGACTCTCCCCGGTACAGCAAGCGGGCGATGATCATCGCTTCGGCCACTTTATGGGTATGATTCACCACGGAGAGCACGGAGAAGGCTTCGAAAAGAAAGGGTTTTCTCAGTGTTCTCCGTGAACTACGTGGTTAATCCTTATTCAAATTGGCCGAAACGATGATAAGGGCCGGCAAGCGTGTGGCAAACAACCGCTGCTCCACGGTCGGTCGACGGGAAAGCGCCAAAGCGCTTGACATCGTTCGGGGAGCCGCTAGAATCGGTGGAATGGTGACTTGTGACAGCCAGCCTGAATCACCTATCATACTGCAATAACAGGAGAACCCCAAATGCAAACGGTTGCCGAGAAGATCAAGGACCTGCGCGAGCGCGAAGCGAAGATCAGGGAAATGGGCGGAGTTAATGCGGTCGCCAAGCAGCACGAGCGGGGCAAGATGACGGCCCGCGAACGCCTGGATTACTTTTTCGATCCGGGCACCTTCCGGGAAATCGATAACTTTGTGAAACACCGCGGCACCCTGTTCGGGGTCGATAAAATGGTCATC
Source organism: Syntrophobacteraceae bacterium CG2_30_61_12 (assembly GCA_001873705.1). Taxonomy (GTDB): domain Bacteria; phylum Desulfobacterota; class Syntrophobacteria; order Syntrophobacterales; family DSM-9756; genus CG2-30-61-12. The sequence goes on from MNZR01000021.1 coordinate 5,336, forward strand.
CCCGCCGATGGGGTCATCACCGGCTACGGTAAGGTCAATGGCCGCCAGGTGTTCTCTTTCAGCCAGGACTTCACGGCTCGGGCCGGCACCCTCGGCGAAATGCATGCGAAAAAGATCTGCAAGGTGATGGATCTGGCTCTCAAGGCGGGTCGACCCCTGGTGGGCTTCAACGACTCCGGTGGCGCTCGCATCCAGGAAGGCGTCGATGCGCTGTCCGGCTACGGTCAGATCTTCTATCGCAACGCCATTGCATCCGGCGTGATCCCGCAGATTTCCGGAATCATGGGGCCGTGCGCCGGTGGCGCCGTCTACTCGCCGGCCATGACCGACTATGTGTTCATGGTGAAAAACACCAGTTACATGTTCATTACCGGTCCCGATGTGATCAAATCGGTGCTCGGTGAAGTGGTGACCCAGGAAGACCTGGGCGGGGCCATGGCGCACAGCAGCAAGAGCGGGGTGGCCCATTTCGCTTGCGAAAACGATGCCCACGCCATCGACGAAATCAAGCGCCTGCTGAGCTTCCTCCCGGACAACAACATGGCGGAGCCGCCGGTGATCGATCCGGGCGACGATCCCAAACGCACCGATCCGCTGCTCGACGCCATCCTGCCCGACAACACCATGGGCGCCTACGACATGAAGGATATCATCCGTTCCCTGGTGGACCGGGGCGATTTCATGGAAATCCACGAACACTACGCCCAGAACATGCTGGTGGGACTGGCCCGTCTGAACGGCCACAGCGTCGGCATCATCGCCAATCAGCCGAAGGTGCTGGCGGGATGTCTCGACACCGATGCCTCCGACAAAGCCACCCGCTTCATCCGTTTCTGCGATGCCTTCAACGTGCCGCTGCTCACCGTGGTCGACGTTCCCGGGTATCTCCCCGGCAAGCAGCAGGAATGGGGCGGGATCATCCGCCACGGCGCCAAGCTGCTTTGGTGCTATTCGGAAGCCACGGTGCCCAAAATCACCCTGATCGTGCGCAAGGATTACGGCGGTTCCTACCTGGCCATGTGTTCCAAGGACCTCGGCTGCGATCTGGCGCTGGCCTGGCCCACCGCGGAAATCGCGGTGATGGGCGCGGAAGGGGCAGCCAATATCATTTTCCGTAAAGACATCACGTCCGCCGCCGATCCCAAGGCCAAGCGCCAGGAAAAGATCGATGAATACCGGAACCTCTTGTACAATCCGTACATTGCGGCGTCCCGCGGCTACATCGACGGGGTCATCGTCCCCAGCGAAACGCGGCCGCGTCTGATCGAGGCCTTCGACATGCTGTCCAGCAAACGCGAAGCGCTGCCACCGAAAAAACACGGCAACATCCCGGCGTAGAACCGGCCCCGACCGCGCCCTTTTCGTGGGGGAAACCCGGTGAGCCTGGAATCACGCCGTGGGCATGACCAACGATGTTCTTTCCCCCCTCGGAATCACGGTGCCCCATCTCACCGGGTCGACCCGAGCGGAAGCGATGAGGCGCGGCGTGGGCGTCGGGCAATCAATCGTTGTTCAGGATTTCTTGCATGCCACCATCCCATCGTTCCACCATTCCTTCAAGTGGATCGCGGAACGGAAGTGTTGCCGGCGCGCGGTGTCGGGTAGCTCCCGCTGGTCGCAACCCGACCTACGCCTATGAGATCGCACCCCGATTTGATTGCACTTGCAGCCGCTCGGCGGCGATCCGGCTGTAGGTTTCGAGCGGGTAGGTCGGGGTG
>MNZR01000324.1 GCA_001873705.1 Syntrophobacteraceae bacterium CG2_30_61_12
ATCGGCATCGGCATCGCTATCGCTATCGCTATCGCTATCGGTGTCGCTATCGGTGTCGCTATCGCTATCGGTGTCGCTATCGGCTTCGCTGTCGCTATCGGCCTCGGCTGGTTCGGCCTCGGCCTCGGCTACCTCGGCCGCATTCAGGTCCGGCGCCCCCGCCTCCGCGTCACCTTCCGGCAACGCCTCGGCTGCCGCTTCCGCCGCTTCCGCCGCTTCCGCGGCGGCGGCAGCCTGCTGTTGCGCGTGCAGCAGGTGGACGGTTTCTTCCTTCATGGTCAAAATGGCGGTGGCCGAAAGGCCGATCAGCTCTTCCAGTTCCTCGATCGCGATCCCCATGAATTCTTCCAGGCTGGTGATGTCGGCATCGAACAGGCGATCGATGATTTCCTCGCTCATGTAGGAAAGCTGGAGGAAGGCCTGATAGCCCAGTTCTTTCTGACGGGTGTAACGGGACTCGTTCTTAACATCGATGTGCCAGTTGGTGATCTTCGATGCCAGCCGCACGTTCTGGCCCCGTTTGCCGATCGCCAGCGATAGCTGATCGTCGGGCACGATCACTTCCATTTTGCGGTTGGACTGATCGATGATGACCTTGACGATGAAGGCGGGCGCCAGGGCGTTCACCACGAACTTGGCCGGATCCACGTTCCACGGCACAATATCGATCCGTTCGCCATGCAGTTCCCGAACCACGGCCTGGACCCGAGAACCTTTCATGCCGACACAGGCGCCCACCGGGTCCACATCGTTTTCCTTGGACACCACCGCGACCTTGGCCCGCATCCCCGGTTCCCGGGCGGCACCGATGATGCTCACGACGCCCTCGGCGATTTCCGGGACCTCCATGCGGAACAGCTGAATGAGGAAGTCCGGATGGGTGCGGCTGAGGATCACCTGCGGGCCCTTGCTGATCTTCTTCACATCCAGAATGTAAGCGCGAACCCGATCACCCTGGCGGTAAATCTCCCGCGGGATCTGTTCCTTCGGCGGCAAGACCGCTTCGGCCCGGCCCAGGTTGACCAGAATCCCGGACCTGTCCGTGCGCTGAACGATGCCGTTGACGATTTCCCGCTTGCGGTCCTTGTATTCTTCGTAGACCACTTCGCGCTCGGCATCCTTCATCTTCTGGATGATCACCTGCTTGGCGGACTGGGCGGCAATGCGACCGAGGGTGTCGGTGTCCATGCGGATCCCGAGTTCGTCGCCGAGTTGACAGTCGGGATCGAGGATCAGCGCTTCGGAACGCAGGATCTCCTTATCGGGATCGCTCACCTGTTCCACCACTTCCTTGAACAGGAAGGCCTCCATCTCGCCGAATTCCTCGTTGAAGGACACCTCGACGTCAACCTTACCGCCGAATCTCTTCTTCACCGCGGACTTGATGGCCTCTTCCAAGGTGTTGACCAGGACCTGGCGGTCAATCCCTTTCTCCCGGCTGACCTGATCAATCAGTCGTTTGAGTTCACTCACCATGTCGCTTTATCTCCTCACCATGCCGAAATCCCCGCCGGCTTCGGCGCCCGCCTGGCGCTCGGTTCACCGCTGCAAAGCCTCGGTTTCAAAATAACGGAGCCGCGCCCGTTCCACCTGAGCCAGAGGGATGGAGAAGCTCTGCCCGTCACAATCCAGGGTGATCGTTTCCGCTTCAGCGCCGCGCAATATCCCTTTGAACTTCTTGCGGTTGTCGATCGGCTGCCGGGCCACCACCGCTACCACATGGCCCACTTCGCGGGCGAAATGCCGCCAGGTGCGCAACGGCCGATCGAACCCCGGAGAAGACACCTCGAGATGATAGGCGTGACCGATCGGGTCGGCCACGTCGAGCAGATCCCCGAGCAGGCGATTCACCAGGGTGCAGTCGTCGATCCCGACTCCGCCGTCCCGGTCGATGAACAGTCGCAGCACCCAACCCAAAGGTTCGCGCCGGTATTCGACCTCGACCAGTTCCAGGCCTTCGGCCTCGATCACCGGTTCCACCAGTTGGCGGATTTTAGCGATGATCGCTTGCGTCTGTTGTTCCGGGTCCTTCATCTCCAACCGTTCCCTCACTCACCAGGGGCGGCGTCTTCGCCGCCAAAAAAAAGAAGCGGGCAGGTGCCCACTTCCTGATCAACAGACGAGGTAGAATTTAGCAGTTACAAAAGGGGTAATCTTTTGCACGAACTCAATTGCAACCCTGTCATCCACTTCTCAAAGTAGCCCCCCCAGGCTACCCCGGGTGTTTGACTACCTCGCGAAGGGAAACCTTCCACGTCGGGAAGGAAGTGGCCAGCTTCGGTGCTTACAGGTTGGAGCGGGCAGCGGGTCTCGAACCCGCGACCCCAAGCTTGGGAAGCTTGTGCTCTACCAACTGAGCTATGCCCGCTGAAACCTTTAAACGCCGCCATCCTAGCGGGCACCGACGAGGAAGTCAAGGCAATTTCAAGCGCCTAGCCGAAATCTCAGCGCCTTGCTATACTTTGCACTGCAAAGGAATGGCCGCCTGCCGAGTGGCTGGCGACCAGACCCGAAATCAAGCCGCCCGCGGAGGAGCGACGCCATGAAACCGTTCGGCCAACTGGAAATCGATCGGCTGGGTCCCTGCCGCTGGCGCGTCAAGCGTCAGGGCGCCATGCGCGCCGACGGACTGGTGTTCGCCGACGCCGCTCTGTTCGCGGATATCCAGCGTGACCAGAGTCTGCAACAGGTGGCGAATGTGGCCTGTCTCCCCGGCATCGTCGGCTATTCCATGGCCATGCCCGATATCCACTGGGGCTATGGTTTTCCCATCGGCGGGGTGGCGGCGTTCGATCTCGATCAGGGCGTGGTGTCCCCCGGAGGGGTCGGCTATGACATCAACTGCGGCGTGCGTCTGCTCGGCACCCGACTGCACGCCCGCGATCTCGCCGGAAAGGATCTGGAAAGCCTGGTGAACGCGCTGTTTCAAAACATCCCTTCGGGGGTGGGTTCGTCGCGAAAGGACCTGAAACTGAGCCGCCAGGAACTGCGGAAGGTGCTCCGCGACGGTGCCGCCTGGGCGGTGGCCGGCGGCTTTGGAATCCGCGGCGATCTCGACCGGATCGAGGAAGGCGGCCGCATTCCCTGGGCCGATCCGGAGGCGGTTTCGGACAAGGCCTTGAGCCGCGGCGCCAGTCAGTTGGGAACGCTGGGATCGGGCAACCACTTCGTCGAACTGGGAGCGGTGGATCAGGTCCACGATCCGCAAACGGCCGCCGCCTTCGGGCTCTTTGCCGATCAGCTAACGGTTTTGATCCACACCGGTTCACGCGGACTGGGCCACCAGGTGTGTGACGATTTCCTCAGACTGCTGCTGAAAAGCAGCCAACGCCGTCGGATCGAACTGCCGGACCGCCAGCTCTGCTGCGCCCCGATCCGTTCCGCAGAGGGCGAAGCGTATCTCGCGGCGATGGGAGCGGCGGCCAATTTCGCCTTCGCCAACCGCCAGCTCATCACCCACTGGGTGCGGGAAACCTTTCAGAACCACTTCCGGAGTTCCTGGGAGCAGCTGGGTCTGGGGCTGGTCTACGACGTTTGCCACAACATGGCCAAGATCGAACAACATTCGGTGGCCGGCCAAGTGCAATCGCTTTGTGTGCATCGCAAGGGCGCGACCCGGGCGTTCGCCGCCGGGCGGTCGGAACTGCCCGAAGTCTACCGGGCGGTTGGGCAACCGGTGTTGATTCCGGGGGATATGGGTCGGAGCAGTTACGTGCTGGTGGGGACCGCTCGAGCCATGGCGGAAACCTTTGGCAGCAGCTGCCACGGCGCCGGTCGGCGGTTGAGCCGGCATCAGGCGATCCAGGCGGCCCGCGGGCGCTCCATCTTCGAAGAACTGAAGGCCCGCGGGATCTACGTGCGGAGCGCCGGCAAAGCGACTCTCAGCGAAGAGATGCCGGAAGCCTATAAGGACGTGAGTGCGGTGGTGGAGGTGGTGGAGCGCGCCGGGATCGGCCGTAAGGTGGCGCGACTGCGCCCGCTCGGGGTGATGAAAGGCTAGGGCCCGGTGGAGTTGCGCTGGGCTGGGGAAAGTCGCAACGCATACTGGTTTAGAATCAGATGTTTCATTCCAAAAAGCGGGCAAGATGCCCGCGCTCCCGGGAAAGCGCGCACACGAAACGAAACTTTTTACCTTAATCCGGTATATATGGTTGCGACGCACCAGGCCCATCATGCCCTCAACGCCACCCTTTTGGGACCGCTGTCTGGATTCCAAAAACGCGATTCAAGAGAGCCCGTGGAATGGGCCAAACGATGATCAAGCCCCAATAGCAAGATACCGGTTGGAGTCAGGTTCGGGTCAAGAGCCTTGTTGGTCTGCCACAATATTTCCGAATCGTTCACCGCGATGCGACCCCAGGCCGGGACCTCCGAAATGGTTGTCCACGGGCAGGCGGTGGTTTACAGTTGCGGGCCACGAGGATCCTTGCACTGAACCAGGCAGAATCCGGAGCCCCGGAAAACCGACCGAGAACGGAGAGGAAACAGACACACTCCCATGAACCACTCATTCAAGCGCGCCGCAATCTTGCTGATCTCCCTGGTAGTTCTGGGGGCCATGGTTGTTCCCTTCCTCACCGAGCGCCGCAACGGCGCGCCGGCTTTTCACACCGCAGCCGTGGCGCGCGGTGACCTGCAGGTCGCCGTTAGCGCCACCGGTACGGTGGAACCCGAGGAACTGGTGGATGTGGGTGCCCAGGTGGCGGGCAAGATCGTGAGCTTCGGCAAGGACGATTCGGGTAAAAGCGTCGACTACGGTTCCTATGTTCGGAGCGGAATCGTTCTGGCTCAGATCGACGCGGCCCTGTTCACGGCCGATGTGGCTCAGGCGGAAGCTCAGGTGGCTCAGGCGCGGGCCGGTCTGGAGCACGCCCAGGCCGACCTGGTGCAATTGCAGGCCAAGCTGGATCAGGCTCTGCGGGACTGGAACCGGGCGCGCAAACTGGGCCCGTCCGAGGCGCTTTCGCAAAGCGCATACGATTCCGCGCTGTCCGCCCATGAAGTGGCCCAAGCCAACGTTGCCGTGGGCAGGGCCGCCATCAACCAGTCTCGAAGCGCCGTTGCTCAGGCCACGGCCGTTCTCGGCAAGGCCCGGCAAAACCTGGATTACTGCACCATCAAATCGCCCGTGGACGGGGTCATCGTCGATCGGCGGGTCAATATCGGTCAGACGGTGGTGGCCAGCCTCAATGCGCCGAGCCTTTTCCTCATCGCCAAGGACCTGAAACGACTGCAATTGTGGGTGGCGGTGAACGAGGCGGACATCGGTGACATCCGCCCGGACCAGCAGGTCTTGTTCACGGTGGACGCCTTTCCCGGGGAGACCTTCGAAGGCGTGGTGGGCAAGGTCCGCCTGAACGCGACCCTGACCCAGAACGTGGTCACCTATATCGTGGAGGTCAATACCGACAACTCGAACGGTCGCCTGCTGCCCTACCTCACCGCCAACGCCAGGTTCATCGTCAAGGAACACCGGGACGTGCTGATGGTGCCCACCAGCGCCCTCGGATGGGACCCCGGTCCGGCGCTGGTGGCCCCCGGCGGCCGGTCGGATTCGGCGCCCGGGGCTGAACAGGCGGCGGTGAAGGAAGCTGGTTCCGGGGAAGAGCAGCCCCGGGCGGGCACCCTCTGGGTCCAGGAGGGCAGGTTGGTGCGCGCGCTGCCGGTCGAGATCGGCTTGAACGACGGTTCCTGGACCGAGGTGCGGGGGGAAGCTCTGAAAGAGGGGATGCTGATCGTCGTCGGTGAGCGGCTCCCAAGCGGCGATAAAGAGGTCGCGGCCACCCTGAATCCCTTCACCCCGAAGCTGCCCTTCACGAAAAAAAGCAGTGCCCAGGTCCGATCCGGCGGCTCCGGCCACTGAACGGCTCGTTACCGCTGAAACCCTTCACTTGTTGTGCGCTTTTTCCTGGGAGCGCGGGCATCTTGCCCGCATTTGCCAATGAAACATTTCACTCAAAACGGACATATACCACGCACGGGAACAGATGGCCGATTTTAGTTCACCGCAAGGACCCAAGGGACGCCGAGAGTGGCAAAGGTTTTTATTGAAAGATTAGGTCCTTGCGTTTCTTTGCGCGGTTTGCGCCTTGGCGGTGAAAAGCTCGGTTTGTGACCGATCGAAGTATGGTTCTCGGAGTGTGACCGCGTGGCTCTGGTGATCCTCGAAGACATCCTCAAGGTCTATCAGCTGGGCGAAACCAGCATGTCGGTGCTGCGTGGGGTGTCACTCAGCATTGAACCGGGCGAGTTCGTGGCGCTCATGGGCTCGTCGGGTTCCGGCAAGACCACGCTGATGAACATCCTTGGCTGCCTGGACCACCCCACGTCCGGTCGCTACCGGCTGGAAGGGCGTGAAGTCACGGCCATGGATCCGGACCAGCGCGCGCTGCTGCGTAACCAGAAATTGGGATTCGTATTCCAGAACTTTAATCTGCTGCCGCGCACCAGCGCCCTGGACAACGTCCTCATGCCGCTCACCTATTCCGGCTGGAGAGGCTCGGACGGCGAAGGCCGGGCTTGGGCCGAAGCCTTGTTGCAGCGGGTGGGGCTGGGCGACCGGTTACACCACGAACCGTCCCAGCTCTCCGGTGGGCAGCAGCAGCGCGTGGCCATCGCCCGGGCGCTGGTGAACGATCCGGCCCTGCTGTTTGCCGATGAACCCACCGGGAACCTGGATTCGCGCACCAGCGAGGAGGTGCTTCGGATCTTCCAGGAGCTCAACCGGGAAGGGGTCACGATCCTGTTGGTGACCCACGACCAGGCGGTGGCCCGCTACGCCAAGAGGATCGTTCACATCCGTGACGGACTGGTGGAGACCGAGAAGGCTCAAGAGTTTTCCATTCCGACCACCGCCAGGGAAGACGAGGCGCAAGCCGCGGCTGCAACCGCGCGGGCCCAGACGCGGCGCGGCGGCCTTTCCGCCATGGAAAGCGGGGTCCGCATGATCAGCACCGCTCTCGGTGGGCTCCGGCGCAATATCATGCGCGCCGCTCTGACCACCCTTGGCATTGTCATCGGGGTCGCGGCGGTGATCGCGATGATGGAAATCGGGCGCGGCTCATCCGTTTCCATCCAGCAGACCATCGCCAGCATGGGCGCCAACACGCTGCTCATTCGGCCCGGGGCCGCCGCCAGCGGCGGGATCAGTTTCGGGGCCGGCAGTTCGATGAACCTGACCCCGGAAGACGCCGAAGCCATCGGCCGCGAAGTCAGCGCGGTGCGCGCGGCGGCCCCCGCCGTGCGGGCGCGGATGCAGGTGATTTACGGCAACCGCAACTGGGTGCCCAATGAAATCCTCGGCACCACTCCGGTTTACCTCAATGTTCGCGAATGGACCATGAGCGAAGGGGGACCCTTCACCGAGCAGGATGTGCGCCACGTCGGCAAGGTTTGTCTGCTCGGCCGGACCGTGGCTCGGGAATTGTTCGAGAACGACTCGCCCATCGGTAAGGAGGTTCGCATCAATAACGTTCCGCTGAAAGTGCTTGGCGTGCTCAGTGCCAAAGGCGCCAGCATGATGGGGTGGGATCAGGACGATGTGATCCTGGCGCCCTGGTCCACCGTCAAGTATCGCTTGACCCGCACGGCCGTGGCCGGCTCAAATCAGACCTCCTCCACCTCTACATCAAGCACCTCGAGCACCTCGGCACAGACCACTTCCACCAGTGATCTCTACCCGGGTAAGCGCGCCAACCTCTATCCGGAGCGGTCCGCGGCGCAGGCGGCCAACACGCCGATGCCCATCCGGTTCACCAATATCGATCGAATTCACGTGGCGGCGGTGTCACGCGAAACCGTCGGCGCGGCCATCGAGGGAATCACGGCGCTGCTTCGGGAGCGGCACCGACTCGCCGCGGAAGAACCCGATGATTTCAACATTCGAGACATGGCGGAAATCACCCGGGCCATGTCTTCCACGGCCACCATGATGACCCGGTTGCTGCTGGCGGTGGCTTTGATTTCGCTCATCGTCGGCGGGGTCGGAATCATGAACATCATGCTGGTTTCCGTGACCGAGCGGACCCGCGAGATCGGGCTGCGGATGGCGGTGGGCGCCCGCGGCCAAAGCATTCTGCAGCAGTTCCTGGCGGAATCGGTGATCCTGTGCTTCTGTGGGGGAGCGGTGGGCATTGTGGTCGGCCGCGGCGCTTCCATGCTGGTGCGGAGTTTCTTGAAATTGCCGACCGAACTGTCCCTCGATGCCATTGTTGCGGCCGTTTTGGTGTCGGCGACGGTCGGCATCGTGTTCGGTTACTACCCGGCGTGGAAGGCTTCTCGATTGGATCCCATCAACGCGCTGCGTTACGAATAAAGAGGTCCTGAATAAGATGATTCGCTCCATCAACACCAAAATGCTGTTATTGGTTTTCGGCATCCTGGTGACGACCGCGCTGGTCCTGATGTTGTTCACCAAACGAGACCTCCGGCAAAAAATCCTGGAAACCGAGGAACATTCAGTCAAGAACGTTATCTATCTGGTGAAGCTCAACATCGAGAACCAATACGGCAGCCTGCTCTTTCACAAGTTATCCACCCTGGAAAAACGCAAGATTGAAATGAAGAAACTCACTGCCCTGGTGGTTTCCAATATTGAGAGGTTCCAGGAGCAGCACCAGCAAGGCCTATTGGGGGAGGATGAGGCCAAGGCTTCCGCTCTCGATTGGATCACAACCCTGAAGTGCGATGATGACTCCTGTTTCTTTGTCTACGATGAAAAGGGAACCGTCCTCGCCCATCCGGACCGCGCGCTGATCGGCCAAGATGTGTCCGACCTGAAAGACATCAAGGGGATTTCGCTCTTCCGTTCGATGCTCCAGACCGCAAAAACCCGGGGTGACGGCACCACCATTTTCACCTGGCACTGTGCGGACCCCTCCAAATCGACAGCCAAGCTTGGGTACTTCACCTATTACTCACCGCTCAAGTGGATGATCGCCACGGCGGTAAACGTTGAAGACATTGAATTGGATTCACGAAAACGGCTCACCGCCATCATCAAGGACCTGAAGAAGACCTTCGGCAATGTGCGGATCGCCGATAACGGTTCACTTTTCCTTTTCACCGGCAAGAATGAACTCATCATTCCGCCGAAGTCCGCGGATGGCGCCCTGGCGAATGCGGTCAATCTCCTCACCGGAAACCTGCTGCTGGATGATCTCAAGGCCGCATCGCATCATCCGGATCAACCCCTGGAGTTTATCCGCCAAGGCACTAACGGCGAAAAGCTGGGCCCATACGTGTCCTACGTGCGGTATTTCAAAACACTCGACTGGTATATCGCCTCCGACACCCTGCAAGAAGAACTCATGATTCCAGTCAGGAAGGCGGTGCTTCGACAGATCGCGCTGATTGCCTGCATTTTCATCGTGAGCATGGTCATCACCTTCTTCCTGGTAAGAAGAATTTCCCAGCCGCTCAAAAAGCTGGCAACCTACGCCAGGGACCTGCCGAACCACGACTTCTCGAGCCCGGAGGTGTCGCCGGAGATTTCGAGCCTACCGGCGAGATATCGGGATGAGGTGGGCAATCTGGCTGAAGCGCTTGTTTTCATGGAAGAAGCTTTGCGGCGGTACATTATCAACCTGCGGGAAACAACGGCTGCGAAAGAACGCATCGAAAGCGAGCTCAAGGTCGCCAGCGACATTCAGATGAGCATCCTGCCGCGGACCTTCCCTCCCTTTCCGAACCGGACCGATTTTGACATCCATGCCACCATCAAACCCGCTCGAGAAGTGGGCGGAGACTTCTTCGACTTCTTCTTCATGGACGATGATCACCTGTTCTTCACCATTGGCGATGTCTCCGGCAAGGGCGTTCCCGCCTCGCTGTTCATGGCAATCACCAGAACACTGCTGAAGGCCCATGCCTCCGGCGCTGCCCTGCCGGATGAAATCCTTTACAAGGTTAACAATAAGATCGCGGAGGACAACGAAAGCTGCGTCTTTGTCACTGTCTTCTGCGGCATTCTGACCGTCTCCACGGGCGAGGTGATCTATTCCAACGGCGGCCACAACCCGCCATTGATCATCCTTTCCGGAGCAACCAGATACCTCGGCGTGCCCAAGGGAGTGGCCCTGGGCGCCATCGAGAACGCTCCTTACCTGATCGGGAAGCTCACCTTGCAACCCGGCGATGTGCTGTTCACCTACACCGACGGCGTCACCGAAGCGATGGACCCGCAAGGCGAGTTGTTCTCGAATCAACGTCTCCTGGAGGAACTGACCGCTTTAAGGAATGATTCAATCCAGGAAATGAGCCGCCATTTGATGGAGCGGATACTGACCTTTGCCGACGGCGCTGAACAATCGGATGATATCACCATGATGCTGTTGAAATATCAGGGCAGATAGTTGCACGGGTTGGGTCAGCGGCCGCGGAGCTATTCGGCCACGATCCCATCACGGGAATTGATCCTGAAATTGTCAAACGTCACCGTGACCGGGCAGGGAGACGTGCCTCCATCGTTGCCGCTGGTCCGCAATTTGAAACGCACTCGGAGTTGTTCCTTGGAGGACTCCGCAAAGCTATAAATGGCGCGCCATTCGCCTCCTGCCTCAAGGGAAAGTGCGTGAAAATTCAAACGGGTAAAGCCATCAAGGTCAGGCTCTTCGCGGGCGGTTGCTTGCTGCTTATCCTTTCGCTGGGCTTCAACGCCCTGCTGACTTACGGTTCACTGGAAAAACTCTATGTTGAATCGGTGGTCTCAAGCTACCAGGTCGTGGGCAAAGACCTCGAACGAAAGCTTGAACAGTCGCTCCGGTTTGGCAAGAATATCCAAAAGTTCATAGGCATGAACCCGTTGCTCCAAGAAACCAGGAACCGTCTGGCCTCCAGAGCCAACGCCCGGGCCGCGTCCGCTTCCTCCACGGGAAACCGACCGCGGCGAGAGCAGGACTGGATCACGGTGTCCGTGGCCCTGCCTGACGCCACCATTCTTTACAGTGCCGATGAAAATCTGGTTGGAACCAAGGTGCCGAGCAAAGCCTGGCTGCCATACGGTGGCAAGGATTCGGGTGTCGGCGCACCGACACCGATGAACTACGTCAAATATCAACACGCTTACCTCATAACGCTGCCGGTTTTCGACCGTGACAAGACCTGGGCGGCAACCATCGTCATGGGGTTCAGCGAGGAACAGGCGGAGATCTTGCTGCGGCATCTGACCCAGGCAAACCTTGTGATGATATCGATCATCATGGCTTGTTCCCTGCTTTTTCTGGCCATGATGCTGCATTTGCTCATTTCCGAGTCCGCCGCGTCGGATATCCGGAAATTCCCCAAAATCAAGATTTACGTATTGCTTTTTGTCATTGTCGGGTCAGCGCAGGTTCTCTTCTCGGGCTTGAACACCAATGATTACCGAAACTACTTCCTGCGGATCACTCGCGAAAAAGTTGATACCCTGGTTGGGTTTCTCAAGCAGGACATTGAATACCTCTTCAGCAAGGGCATCCAGCTTGACCGACTGGTGAAGATGGATGTCCTGATGGGTGAGATCATCGCGGCATCTCCGGAACTACACGATCTTACCGTTAACGATCATCAAGGTCGCCCGCTTTACCAAGCCACTAAACAAGGGGTCATGGACTTTCAGAAGACCCGAGGTGAAGACCCTCAATCTGGTCCGGAGCCGGTTCTGGTAGCGGATTCGGCCTACCACCTACGGACCGAGTTGACTCGCAACGGACTCACCGAGGGCACCATCTCCGGGACCATCTCACAGGAGGTGGTCAGCGCCAAGACGCGAGCGGTGATTTTGGATTCCACGACGGTCATGGCGATTTCCCTGCTGTTTTTGGTGGAAATACTGATCCTCGTTTTCCCTTTTATTGAACGGCATATCCTGGGCGACGATCACGCCGCGGTGCGTTATCAAACCATGCGCCCGGCGGCGTTTCTGTTTCTGTTTGGAGTCGATATCTGCATCTCCTTTCTGCCTCTCTACATGGAACGACTTTATGAACCGCTATTTGGGCTTTCCAAGGACATCGTGATCGGCATTCCCATCTCCGTGCGCATGTTTTTCACCGGGGTTTCCATCCTGACGGCCGGCCTGTGGTGTGACCGAAGAGGATGGCACGAACCGTTCCTGAGCGGACTGGTGCTGACGGGCCTCGGCTTTATATATGCCTGGCTGGCGCCCAATGCCCTCCAGTTTATTGCATCGCAAGCACTTTTCGGGATGGGCTATGGTTTTTCCCTGATGGCTTCCCAGGGATTCATCATCTCGTGCACGGATGAAACGAATCGGGCGCGGGGACTCGCTCAACTGTGGGCCGGGGTCTATGCCGGCAGCATTTGCGGAGGAGCGGCAGGGGCGATGCTGGCTGAAAGAATAGGGTACGGTCCCATATTCTTGATTGGGGCGCTGATCTTATTTATGATCGTGCCATATACGCTCGTTTTCATGCGCGGCGCCATCAAGAAACCCGAGGGCACGGCGGTCGAGCGGGAGACCCGGGCCTTCACCGTCGGCCAGTTTCTGCATTTTGCTTTCGACCGCGACATCCTGAGCCTCATTCTTTTCAGCAGCATCCCCACGGCCATCGCCCTGGTGGGATTCCTCAACTACTTCAGCCCCATTTACCTGAATCGCATCGGCACCACCCAGTCGGACATCGGACGCGTCCTGATGGTCTACGGAATCTGCCTGATCTACCTCGCGCCGATGATCAGCAAATACATTGATGCCTGGCCGAGCAGAAAACCGTTCATCGTCATCAGCGGATTGTTCGGAGGTTTTGCCGTGTTTGCCTTTTCGTTCATCGATGGTTTGCCGGGCATGGTCCTCTCTGTTTTCCTGCTGGGAATTTCCAGCAGCTTTGGTCTGGCATCCCAAAGCGCTTACGTACTCCGACTCAAGGTTGCCCGGGAATTGGGAAGAGGGCGGGCGTTGGGCATTTATTCATCCGCCAACCGGATCGGTCAAGTCCTTGGACCGCTCATCTTCGGCGGATTGATTGTCGGCATTGGAACCGGCCGGGGGATCATGTATTTGGGAATCGGCTATCTGACCTTGACCCTACTCTTCTTGATGGTGGCTCAAAACGATGCAACCAAGGCCGGCTAGATCCGGATCATTGCTGCCGGGAGTGGAGGGCCTCCGGTTCGATGCGGTCACCACCGCCGGGATGGTAACCTGGCCTGACGAAGACCGGCAGCGACTGCGACGGGAACTGGAACGGCTGTTTCGCGATGCTTTCCCCCGGATGCCGTCCGGCGAGATCTTGGATTGGGTCGAGGATTACTTCAAAATACCGGCAACCGGGTTTCAACGCCGTGCTTTCCTGCTGTGGAAGGGACCTTGCCGACTCGCCGCGACGACGCTGTTCGAGGAGGGTAAGCTCGAACACCAAGGTGGATTACTCAAGGGGATTTACATCATCGGTCGCGCGGTTGCGCCTGAATACCACAATTCCGGTGCGGGTCGGAGGATTGCGACGAAAATTCTGGCTGAGTTTCAGCCCGATATCTTGATGACCACCTGCACCCAGTCCGCCTCGCTGTATTCCTGGATCGCCGTCGCCTGCCGAAGCTTTCCCGAAGACTATGAAGTCTTTCCTCGGCTTGAGAACGGCATCCCGATCACGCTCCCGCTCCAGGACCGCGAATTTGCGCTGAACGCATTCCGGCGGCTCTATCTCAGCGTGGTAAACGGTGATCTGGACCAGGTGGCCAGGAGCGTTGCCGGGCTTACGGTTTCCATGGTCAGGAAAGGGATGTATGCAGAACGGTATGATTTCAGCCCATGGGAAAAGGCGGGCAGAAACGATGCGCTGGCCAGGGCCCTGGGTACCGGCCCCGGGGACGGCATTCTGCTGGTGATCCCGCGGAAAGGCAGGATGAGAAGTTGATCCACAACGATCAGGGCGGGAAGGTACCGGTTCTTCTTCAATGCTGCCTCGATCGGGTTCGCGAGGACCTTCCTGTTGTCGATCGAATCATCAGCCGATACGGCGACCTCTCGCTGCGGGAGTACCTGACCACCTTGGCTCGTGCCACCCGCCCTTCATGCCAGGGTCTCGATGGCTTGCTCGATATCGTTTACCGTTATGTCGCGCCGCTCCTGGGCAAGGCCGTCGCGACGAGCCTGGCGGAAGACCTGGCTTGCCACCCCATGGTGCTGACCACCAGTCACCACGGCGTGGATTACTGCGCCCAAACCCTCCAGGGCCGAATCATTTTCTCCCTGAGCAGACGAATCGGGACCTCGGCGTTCAAGACCGTACCGGTTTTCGCCTGCGGCAACATTGCTCTAAACAACCCGACCTATCCGCGAGGTCTGTTGTGTTACCGCGGCGCCTGCCATGACTTGGAGCGCCTGCCGCACCAATTGCCCCTTTTCCCCGATCGGCTGAAGCGGACCATGGTCCATCGCGTGCCGGCGTATGACCAGGTCATGGTCGGCAACCTTCGCGATCGCCTTGACCGGATGGTTGGTCGGGGAAGCCTGCCCTCCGATATCGGAGCCGCGGCTCGAGCGATTCTCATGGAAGACTATCGTTCCGCTGCCTTGGCCGCCGTTCCGGACTATTCGGGACAGGCGGTCATCCTCAACGGCCTGATCTGGAAGAGGCTTTTCGCCGAAGGGTTCCGTCCCCCGGAGATGATCACCCTTGAACTGGAACGAATCGTGGCGGCCCTGCTCGGGCTGGATTTGGACAATCCTTCCAGCCTGGCCCGGATCGTTCTCTTCGACCCGATCTTAAGGGAAAACGTGCTCAACGAACTCAATGGAATCAAGGGGTGTTGGAACCGGGACCGGTTTGGCGAAAGCTCCGCGGCCAGTGCCAAGGATGCGGCTCATGCGGAATCGGGAAGCTATCGCGGAACGGTGTTCTTCTGGGGCGTCGATCGTGCCGGACGACGCATACCTCTGAGCACCGCCGGACGGGGTTCCGGAGAATCGGTATTGGGTGGCGTGGATGACCAAGGCACGGCGTGGGAAATCCCCTTGACCCCCGACATGATCTCCCGGTCGCTGGAACAACGGCAACTGGTTCCCTCTCTTTTCACCTGCTTCCTGGTGCTGGCCTTCGCCAGAGGGGTATGCTGCGTGGGCGGGTACTTCCAGGGTGAATACCTTGTGGCCATGCAGCAAGGCCTGGCGGCCGCCCTTGCAAGCACTCCCGGATACGGGGACCTGGTTCAAGGGATTCTTCGGGTGCCGGCAACCCTCTATCTTGACGGCATGATCGGGGTGATGAGTCGGTTGGCAAACGGCCTCCTGATTCCGGCCGGTCCGCTGGAGATCACCGCCGGAGGGGGCCTGACCGAAGCCGATATGGAGAGGATGCTTGCCCTCGAGGTGAGGAGCGCTCATCTGGCGGACCTGTTCGAAATCATTCCCGACGGCGCCCCTCCTCAGTCGCGGGCAGCGGGCTGGAAAGGGCGGCTTGCCGCGGCCGGCTCGGCCTGGCTCGAGCAACGGGTTGTGGTCAAATAACGGACCCCCACTCCAGGTCAGGGAGTGTCTATCTCCTGAAAGATTTCATCGGCCGCGCCGAGAGTGTCCACCGGGGGGTCAAACCCGATGGTTGAAGCAGTCCTCAGATTGATGGCGATATTGGGAGGCCCTTCAAAGACCTGATCCAATTGGGCCGGCCTGGCACCATTGAAGATCTTGGCAATGGTTTCCGCATAGTATTGCCCGACATACTTGAAGCCCGCCTGGGAGATGCTGAGCAGAAACCCCCGTTTGACCTCCTCCGAGCCCGATTGGGAAAAGGTCGGGATGAGGCCGTCATTGGCAATGGCGACCAGCTTCGGGATGCTTTTCTTGTTCACTCCATTTTGCTTGGTGACATAGATGGCATCGGCCTTCTTGGTAAGGTCTTGGAAGCATTGTTCCACGCTTACCGCCGCAAGCTTGGAATCGGGAATGTCGTCCCGGGTGGGGCAGCTGATGATCTCAAAACCCCGCTCCCTGGCCACTTCCTTGGCCGCTTCCAATGCCGCATAGGTCCTGCCCGAATCGGTATCGGCGTAGGCCATCCCAAGCTTCTTGAACCCCACGATATCATGGAAAATACGGAGCTGCCGTTGATAACGATCGGGGTCGACCCGAGCAAGGATATGGTCGTGGCCTGATTCTCCGATGCTTTTGATGATACCGGAGGAGACGGGATCGCTGGCTGAAATCACCAGGGTGTCGGTGTGGTGATCGTTGTTGGCAAGGCCTTTGCCCGCCCAGGTCCCGGCTGCGATCATTAGATCGATGTCTTTCCGTTCGTTCAGGCGTTTGATGATCTCGGAAGTCGTCTTCTTTCCGAGGACCTCATCCCAGTCGGTGGAATAGTGCGCATCCGGAACAAACTCCAGGAAATCGCTTTTGGTCCGAGTGGCGAGCCAGCTCCATAGTTCCGCGGTTTGTTCCGCCTTCTGCGGCGGGATATTCGCTTGCTCCATCCAACCGAGATCCATGAGTGATCTGACCGTGGCCATCAACGATGCCTGATAGTCGGGATAGGTGCCGCCTTCGTAGTATCCCAGGCGCCATTTGGCCCCGTTTTTCGCTTTTGGCGCCGTGCTGAAATTGCCTTTGTCGGCGCCGATAACCAGCACCGGGGCGAGAAACGGCAATAGGATCAACAAGGCAAGCACTTGGCGACAGCGCTTTATGATGCAACCTCGAATGCTGCCGCGAACAGCCAATAAACACCCACGAGTCGATAGGGAAGGCCCCGTCATCGCTCTTTCCTCCCGGGTTCCAGGCGAAAAAGAACACTTCATTTTTGCCGCGATGATGGTAGCATATTCTCACCCAACAGGGCCAACAAATGGTTCATCGAGTAGGTCCCACCACCAAGGACACGAACAGCACGAAGGGATTGAATGGCTTTGAATATAGGGTTTTTTCGGTGTTCTCCGTGCCTCGGTGGTGAGCGCTTGTCGCGGCGGCCGACGTGATGATCCTGGACAAGAATGAGGAGATGAGCACGAAGAATGGCTGAGCTGATAGTCGACATCTCCAAGCTCAAACACAATATTCATTTTGTTCGGACACTCTGCGCCCGACATGCCGTCGAGCTGGTGGCGGTCGCCAAGGGCTGCAATGCCTATCCGCCGGTAATCCAGGCGTTCCAGGAAAGTGGCATCGCGCTTATCGGCTTTTCGCGGGTCGCCGATGCCTCGAAGGTTGAGGCCTCCTTGCAGCGTCGCCCTTGTTTCATCTCCATTCCCTCTCCCGGCCAGGCTGAGTCCGTCACCCGGTACTTCCGATCGAGCTTGAATTCGGAAAAGGACACCATCAGGGCCTTGGCGGATGCCGCCGAACGCGGCTCGCGTGTCCATGGAATCTTGCTGATGGTGGATATCGGCGACCTGAGGGAGGGAGTAACCCCTGAACAAGTGCTGCCGATGGCGAGGTTCATTTTGGAGCTGAACAGCCCATTCATCGAGTTTCTTGGTCTCGGCGCAACCCTTGCCTGCTGTAGTGGGACCTTACCCGACGAGCAAAATCTCGGGCTGCTCCAGGACCTGGCCAATGAAACGGAGCGCGCTAGCGGTCATGAGATCCGGACGGTTTCGATCGGAGGTTCGGTGATTCTGCCCTGGATCGAGCGGGGTTCGCTGCCGTCGCGAATCAATCAGGCGCGAATGGGGGAAGCCATTCTTCTGGGGACCATACCGGCAACAGGCGAAAGGCATGAAGCGCTTCACCCTGATGTATTTGTTCTCAGAGGAACCATTCTCGAGGTTAAGGAAAAGTCTTCCAAACCCACCGGCACGCTGGGCACGGATGTTTTTGGACAGCGCCTGGCTTTGGTCGATCGCGGACCTCGTTTACGCTGCATTCTCGACTTTGGTATGATCGACACCTATCCGAAGGGACTGACCCCCGCTCTAAAGTCTCTGGAATTCATAAATTCGAACTCAGATTACACCATTGTGGACGCGACCGGCATCGACCGTCAGTTAAGACCTGGCGACTCGTTTGACTTTTACCCTAATTATCAGGCTCTTATCCGTGCTTTCCAGGCGCCCTATCTGAGGAGAACCGTCACGGGGGTCTAGCATTGTTTATACTCGTTGAGGATGAAATGCTTTACTTTTTTGAGCTTTTCCCGGGAGCGCGGGCATCTTGCCCGCACGTGGTAATGAAAGCTCTCATCCTAAACAGACATAATTTTCCAAATAATTCACGTCGCTTGAATATCGACGGTCAGGTTGAGTGACAATCATGCCGCGCATGAAGCACCGATTTCATGGATGGAGTAAGAGGCTGTCAGCGGTTTTCTGCGCTTCTTGCATTTTTCTCTCATGGCCGATGACGCTTCTTGCCCAACCCAAGGAGTGGGTCATTTCGGTCAGTCAGTTTGTGCTTCATCCAGCTCTCGACGCGTTGCTGAAAGGCTTTAAGGAAACCCTTCGGGAGAAGGGTTTCAAGGTCAAATACAACATTCATATCGCCAATGGCGACGAAGCAACGAACATTGACATTGCGCAACGCATTCAGAGCGAGCGTCCTGATCTGGTGCTGGCCATCAGCACTCCTTCCGCACAGGCCTGTCTCAAGAATCCGCGGGACCTTACCATGCTTTTTTCCGCCGTTACCGATCCGATTGCCGCCGGCCTGGTCGGCAGTCTCGCCCAACCAGGCTCCCGGGTTACCGGGATGACCGATATGAGCCCGGTTGGACACCAGGTTGCATTGATCCGGGAGCTTCAGCCCGGTGCGAAGAGGATCGGGGTACTTTACCATGCCGGCGAATCAAATTCGGTCAGTCTGGTGAGGGTCCTCGAGGAAGAATGCGCGAAGCGAGGGCTTGAAGTGGTCAAGAAAACGGTCGAAACCAAGGACGGTGCTGCCGAGGCCGTTGCCGGTTTGGTTGGCCGCTGCGATGCCCTGTACGTTCCCACCGACAACACCGTGGTGGTGGCAATGGAGACGGTGGCGTCCATATGCGGCAAGAATCACCTGCCCCTGTATGCCGCCGATGTTGAGTCCGTGCCCCGCGGGGCCATCGTCTCACTGGCCATTGACTACCACGACATGGGCCGCCGGACGGCGCGCATGGCGGAGCGTCTGCTCCAGGGCGAGAGTCCTTCCACGATGCCGGTCGAGTCCATGGCCGACTACCGCATTCACGTCAACATCAGGGCCGCTGAGTTGATGAATGTGGAACTTCCGGTTTCCTTGCTGCAATCGGCGGACGTCATTTATGATTCATTTCCGAACTGAACTGGTTCCAGCCGGAAACTGAAATGATCGCACCACGATCCCAACCGATATGGCTCGTTGCCATTGTTCTCCCGGCGATTTTGCCGGCACTCTTGGGTTGCACCCCGGCGCCGGAAAGGTTCCACTCGGCCCGGCCGCTGATGGGAACGGTGGTGGAAATCACCCTTTACCATCCGGATCAAGACCGGGCGCGGGAACTTATCGACCGGGCTTTCGCCGAAATGGAACGGATCGAGCGCCTGATGAGCATCCGCATCGCCGCGAGCGAGGTGGCACGGATCAACCGGGAAGCCTACCCCGGCCCGATCGCCGTCGATCGCGAAGTGTTCGATCTGATCGGGCGAGCGCTGGAAGCCTGGCGGGAAACGTCCGGGGCTTTTGATATCACGGTGGGACCGCTGATGCAGCTATGGCCCTTGTATCGAGCGGAAAAGATCCTGCCGAACGACGTTCAAATCGGTGAAGCCCTGGAACGGGTCGGTTTCGATTTGCTCATGCTTGACCCGGAATCGAGCAGGATCGCCTTCAAGAAGCCCGGGATGAGCATCGATCTCGGAGGCATCGCCAAGGGGTACGCCATCGATCGGGCGATCGGGGTACTCCGCGGCGGCGGGGTCGCGAGTGCCCTGGTGAATGCCGGCGGCGATCTTTACGCCCTGGGGCTCAAGCCCGACGGCACCCCCTGGCGGGTGGGGGTGCGCCATCCGCGCCGGCCGGAAGAACTCATCGCAACACTCGAGGTGCATGATATCGCGATCATGACCTCGGGCGACTACGAGCGCTATTTTCTTAAAGACGGCAGGCGCTACAGCCACATCGTCGATCCCCGCACCGGCTTTACCGCCCGCGGCACCGCCGGCGTCACCCTGAGCGCTCCCATCGCCACTTGGGCCGATGCGCTGGCAACCGGGGTCCTGGTGCTGGGGCCGGACGCGGGCCTCGAACTGGTGAATCGCCTCCCCCAGGTGGAAGCCGCGATCCTTTCCGAAGCCTCGGAACACCGGCTGAAGCTCACCGTGTCGGCGGGTTTTGCCCAGGTGTTTCGAGTGGATGAGGGCAAGCTCGCGTACTGATCCAACCGCGCCCTGGGGATGGGGATCTTTGGCACGCGCTCAAGGGTCCTGATGCAGGTGAGATCTCCCGCCTCGAACCGATTTCGCGTGATGGGTAATGCAAGGTGTCTCGAATGTTGGGGTCCAGTTCAGTGGTGGTGATGATATGAACCCAGTCGCTGAATGGAACGCGATCATCCAAACGGTCCTCAACCACTATCCCGATGTTCAGGCCATCTATCTGTTCGGCTCCTACGGGACGGAGGATGAATGGCCCGACAGCGACGTGGATATTGCGTTGCTCCTACCACCGCGGCGGGCAACAGATACCGAATACCTGCCCATGAGTGATCTGTGTATCGAATTGATGGTTTTATTGAATAAAAACGTTGATTTGATCAATCTGCGCCGGGTCCCCACGGTTCTTCAGAAGGAAATCGTGGTATCCGACCGTAGAATTTATCATACAGACGAATATGCCGCCGATGAGTTTGAAATGTTGACCCTGTCCTATTATCAGAAACTGAACGAGGAACGGGCCGAGATCGTGCGGGACGCTTTGGCTACGGGGAGGTTTATTGCGTGATGGATGATATCGTCCTGAATAAAAAGGAGCGCATCGAACGGTGCATCAAACAGATTCGGGTCTACTACGCGCTGCCCGCCGAGATGCCGTTCGAAGCCGACTATTTCAAACAGGATGCCATTGCAGTGAACCTCCAGCGCGCCTGTGAGCAATGCATCGATCTCGCCAATCATGCGATACGGGTAAGGAAGCTCGGTCTTCCCAAAGAGTCCAAGGAAAGCTTCCGGATGCTAGCTCAAAATGGGATCATTCCCCGGGACCTTGCGGCCGATCTTGAACATATGGTGGGATTCCGCAACATCTTGGTGCATGAATATCAGAATCTTGACATTCGGCTGCTGATCGACGTGATCGAGAACCATCTGGATGACCTGGCGGACTTCACCAATTTCATCGCCCAGGAATTGATCCGTGGCCCTGCATCCTGACTCACATTCGTCAGAGAGCGATTTCTTATCACCTCACCTGAACAGGACCCGGTGGATCGCTTCCGGATCGAGCCGGTAGGGACTGCCTTCCCCCTGATAGAAGCCGTGTTCGCGAATGAGATGAATGGAGAGATCGGTCCAGACCAGGCGATCGTCGCTGTCGGTTCGGCGCAGATCGATATGGGTCTTGCGATACAGCCCCGGGTGATCCCAGGGGCAGGGGATTTTGCCGCGCGCCACGGTCGCGGTGACGATGTACTTCTGTTCCAGCAGGACCGTTTCCCCATAGCCGCTCTGGGCGCCCAGGGTGAGTTGGTCGAGCCGGTCGGCGATGGCTTCGTGGCTCAGGCCCAAGGCCCGCACCCGGGCTTCGCCGGCGGTCAAGATCTGGATCAGCCGGCGCTGATCGCGGCCCAGATAGCCGTGGCGGAAATCGGGGCTCGGGCGCATCCGGGCTTCCACCTGGTCCAGGTCCGGGCTTTGATAGACGGGATATTTGCCCATGGCGGCCTCCGCTTCGGTCAGGCGAATTTGTCGTGGAAAATGCGTTCGTCGGTCACTCCGACCTGTTTCAGTAGTTTCACGGCGGCATCGATCATCAGGGGATTGCCGCACAGATAGGCTTCCACCCGGGAGCCGTCGCTCACCTGGCGCACCATCACCCCGGTCACGTAACCGGTTTCCCCCTGCCACTGGTCTTCCGGGGCCGGTTCCGAGAGCACCGGGACGTAGCGAAAATTCGGCAGGCGTTCGGCCAGGGCCTGGATTTCATCCTGGTAGAACAAGTCCCTCTTTTCCTTAACCCCGAAATAGAGAGTGACCTTGCGGCTGATCCCTTCATCGGCCATCTGATAAAGAATCGACAGCAGCGGGGCCAGCCCCGAACCGGTGCCGATCAGCACCATCTCGCGATCGCTTTGGCGCAGGTAAAAATCGCCGTAGGGACCGTTGATGGTGACCGGGTCCCTTTCCTTCAGGTAGTGGTGCACGTAGGTGGTGGCCAATCCGTTGGGCACCCGGGTGATCACCAGCTTGATTTCACCTGGCCGGCTTGCCGCCGAAGCCACCGAATAGGCCCGATACACCGGTTCCGGCGAACCTTCGTATTCCGGGACCACCAACTGGATGTACTGACCGGGTTTGAACGTGATCTCAGGCGGATCTTCCAGGTGCAGCCGCACTTCCCGGATCTGATGGGTGAGATCGCGCAGCTCCGCGACCCGGGTTTGATAAGCGCGGATCAGAAACAGCTCGGGCGGGATCCGGATGGCCAGATCATTGCGCACCTTGACCTGGCAGGATAGGCGCACCTGGTCCTGGAGTTCGGCGGCGTTCATGTACGGGGTTTCGGTCGGTAGGATCGGCCCGCCCCCGTCCAGGACCCTCAGTTTGCACAACCCGCAACTGCCCCGCCCGCCGCAGGCCGAAGGGATGAAGATCCCGGCGTCCATGAGCGTCCCCAGCAGCTTGTTGCCGCCTTGGACCTGGAGTTCCTTGTCCCCATCGTTGATCCGGATGGTGCATTCGCCGTAGTCGGCCAGATAGGAATCGGCGACTTCCAGCAACACCGCCAGCACCGAGGTGAGTCCGCTGAGGGCGAGAAGTCCGAGCAGCACTTGGGTCATCGAGTCACTCCCCCCCCCCTCACTGCATCTGGATCATACCGCTGAAGCCCATGAAGGACAGCGCCATCAGTCCGGCGATGATCAGCGTCATGCCGGCCCCTTGCAGCGGCTGGGGGATCGGCGCCTGCGCGAGCCGCTGGCGGATCCCGCTCAAGGCAACAATCGCCAGCGTCCAGCCGAGCCCTCCGCCGAGCCCGTAGGCGACCGACTGGAGGAAGGAATAATTGCGGATGATCATGAACAGCACCACCCCGAGGATCGCGCAGTTGACCGTGATCAGCGGCAGAAACACGCCGAGCACCACATAGAGCAGCGGCGAGAAACGTTCGATCAGCATTTCCACCAGTTGCACGAACGCCGCAATCACCACGATGAACACGATGTAGCGAAAGTGCACCAAATCGAGGGGCACCAGCAGGTAGTAATGGACCAGGTAATTGAGCGCGGCGGTGCAGGTCATCACGAAGGTCACCGCCATGCCGAGGCCGATGGACGACTTGATTTCCCGGGAAATGGCGAGAAACGAGCACATGCCGAGGAAATTGGTGAGCAGGATATTGTTGGTGAAGATGGCGGCAAACAGGATCGTCGGGGCGCCGAGGGTCCCTTCCATGATTGGACCTTTCCTGCCGATCAGGCTTTCTTGGGTTTGGGCCCGAGGTTACTCACCAGCCAAATGATGGCGCCGAGCACGAAAAAGGCGCCCGGGGCCATGACCATGATGGTCCAGCGGGTCCAGTCGGCGGGCAGCACCGGCACCCCAAACAGGCTGCCAAATCCCAGCAGTTCCCGGATAAAGGCCACCAACAGCAGGACCGCGGCATAGCCGGCGCCACAGGCGATCCCGTCCACCAACGACGGCCACACCGGGTTGCCGCGGGCAAAGCCTTCGCAGCGGCCCATGATGATGCAGTTGGTGATGATGAGCCCCACATAGGGACCAAGAGCCCGGCTGATATCCGGCAGATAGGCCTTGAGCACGATATCGACCACGATCACGTAGCAGGCGATGATCAACACCTGCACCATCATTCGGATCCGGGCCGGGGTGACGTTGCGTAGGGCCGATACGGTGACGTTCGACATGGCGGTGACGAAGATGAGACTCACCCCCATGATCAGGGTGTTGGTCATGAGATTGGTCACCGCCAGCGCGGAACAGATCCCGAGGATCTGCCGCGACACCGGGTTTTCTTCCCAAAACCCCTTGATGAAGATCTGTGCGGCTTTGGCCTTGGCCATAAAGACTCCTTAACGACGGGCTTCCTATCGGGATCGTGAGCGACAGCGAGGCCGATAGCGAGAGCGATACCGATACCGATACCGATACCGATGGGCGGGAGGATTTTCGCCGGTGGGGCTAGAGCACCCCCTTCGCCTGCTGGGCGCGCAGCCAGGGGAGGGTATCCCCCAGATTGCGGTTGAGAAAAAGTTCCAGTTTGTTGCTGGTTCCGGAGGCCCCGGTGATGGCATCGAGTTCATTGGGACCCTGACTGGTGCCGGGCCGCTTCAGGGTGAAGTAGCGTTGCCCCGGACCCGTGGCTTCCAGGCGCTTGCCCGCGAACTGAGCGGTGAACCAGTGTTCGGTGATGCGCCCGCCCAACCCCGGGGTTTCGCCGTGGTCGTAAAAGGCGATTCCCAGGACCCGCTCGAGTTTGGGATCGATCCCAATCATCCCAAAAATGGGCCCCCAAAAGCCCGGACCGGACACCCCGAAGGCATAGCCGATCACGGTCCTGGCGTCCGCGGCCAGGCCCACGTAGACACTCCGGCCTTCCAACTGCACGGTTTTCACCCGCGCGTCGAACAGGTCGCTCACCTGGGCCCGGGTGCTCCCGGCCGGCGCCCGGATGCCCAGCACCTCGAGCACGATGCCTTGCAGGCGCGCGCGTTCGTTGGTTTTGATCTTGTCTTGATTGACTAGATGAATGGCACTCACCACAGAGGTGAAGGCGAGGGTGATCGCAAACATGTAGGCGACCGAAAAAATCCGTTTTTTGTTCATGACACCGGCCTCGCCGCGGGTTTCCGCTGGAGCGTGCGCACCCCGATGTCCAGAATGGGCACGAAGGTGTTCATGAAGAGCACGCAGAACATGACCCCTTCCGGAAAATTCGAATAGCGGCGGAGCAAAATGATCAGACTACCGATCACGAACCCGTAAATCCATTGGGCCGGTTTGGTCTTGGGGCCGGAAATGGGTTCCGTGACCACGAACAGGGCGCCGAACAGAAACGACCCGGCCAAGAGGAAGGTGAGCGGCCGGGGCACTCCCGGGACCCCCGCCGCATGCAGCAGGAAGGCGGTGAGGAAGCCGCCCATGAGGCAACTCAAGGCCAGTCGCCAGGGCGCCACTTTGGCTAGCAGGATATAGGCGCCGCCGATCAGGATGAGAACGGCGCTGGTTTCCCCAAACGAACCGGAAACATTGCCCCAGAACAGGTGAGCGAGCGGCACCTCGCCACCGGTGTGGATGGCCGCGAGCGGGGTGGCCGCGGTGATCGCATCGGGGGGCGGCGTCCAGCCGAGGAAACCCCCGGAACCGGCGGCAAAGGGCGCCACCCAGCGATTGGTGAGGGCCACCGGGAAGCTGATGTAAACGAAGCAGCGTCCGACCATGGCCGGATTGTAGACGTTGTAGCCGAACCCGCCGAACACCATCTTACCGAACACCACCCCGAAAACGATCCCCACCGCGGCCATCCAGAAGGGGGTGGTGGGAGGGAGGCTCAAGGCAAAGATGAGTCCGGTGACAAACACCGCCGAAGTGACCGGTTTTCCCTGGGGAATGGCGAAGGCGGCTTCGGCGGCCACGCCGAACAGCAGCACCAGCAGGGTGACGGCGACCGAACGGAGCCCGAAGAAATACACCGAACCCAAAAAGCAGGGCATCAGCCCATAGACCACCTTCATCATCATGGGCTGGATCAGGATCAGTTTTTTCGGCCGCGCCGGTTTGCCGCCGGCCGCTGGATCGGCATTCATCGAAGGCGTCATTCCTCCTGTAACCGCATCATCGGTTGGGCGGCTCGGGCGCTTGCCTGCTTCGAGCCGGGCGCTGCCACCGCCCGTTCCGGACGCCTAGTCTTACTCCAGCCCAATATGAGATTCAAGACCGCGGCAGGCAAGGCCCCATCCTTGGTGGTACGCCCGTTAGGGTGTTCCGACGGTGAGGGCCTGAACAGCCATAACATCGAGGCGGATATCAGGATGCAAACACTTCTCCCAGGTCAATCACAAGCCCCTCGATCACTGCCGCTTCCACCCGGTCTTCCGCGGAGTAAATTTTCGCTCTTCCGTACCGACCGTCTTCGGCCATCGTGTAGACCATGGCGATCCTGTCCGTCGGATGCACGATCCAGTATTCCCGAACGCCGTATTTTTCATACAGGGCCAATTTTCGAATGTAGTCCTGCGATGCCGTGGAAGGGGAGACGATTTCGATGATCCAATCGGGCGCTCCACGGCAGCCTCGGTCGTCGAGCTTCGATGAATCACAAATGACGGCAAGGTCAGGTTGAACCACCGTCCGTATCTTGTGATCCGCTTCATCCGCATCGGGAAAGCGAACCTCGAAGGGGGCAACGTAAACCTTGCAAGGGGCTTGGCGGTCCAACCGGTTCAACAGTTGCCGCAAGAGCTGAATGGACACTTCCTGGTGGATTCTCGACGGAGCCGGGGTCATGTCATGCACCACCCCGTTGATCAATTCGTATCGCCCTTCATCCCATTCCGAATAGTCCCGGTAAGTGAACAGCTTTTGCGCTTCCGGCTTCGGCATGTGCGGCCTCCTTGGCTCCGAATTTTCGGCATGGTTCAACTGGCGGTAACACCGGTTCGTCATTCCCGCATGCATGAATATTGCCGAAATGACGGCGGCAACTGTTACCCGCGGCAAGGTATTGCTGAATCATGCCGGATTTTCGTTTACATTTTAGCAGATAATCGTGGGGGCACAAATTATTCTCTTGTTCGGCGGTGATCATCGTTTCGGCCACCGCAAAAAACTTTCACCACGGAGGCACGGATAACACGGAGAAAAACCTTGGCCTTTCTCTGTGTCCTCTGTGCCTCCGTGGTAGTGCTTATTTGAAATGGCCCCAACGATGATCAAGACCTCTGTTTCCGTTGCGAAGCATCCGGCGCCGAAGTCCCGGGCGGGCGGACAGGCGGGTTTGGGGGTACGCCGACGAATCATCTTCAGCACCTGATCCAGTTTTCGGGAATGCACTATATCTATAATACTTGTGAAGGCTTAAAAATTTCATTTCCGCGCGGAGACGCAGAGACGCGGAGGTTGATTTCATGGCTCTTCTCCGCGCTCTCAGCGCCTCCGCGGGAACACAAAACGTAACTTCTCAAGCTAAACAGGTATGGATTCCCGCTAAGAGCATGCGGGAATGACGATCCGCTGGTTGTGGTGGATGTTTTATTTTCGCCACGCGCCTAAGCACGGCACCA
>MNZR01000233.1 GCA_001873705.1 Syntrophobacteraceae bacterium CG2_30_61_12
CCCCTGTTCCAGTTGGTCGATGGCGCCGGGTTGCAAATCCTTCTTGAATTTCATCAAGACCACGTGCTTGAGCATGAATCTGGTCCTCTTCCAACCGTTCCGGGTGCTCGGAAAGCTCGCCCGGCCACCGCGGCCGGCGCGCGCGTTGCGATCCGCCGCCGTCAACTTAGCGAATTTCTCCGGCTGCGGCAAGCCGGACCTGGAACGCAGGCCGTGTCGGCGACCGGAATTGGACCCGGCTCCCCTTAAAGGGCCATTTGGCAATACCGCAGTTTGGTTCCCAGCACTTTCCTGATGGCAAGCTCCAACCCCCGGTCCGCTTCGCTGATGAAGGTGAAGGCCTCGCCCTTTTCCCGGGCGCGACCAGTGCGGCCGATCCGATGGGTGTAGGCGTCGACGGTGTCGGGAATGTCGTAATTGATGACGTGGGAAACTTTGCTGACATCAATGCCGCGGGCCGCGATATCGGTTGCCACCAGGATCTTGTAACGGCCCTGATGAAACCCGTCAAGCGCCTGTTGCCGCTTGTTCTGGGTCAGGTTGCCATTGAGCGCGGCGGCCGCGTAGCCGCTGTGTTCCAGTTGCCGCGCCAGGGTCTTGGAGCGATGCTTGGTGCGAGTGAAAACGATCACCGGACCGGTCCGGGTTTCGGTCAGGATCCTTTCCAACAAAGCCCGCTTGCCATCGCTGGCCACCGGATAGAAGGTATGGGAAACCGTGGCTACCGGGGCCGAATCACCAACCTGAACGGTCACCGGAGCGCGCAGGAGTTCTTTGGTGAGGTGCCTGACGGCCTCCGGCATGGTGGCGGAAAACAGCAGAGTCTGCCGGTTCGCCGGCAGGCAACCGACGATTTTTCGCACGTCCGGCAGGAACCCCATGTCGAACATCCGGTCGGCCTCATCCACCACCAGGATTTCAATGGTCGAAAGATCAACGGTGCGCCGCTGAACATGGTCAAGCAGGCGGCCGGGACAGGCCGCAACGATGTCCACTCCACGGCGCAACGCGTCGATCTGGGGATTGATGTTCACGCCACCGTAAATGCTGACGCTTCTGATCCGAGTCTTGCAACTCAGCAGGTCAATGGCCTGGTGGGTCTGTTCAGTCAATTCACGGGTCGGGGCCAGGATCAGGACCCGCCCCCGTTTGCCGCCGGAGCGCTGCAACAGCTTCTGCAGAATCGGCAAGGCAAAGGCCGCGGTCTTACCGGTACCGGTTTGGGCCACGCCGACGACGTCGCGACCTTGCATGATGGGGGGGATGGCCTGGAGTTGAATCGGGGTTGGCGTGATGTAGCCGAGCCCCTGCAGATTGTGGTCAATCCTGGCATCGAAATCAAATTCATTAAAATTCATAACCAATTAATTATCTTTCTAATTTTCGGCATTAACAAGCCATCCTGAAGGCCCATCACAAGGGCATGGGCAGGGGCCTGCTTTGGCTCTCGCCCGCGAACCATTGTTTCTCAAAGTCTTGTTGCAGGTTCTTGGTTCCCCTTGAGGGGATCTTTCCGCTGATTGCTGCTCAGGATTTCTTGTGCCTTGGAAGGTACTGGCGGGAGCGGAACCCGGACGCAAATGGAGGGCATTTCCCCAACTCGGCGAAATGCCCTCCATTGCCTAACAGGAAACTAGACTACGGTAACATTAACCGCCGCCGGGCCCTTCTTGCCCTGCTCGATGTCAAAGGTTACCTTGTCGCCTTCATTCAGGCTCTTGAAACCGGACGCGTTGATCGCCGAATGATGAACAAATACATCCGGCCCGTTTTCCTGCTCGATGAAGCCGAAACCCTTTTGGTCATTGAACCACTTAACAGTTCCATTGCTCATGGTGCCATCCTCCTTTCTTTGTAGTTTTTCTCAATCTCTCATCTGGAGGATGTCACTTTGGTAAATGAACAGGTCCTGCAGGTTAAACGTTCCCGCCGCATGAGCACGGGACGCGATTGAGTTGGTCGGAGCATAGTGCCCTTTTCACTGAATAGCAAGCAGAATTTTCATTTATTTCACCGCGGGCAAAATTTTGCCGGTGGCGGCCACCGCGATTCATTGTGCCGTGGCCCGCACCCGATCTTCGCGGCTCATGGCGGCCAGCGCCTCCACCCCGGCCGGATCCAGTCCCATGCCCGCCGCCACCCGCCGACCGTGGTCCTGGTCGGCTTTGCAAAACAAGGCGCACTGGCGCGGTTGGATCCGCTGTTGGGCGGCGCCCAGATGGGTGACAATGTTGCCCACCAGGTGGTCGCGGTCGGTGACGGTCATGACCTTGCGATAGAGATCCCCGGCCTGAAGAAATCGTCGTTGGTGAATTTGAACGGATAGCGGTCGGCGGCTCCATCGAGGGCCATGGCCGGTTCGCTCACGCCGGGATCGGGCCCCGGGGCGCCGAAGCTGTTGGGCCAGTAGTTGGCCTGCCCTTCGCCGTTGGCGTCCACGCGCATGGAACCGTCACGCTGATAGCTGGTTTCCGGGGCATGCTTGGGCGCGGGAGGACACTGAGAAAACTTCGAAAAGAAAGGGTTTTCTCAGTGTCCTTGGACGCATTGATTGGTGATCGTTTTTCCTGGAACTCTTGCCGGCACCCCGAGGGGGTTTTGTCCTTTCCGCTTGCATCAACAGGGTTGCGCGTGCCATCCTGAACCGCTCCGATTGAGAGGCGTTAGGCATGTGGTTTGCCCAGGCCGCGGGGGTACCATAGCGTTGTGGGTCATGGCTAGGGCGATGAAGCCGGCGCGGGGCATGGTCTAGCGTGGTGAGGTCGGCGGCCTGCCGCAAGGAATATGCCGCCGGTGCCGAGGTAAGGATTACAGAGCTGGGAGAAACGACGGTGTTTGAGTATGGGGATCGCGTGCTGGTGACTTCCCAGAAGGGGCGGAGCTGGCTGGTGAAGATCGTTGATGGACCTTTCAGTTGTCATCTCGGCACCATCGATCTCAATCGCCTGGTCGGCCTGGCGGATGGCGATTCCCTGGTGACCGGCAAGGGCGCCAGGTTGTTCCTGTTCACCCCGAGTCTTTGCGATTGCATCTTCAAGTTGAAACGGAGGACCCAGATCATCTACCCCAAGGATCTGGGAACCATGCTGTTCTATGGCGACGTCTACCCGGGGCTCACCGTCCTCGAGTCCGGAATCGGTTCGGGAGCACTCAGCCTTGCGTTGCTGCGGGCGATCGGGTCGCGGGGGCGGCTTATTTCCGTGGAAAACCGGCTGGAATTTGCCCAAATGGCGCGCGCCAACGTGCAGCGGTTCGGCAACGGCAGTGCTCGGAACCACTCCATCATCGTTGCTGATGTTCAGGATGTGGCGCTACGCGGTGCGGTTGATCGGGTTTTCCTGGACCTTCCCGAACCCTGGGTGGCGGTCGAAACCGCCGCGCACGCGCTCAAACGCGGTGGATTGTTGGTGAGTCTCAGTCCGCAGGTTAGCCAGGTGCAATTGACCCACCGGGAACTCAGGCGCCATGGTTTTTCCCGCTTGAGCAGCTTTGAAATACTGAAACGGGATTGGGAAATCGATGATCGGCGGGCTCGCCCCACCGACCGCATGGTGGCTCACACCGGCTTCATCACCATGGCGAAAAAGGTCGACGCGCCGACTCAAAGCGAACCGGCTTGAGCCAGGCCGAAGCCAAGAAAATTCCTCCATGACAGCCGAACCTTGGTGGCTCTCGTAGGCGTGTCATTCTCCAAGTCCGGGACCATTATCCTTACCCGGCGCCGATCTTCAAATCGCCCAAGTCATCAACCAGGCAATCCGGCGCGTGCCGTGCTACCGAGGGAAGCGATGCATACCGACGAATATGAGATTTCCATCGGCCGGGAGGTTGCCCTCTGCCGGCGTCTCATCAAACGATTGGAGCAGGCCTTGCGGGATCGGGAAGAACGCTACGCCATGACCACGGAGGACCTGCTGCTCGCCCTGGAGGAGCGCCGAGTGGCCGGCGAGCGGCCGGAATTCC
The DNA here is from genome assembly GCA_001873705.1 of Syntrophobacteraceae bacterium CG2_30_61_12. Classification (GTDB taxonomy): domain Bacteria; phylum Desulfobacterota; class Syntrophobacteria; order Syntrophobacterales; family DSM-9756; genus CG2-30-61-12. Next base: position 3,964 of record MNZR01000233.1, read on the forward strand.
GCGAGTGGCGGGAAGATCACCTGGAATTGAAGTATCGGCGCCGACAGTTGAGCGAATACGTCGCGGCCCTGAAGGGCCTACGGACCAGCTGAAGTCGGGGCGCGGGGACGGCACCGCGCGGATCGGCATCGGCTTCGCGAAGGCGTGGGCGGCGTTGTTCCTTACCGGCGCCGGCGGTCACCAAGCCATCCGATCACGGGGATTGGGCGCCGGCTGTACCGATCGGCAAATCTCGGCCGGGCTTTGGGCGCCTATGCCGGGGGTCGCGACCTCGCTTTGAACGACTACAACATGCCGCTGGAATGGTTCAACGTGTTGGTGCACCAGGGTTGCACGCGCAATGAATACCACGAATACCGGGTGGAAGAGAAAAACTTCGGTGATAAGGGCTGCCTGTTTTTCCACATGGGCTGCCAGGGCCCTCTGGCCCATGGGCCCTGCAACAAGTATCTCTGGAACCGGCGCAGTTCCAAGACCCGGGTGGGGGTGCCCTGCTTCGGCTGCACCCGACCCGATTTCCCGCACCCGTACCCGTTTTTCCACACCCGCAACATCGAAGGCATCCCCCTGGAACTGCCGGACGGCGTCGATCGCGCCCATTACCTGGCCTACAAGGGCATGGCCGCGGCCGCGGCGCCGGAGCGACTGCGCAAGAGGCAAACCTGGGTCTAGCGAGGAGTGAACCGAATGGCTCAAGTCCATCAACTGACGATCCCGATCAACCGGGTCGCTGGCGGAACTGGCGGTGGCCGGCCAGCCGCTGTTCACCGATCTGCTCGAGCGCACCGGCGCCAATGCGCTCACCCGGCAATTGGCGCGCCTGCCGCGGCCGGCCGAACTGCTTCCGGTTATGGCAACCTGGCTAAACGAGATATCCCCCGAAAGGCCATGTTACCATCCGGTGGCCGGGCACTTTCACGGCGACGCCTGCGGCCTCACCCACGGCGCCCGGGGAGCGCTCGGTCACTGGGTGAAAATCGTCGACAACACCATCCGCCACTATCAGATCATCACCCCCACCACCTGGAACGCTTCTCCGCGGGACACCCTGGGGGTCAGGGGTCCATGGGAACAGGCCCTGGTGGGAACGCCCCTGCCCGATCCGGAAAATCCCATCGCGGTTGGGCATGTGATCCGCTCGTTTGACGCCTGCCTGGTTTGCACCGTTCACACCCTGGCTAGATGACCCAATTCGACCCGAATTTGCCATCATCCAAAGGGTTGTCCAATCAACCGCTGTCGCAGGGAGCACTTGGTTGCCTGAACCGAAGTCAGAACTCGACCTGATCAACCGCGCCACGCCGGCGGTCCTGGCCGAAGAAAATGTATTGCTTCGCGAAGAAGTGAGAGTGGCCCGGCGGGCTTCCGAAATCACCGCCAAACTGGTGGTGGACCAGTTTGTCAAGATCGAAAAAATGCTCCAGCGGATCGCCGATTCCGAAAATCGTTCCGCGATCTCTACCAGGAATCGAATCAGCGCGAACAGATCTATCGGTCACTGCTGAATTCGACCCCCGATGCCGTGATCATTTTCGATCTCGGGGGAATCCCCACCTATGTGAACCCGGCCTACACCCGGATGTTCGAACTCGAACTGGCGGCCATCGCCGAACCCGGCTTCCCCTGGTTTGCGCCCGAAGAACGTGTGCGGATGGCGGAACGGTTCCGGCAGGCGACGGCCGGGGCCGCAATTTCCGGCTGGGAATCGAAAGTTCGGAGCGGTTCCGGCCAGGTGCTGGATGTGACGGTAAGCGCCTCTTGCTACCAGAACCCGGAAGGCCGACCAGCCGGGATCATGGCCATTTTGCAGGACATCACCCCGCGCAAGCAGGCGGAACGAACGCTGCGCCGGGAACGGGAAACCCTGTTCAAGATCCTTGACAAGGCCCCGTACGGGGTGAAGCTGCTCGATCAGGATGGCCGACTGCTTTATTCCAATGCCGAATTGGCCCGCATCACCGGCTATCACTCCCAGGATATCAAGACCCTCGATAACTGGTTCCAGCTGGTCTATCCCGACCCGGAGCAGCGCCGCGCGGCGGTGCGTGCCTGGCGAGGTGGCGGTCAGGGGGGCAACCGGGTATTCGAGATCACCTGCCGCGACGGCCGCCGCAAGCTGGTGAAGTTCCGCCGCAGCCTGCTCCCGGACGAAGGGGCGGTGGTGACCATCTCCGACGTCACCGAGCAGGAGCGGATCCAGCAACAGGTTCGGCGGGCCAAGGAAGAGTGGGAGCGGACCTTTGACGCCATCGAGGATATACTGACCATTCAGGATCCGAATCCGCGGCTGGTGCGCCTCAATCTGGCCGCCGCTCGAAGTTTGAACGCCGCACCGGAGGACCTCATCGGGCAGGAATGCTACCGGTTGTTTTCCACTGAAGGCAAGCCCTGTCAGCATTGTCCGGGCCTGAAGACCCTGCAGGATCATCTGCCCCACAACGCGGAAATCCGCCACGGCCGGTCCGGCCGGACCTTTTTCGTCACCACCTGGCCCATCTTCAACCAGGCCGGGGGCTTTACGGGAATGGTTCACGCCGCGAGAGACATCACCGAAAAGCGGCAGATGGAAGATGAACTGCTGATGGCCCAGAAGCTGGAATCCATCGGCATCCTGGCGGGCGGGATCGCCCACGATTTCAACAATATCCTGACCGCCATCCTGGGCAACATCTCCCTGGCCCGAATGGTCGCCGGCGCCACCAACGATACCCTGGTCAGGCGCCTCGACAACGCCGAGAAAGCCACCACCGCGGCGCGCGAACTGACCCAGCAACTGCTCACCTTCGCCAAGGGCGGGGCCCCGATCCTGAAAACCGAATCGATCGGCGACTGCATCCGTGACTCGGTGAGCTTTGTCACCCGCGGCGCCAATGTGTTGGTGGAGTATCACATCGCCGACGACCTGTGGGCGGTGGAAGCCGACAAATCGCAGCTCACCCAGGTCATCAACAACCTGATGATCAACGCCATCCAGGCCATGCCCAAGGGCGGCGTGGTCCGGGTGACGGCGGTCAATCGGAGCGCGCCGCAACCGGGTAGCCTGCCCCAGATCACCGGGCCGCATGTGGAAATTACGATCTCCGATCAGGGTATCGGGATCGAACCGCAACACCTGACCAAGATCTTCGATCCCTACTTCACCACCAAGACAGGCGGCAGCGGTCTGGGCCT
>MNZR01000081.1 GCA_001873705.1 Syntrophobacteraceae bacterium CG2_30_61_12
TTAGGTGAACTCGTATTTCGATCATAACTTCACCTAATTCCTACACCAAAATGATCAAGCATTGAGCAACTTGAATTCCAAAAACATAAAAATGGCCAAAGTCGAGGTCAATCCTGTCAAGTAAAACTCTCCCCCAAAAGCGCAATTCATGGCCGCGTAAAGTATGGTTGCTCGTCGTTGCTATTGGTCTTCGGCCGACTTCGGCACCACCATGGTCGCCATCAATTCGGCTTCCGCCACCAGTTGATCGTCGACCAGGGCTTCGCCCCGCATCTTGATGATGTAGCCCTTGCGGCGCAGCAGTTGCAGCTTGAGGATCAGTTGGTCGCCGGGGCGCACCGGCTTGCGGAACCGGACCTTGTCCATGCCCATGAAGTAAACCGGGGTGTTCTTGCCGATGTCGAGCACCTCGAATCCGAAATAGGCGCCCACCTGAGCCATGGCTTCGATGATCAATACTCCGGGCATCACCGGATGATCCGGAAAGTGCCCGAGAAAGAACGGTTCATTGTAGGTCACGTTTTTGAGCCCCACGATACTGTCCGCGGTGACCTCCAGGATCCGGTCCACCATGAGGAACGGATAGCGATGGGGCAGGGTCCGAATGATGTTGAGAATGTCTGCGTGCATAGGGCTCACTCCATGGCCTCGGGGTCCGCGGCGCCGGCGGCCGCGGCCTGCTCCAGGCGGGCCAGACGCTGTTCCAGGGCGCGCACCTGATCCTTGAGCTTGGGCAGGCGCTGGATGTTGGCATAGGTGCGCATCCATTCCTTGATCGGGACCGCCGGCGAACCGAGCACGTCCTGGGTCGCATCGATCGAATGAGCGACACCGGATGAAGCGCCGACCCGCACGCCATCGGCGATCGAAAGGTGGCCGGCGACGCCGACTTGGCCGCCCAGCACCACCTGCCGGCCCACTCGGGTGCTGCCGGCGATGCCCACCTGAGCCACCAGCAGGGCGTCTTCGCCGATGACCACGTTGTGCGCGATCTGCACCAGGTTGTCGATCTTGGAGCCGCGCTGGATCCAGGTGCGCCCGAAGGTCGCCCGATCGACGCAGCAATTGGCGCCGATTTCCACGTCGTCGTCGACCTGGACCAGGCCGGTCTGCGGGATCTTCACATGGCGGCCGCGCTGGTCTTGAGCGAAGCCGTAGCCGTCGCTGCCGATCACGGTACCGCTGTGCACGATCACCCGATCGCCGAGCAGGCAGCGGTCGAGAATGCTGACGTTGGGGTAAATCAGACAATCGCGCCCGATCACCACCTCGCGCCCGATATAAGCGCCGCCATAAATCACGCTGCCGGCCCCGATCCGAGAACCGGCGCCGACCTGGGCCAGCGGTCCGATCCGGGCGTCGTCGGCAAGTTCCGCCGTCGGATCGACAAAGGCCAGAGGATCGACCCCGGGCTTGAGGGCAATCGGCGGGACAAACAACTGGGCCGCACGGGCCATCGCCACATAAGGCTGCTCGGCGATGAGCAAGGTGCGTTCCAGTTGTTCATGCGCGGCATCGACGATCACCGCCGCCGCCCGCGTGGTCGCCAGCAGATGTTCGTAATGCTTGTTGGCGAGAAAGCTCAGTTGATCGCTCCCGGCCTGGTCCAGCGTGCCGATCCCACGCACCACCAGGTCCGGATCGCCCTTCAGTCGAACCCCAAGACGCTCAGCCAGTTCTCCCAGTCGGTAACTTGTCATTGGTGCCTTCTCCCGACCTTTTCGCAAGACCGGTCGGGCCGTGGCGGTCGAGCCCCGGCGCCGGCCGGCAGCGAACGGATTAGGGCATGACCTTGTTCAGTTCTCGGAGGACCGTGTCGGTCAGATCAGCTTTTTCAGTGGCATAAGCGATGCCGCTTTTCTGCACCTCGAGAATCAGATCATAGCTGTCTTTCTTACCGATATCCCTAACAATATCGAGGATTTTGTCGACGATCGGCTTGGTCAGTTCCTGGGACCTCTTGACCAGCCTGTTTTGCGCCTCCGCCACGGTCTGTTCGCCTTCGGCCTGCGCTTTACGGAGTGCCGTCACTTTTTCCTGCTTCGCCTTGTCATCCATCAGGGATTTCTTCTTGTCGAAATCCTGTTTCAGTTTTTCAAATTCCCTGGATTTTTCTTCCACTCCGCTCTTGATGGATTTTTGTTCCGATTCGAAGCTGGCTTTCGCGCGCTTGCCGGCGCTGGATTTATCCAGCACGGTCTGGAGGTCGAAATAGCCGATCTTGGGGGAGGCCCCGAAAGCCATGGCCGGTGATATTGCCAAAGCCAGAAAGGCGGCACAACAAAAGATGATCAATCCTGATTTCTTCATGTTTGTTCTCCTAGAACATTGCTCCCATTGAGAATTGCCATTTCCCGGAGGATTCGTCATCATCCGGATCCAATTTGTGCCCGTACTCGATGCGTAGCGGCCCCAGCGGCGAATTCCAGCGGATGCCCAGGCCGACGTCGCTGCGAAAAGACGATACGTCGAAGCTTTCGCCGTCGTCGAAGGCGTTGCCCGTGTCGTAGAAAACCACGCCCAGCATGGCGATTTTTTCGATTAGCGGGAACTGCAGTTCCAGATTCATCAGGCCGAACGAGGTGCCGCCGATCACGTCTCCGGTTGCCGGGTCCTTCGGTCCCACTTCGCCCCAGCCCCAGCCGCGCAGCGAATTCATTCCGCCCAGGAAGAACCGCTCAAAAATGGGAATCGGGTGTTCGCTATCCAGTTCCTCGATGTAGCCGGCTTTCACCCGGGCGTAGCCGATGAACTTCCAGAACAACGGATAATACCAGCCGGAATTGGCGATGAACTTGACGTAATCGCTGTCGGAAGCCAGGTATGGGGTCGAATATTCGATGGTGAATTCGTTGATCGACCCGGAGGTCGGTATGAACGGATGGTCGGTGGAATCGCGTTCGACCTTGCCGGACACCGTACTGAGGATCTGCCGGCCTTCCTGATCCTTGATCAGCAGGGAGGCATCATCGGCAACATCCTTCACCAGAGCGTCCTCGATCCCGTAGTAGAGGGTCCACCGACTCCACTCGCCGAACGGATGGCCGATCTTCAGCTTGGTGCCGACGGCGTCCTTGGTAAAATCGGTGTATTCCCGGTACCAGTTATACACATCGATCCCGGCGAAATATTGGGTATCGAGAAAATAGGGCTCGACAAAACTCACCCGGTATTGGGTGTTCTTGCCTCCGAGATAGGCTTTGAATCCCAGGTACTGGCCGCGTCCGAACAGGTTCCGTTGAATGATTTCGCCGACGGCGAACACCCCGTCATCGGAAGAATAGCCGCCACCGATGCTGATGGCGCCGGTGGGTTTTTCCTTTACCTTGATGCGCAGCTTCATGGACTCCGGGTCGCTGCCCGGTTCCGGTACGATTTCCACTTCCTCGAAGTAGTCGAGTTTACGCAGGTTGAGATTGCTCCGTTGCAGTTTGGTGGAACTGAACTGGTCCCCTTCCACCAGCTTCATCTGGCGGCGGATCACCTTGTCCATGGTCTTGGTGTTGCCGGTGATGGAGATCCCTTCGATGCGCATCTTCGGCCCTTGACTGGCTTCAAACACGATTGCGGTGGTAGCGTTTTCCTGGTTCTGGGTGATCCGGGGATCGATCTGGGTCTGAGCGAAGCCCTGGTCCATGTAGGCCGTGGTGATCGTGTCGATGTCCTTGCGCAGATCTTCCCGGCTGAAGTAATGGTTCGGTTTGAGGGCCAGTTTTTTCAGAATCTCGTCGTTGTTCTCCAGCAATTCCCCGCTGATGCCGATCGACTCGACCTTGAAGCGCTGCCCCTCGTCGATCACGATGTCAATGATAAAGCCGTCATCCTGGCGATCGATCGCGGGCGAACTCACCTTGGCGCTCATATAGCCACGGTCGTGGTAAAAGGCGGTGATCTTCTCGATATCGGTGTTCATGACATCGTCTTTCAGCACCCCGCGGTCGGTGAACCAGGACAACACGCCGCGTTCCTTGGTTTCCATGACCATGCGGAGGCGCCAGGAAGACATCTTCTGATTGCCGGAGAACCGAATGTCCTTGATGTAGATCCGCTTGTTTTCTTGAATCGTGAAAGCCACCGTCGCCTGCCGCGGGTCCTTGGGGAAGGTGATGGCGGAATCCACCACGGCATTGAAATAGGCTTTTTCGTGGTAAAGCCTCAGGATCCTTTGGACGTCATCATTCACCACGTTCTTCTGCAAAACGGTGAAGGCCTTGGTGGTGATCGCGGCGAGGATATCCTTTTCCTTGATCTTCTTATTACCGGTGATCTTCACCTCGATCACCGAGGGCTGTTCCCGAACCTCGAAGGTGAGGATTTTGCCGTTCGGGCCGTCGCTCACATCGGCGTTGACCGCTTCAAAATAGCCCATCTGGTAAATTTTTTTGATGTCTTCCTGAACCGTCTTGGGCCGCAGCACATCGCCCTTCTTGCTTTCAATGGCCACCAGAATGGCGTCCACTTCGATCCGGTCATTGCCGCGTACCTTCACGTCGGCGATCACGGCCTTTGACAGGAGATGCACCAGGGCTTGCTGAACCAGTTCTTGCCCGGCCGCGGCCAGGTTTTCCGTACCCCTTTGTTCCGAATACAGGGGGCGGGTCGGTTTGTCCCCGCTCACATCCACCAGTTTAGCGTCCGCGCTGATTTGCTCGCCGACCTGACTCAGGGCGCCGTAAATCACGAACTGGACCGCGGCCCGGCGGCCGAGCGTGCGCGCCTGAGCGTCGCTCGCAACGGCGCCGGAGGTCCCGACCGCGCGTTGCAGTTGCTCGCGGCTCAGCACCTGCACGCCTTCTTCCTCGAGCCGGCGAATCATCAGGTCTTGCAGTCCCTGGCCAAGCCTGCCGCTCGGGTCCGGTCCAAAAACCGCAAAAGGGAACACCGCCACTTTCGGACTGGGCGACTGCGGGGTCGAGGTATCCGGTTGGGCAGCGGCCCTGCCGGCCGGAGCCAGGAGCAACAGCACTGCGGTCAACAGGCCGATTTTTTTGAGGATGGTCAAGCGGTCTCCTCCACTCCCTGGGTTAGCGATCCGGTACTTGGGCCGGCCGATGGTGGCTGCCTGGGCTTTCGGGAAGGTGCTCAGGCCAATGGGCCTGGACCTTCAGTTGACCGTCGGCCAGGATCAAGGTGCGGTGCATCATGGCGGCCAGTTCCTGGTTGTGGGTCACCACCACCATGGCCAGTTCGAGCTGTTCGTTCAATTCCACCAGCAGTTCGTGGAGCCGTCGGCCGGTACGGGTGTCCAGATTACCACTGGGTTCGTCGGCCAGCAAGAGTTGCGGTTCCAACACCAGCGCTCGGGCCACGGCCACCCGCTGCTGTTCGCCGCCGGATAGTTCGTTGGGCCGATGCCGCATGCGCTCGGTCAGGCCGAGCCGGGTGAGCAGATGCGTCGCTTTCTGTTCGGCTTCCTTGCGGGGGATGCCGGCGATGAAGGCGGCCATCATGACGTTTTCCAGGGCGCTGAATTCAGGCAATAGATAATGGAACTGGAACACGAAACCGATGTGGCGGTTGCGAAAGCCCGCCAGCCGCCGTTCGTCCCAGTGCATGACGTCCTGGCCGCCGTGCAGGACCTTGCCGGAACTGGGCCGATCGAGCGCACCCAGGATGTGCAGCAGGGTCGATTTGCCGGCCCCGGAGGCGCCTACGATCGCCAACCGTTCGCCGCGGCGCAGGATCAGTTCCACATCCTTGAACAGTTCCACGCGCTGCGGTCCGTTATCAAAGGTCTTGCCGATCCCCAGCGCATGCACCAGCACGGCGTCAGCCACATTATTCATAGCGCAGCGCTTCCACCGGGTTCAGTCGGGCGGCCTGAAAGGACGGGTACACCGTGGCAATGAGGCAGATGGTGACGGCCGAAATGGCGATAACGACCACGTCCAGCGGCTGCAAATGCACGGGTAGGGTGGAGATGTAGTAGACATCCCGGGGCAGTTCGATGAACTGATAGTTTTTCAGCAGGGTGCAAAGTCCGAAGCCACCCAGAAGCCCCAGTGCGGTTCCCACTATCCCGATCATCAGGCCTTCCAGCACGAAAATTTTGCGGATACTGGCGGTGGTCGCGCCCATGGCCTTGAGGATCGCGATGTCACGCGTTTTTTCCATCACCAGCATGATCAGGGAACTGACGATATTGAAAGCCGCTACCAGCACGATCAAAGTGAGGATGATGAACATGACCACTTTTTCCAATTTCAGGGCGGAAAACAAATTGTGGTTCATCTGCACCCAGTCGCGGACCCACAGGGGGAAGGTCAGGCGCTGCCGGAGCCGCTCGGAAATGGAACTGGCACTGTAGATGTCGGTAACCCTCAGTTCCACCCCGGTGGCGGTGTCGCTGCTGCCAAGGAATTTCTGCGCCGCCTGCAGACTGGTGTAGGCGAGCGTGTTGTCGTATTCATACATGCCGGACTTGAACAGGCCCACAATCCGGAACATCTGATTTTTCGGCATCCGGCCGAGCGGCGTGATCCGGCCCCCCGGGGTGATCAGGGTGACCCAGCCGTTCACCGCCACCCCCAGCCGATTGGCCAGTTCCACGCCGAGGATCAGGCCGGGGCGAGCGGGGTCTTCGGCATCGGCAGCGCCGGCGGTACCGGTGGTGCCGGCGGTGCCGGCGGCGGTGTTCAAGTCATCCAGGGTACCGGCCGTCAGATTGCTGTCCAGGCGGATCACCGCGCCGGCGGTGGCCGGATCGATGCCGCGCAGGATCGCTCCGGAGCTGGCCTGGCCCGAGCTGATCATGACCTGGGTGTAAATGAACGGGGTGGCGGCTTCCACTCCCGCTTCCTCTTGCACCTGCTCGGACACTTCGCGATAGTTGGCAATGGCCCCCTGATAGCTCCCAACCACCACGTGGGAGGTGACCCCCAAGATCCGCTCGCGCAGGTCTTCCTGAAAGCCGTTCATGACCGCCAGCACCACGATCAGCGCCGTCACTCCGAGCGCGACTCCGGCCATCGAAATCAAGGTGATCAGGGAAATGAAGGC
>MNZR01000143.1 GCA_001873705.1 Syntrophobacteraceae bacterium CG2_30_61_12
CGAAACGGGATGCTGCGCATCGGCAGCATGGCGCAGACCGTAACCCCGCCGCCAAGAAATCCGAACCCGGCACCGCCCCGATCGAACCGGCGTTCGAGCAGCCAGCGCAGCGCGGGGCCTTCCAGTTCACCGGAAAAGCCGCTCACCTGCTGCCAATCGTTCAGTTCGGTCACAACAGCCCGGAGCCGATCCAGGGCGATCGGGTCAGACTCATCCGGGCTCATGAACTGATCCACCAACTCCAAGAGCCGCTTCGCCCAGACGGCCGGGGCAGCCGGTTGGGCGAGCGAGCGCAGGTGCCGGTAGAGGGTTTCCACGAACCAGGCCAGGTTGCCCAAAAGGGGGCCGTCTCCGGCGCTGACTCCGGCCGCCGGCGAGATGCCAGCCACCAATTCCGGTCCCCGGGGCGCCAGGGCGTAACCCAGCAGCAGGGAATCGAGCCCGGCGCGCCAGCTGTTTTCCCGGGTCGGCGGCAGTTCCATGTGCTGCCGATGAGTTTCGTCCATGCCCCAGCGGATGCCGCTTTCACGCACCCAGGCGACAATCGTATCCAGCTCCGCCGCACCGATCCCGAACGCCGTCCGGACCATCGGCCGGGCCAGGAAATCCAGCACATGGGGAGCGCTGAAGCGGCTTTCGGCCAGTTCGAGCAGGGTCAGGAGGACCTCGACTTCCGGGGTTTCCCGGCGCGCGCTCCTATCCGACAACGAATAGGGAATCCGCGCGGTGTCCTCGGCCGGCGCGTCGAACACGGCCTGGATGTAAGGGGCGTAGGTTTCAATATCGGGGGTCATGACCAGCACATCGGCCGGCTTCAGGCTGGGGTCGCGGGCGAACAGATCGAGCAACCGGTCGTGCAGCACTTCCACTTCGCGCATCGGAGAGTGGCAGCAATGGACCTGGATCGAAGGCGCCGCGGGATCTTCGGTCGGCGGTCCGGGGTTGGCGGCGGGTTCGGGTTCGAGCTGCAGGATCGCGTTCTGCAGCCGGCCGAGCAACGTGTCCCGGCGCGGATCTTCGAAAAGCTCCACGGTTTGCGCCGCCAGTTCATGGGCGCGACCCAAAAAATACCGCCCCTGGCTGCCCAGGGAAGCGAGCAGCGGGTGGCCGGAATCCAGGTGGAGGTCATCCGGATCCGCGGCGGGTTCCGAAAACAGTGGTTCCAGGCGGCGATCCCGCCGCGCTTCGGAAACGATATCGAACCAGTATTCACGGCATGGATTGAGCACGAACAGATGCACCGGCACCAACCGGGATACGGCGCTGAGGACCTCGAGGTAGAGCGGCGGCAGGTAGGAGATGCCGAATACCGAGAGGCGTTCCGGCAGCCGTTCCCGCTCGGTCCGTTCCTTCGGTCCGGTTGCGCTCAACTGTTCGAAAAAGCGACGGGTAATCGACACCGGGTCAAGGTCCGATGCTGCTGCCGTCAGATGCCGCCAGAGCCGCGCCTGCCACCGGGCCGGTTCCGATTCACTGGCGGATTCCGGCTGGTCTCGCCAGCGCTGCAACAGATCCTGGCGATACACCAGGTAATGATCGAAGGTGCGGGCGATCCGTTCAGCCAATTGGATCCGGCGCAAGGTCCCCGGTTCGGTGTCGGCCAGATAACGTTTGAGCGGCGCAAAGTCGGATGCTTCGAGGAATTCCGGCAGAGCTTGCAAGATCCGCCAGAGCAGGAGATCGGGATCAAACAGAGACCGTTCCGGAAGGTCCCCCAGCACCGCCCCATGGAGCCTCTGCAAGATCGCGGTGGGAAAAGGAAATTCGCAATTGCCGCAGATCCCCCAGCGGGTCGCCAGTTGCAGCGAAATCCAACGTTCCATCCCCTTGCTCTGAACCACGATCAGTTCCCGGTCAAAGGGCGACCGGAGCGGTTGCCGGAGCACCTCCGCCAAAACCTCGGCCAGGTTTTCCAACCGATTGCCGTGGTACAGAATCAGTTGCGATGGCATGGTCGAACACCTTTCCTTCGAACAGGATCCGCCGCGACCCCAAACATCCAGCTCACGCCAAGACGCCAAGACGTCAAGGCGCAAACAACCAACCATAGCGGTTCAGGATGAAATCGTTCATTGGCAAATGCGGGCAAGATGCCCGCGCTCCCAGGAAAAAGCCCAAATAATTGAGGGATTTCATCCTCAACGAGCATGGCTTGTAGCGTGCCCGTTAGGGCATGGCCCCGGCTTTTCGGTTCACGCTGCCGTTTCCGACCGGGCAACGTCGCCGCTCTGGCTCTGTATATTCGACATAAAACCGGACCGGTTACGGGGTAGGAACACAGCCACGCCCGCGGCGTAATGGCCACCGTAGGTCAGGTTGCGACCAGCGGGAGCTACCTGACACGATCCGCCTACCGTGCCCTCACCACACCAGTCAGGGAACGCTGCGCGCACCCTGACCTACGGTTGTGATGCTCCATCTGGCGCCCATGGGACGAAGCCACTATGTCGAATATCCGGCTCTGGCTGTGGAACTTTGCCCCCAGAGGGCGGCCGTGCTAGAGTAGGCGAGCGGCCGCCGGAGCCGAGCCGCTCGTCCGCCAATCCCACACCGCGCCCGATTTGAACAACTCGGCGTCGAAAGGAACCGCATGAATGCCGTCAAGGCCGTCGCCTTCGATCTCTTCAACACCCTGATCACGGTCGAACCGGACGCGCTCCCAGTCGCCCTCGGCCGGCTGGTCGCCAGTTTAGCGCGAAATGGTTTGGAGGTCGATGAACAAGTGTTCGCCGCGGCTCACCGGCAGGCGGCCCTGGACCACGTGGCCAAAACCCGAATCGACGGCCGCGAAACCCACAACCGCTTCTGGATCAGCGATGCTCTCGCCGCCCTGGGTTCGAACGTGATGCCGGACGACCGGCGGATTGCCGCGGCGGTCGAGGCCTACTTTTCCGCCTTTCTGGAACTCAGCAGGCGCATCCCCGGCACCCGCCGACTGCTCGAAACGCTGAGGCCGGACTATCGACTCGGCCTGCTTTCCAACTTCACTCATGGACCGGCGGCCAGCGCCGTTCTGGATCAGTTGGAACTGACCCCGTTGTTCGATCTGGTGATCATCTCCGGCGATCTCGGCTACCGCAAACCGCACCCGCGCGCGTTCGAAGCTCTGAGCCGCGGTTTCCAACTGGAACCGGGATCCATCGTGTTCGTCGGCGACGATCCCGAATGCGACGTGCACGGCGCCCGCAACGCCGGCCTGCAACCGGTCTGGACCACTTACGTGCGCGACCGCAACATCCCCTTCGCCCCGGGTCTCCCGGCCGAGCCCACCGATCCCATCGATGGCGGCATCCCCAGGATTTCCGACTGGCACCAACTCACCAATTACCTGGGAAACGAGCGAAAGAAGAAAAGACAAATGTGAAGAACAGGCGAATGTCGAATATCGATTAACGAATATCGAACCGCGGAAGGGAAGAAAATACAAATATCGAATAACGAACCGGCGCACTGCCAACGCACCAGCCTGATCGCACGCTATTGATCGATATGCTCAGCGGCCCGCAGGATAGTAGTCGGAATCTGCTTCTTGATCTCCTCCTCCGAATTCGATATCTTCTTCTTCACTTCGACATTCGATATTGGTTATTCGATATTCGACATTCGCTTTTCAAATAGAGCGGCGGCGATCACCCGGTCGCTCCAGACCCGTTTGGCGAACAGACGGGTTTCGTTGAAGGGCACCGTTTCCAGCACGTATTCGAGATCCTGAATCCGGTTTTGCCGCTGCCAGTCGGCCTTCCATTTGCGCACCGCCGGGTAGCCGGCGTTGTGTTCCATGATGGCGAACAGTTCCTGACCATCGTTACGCTTCAGCAGTTCGTCCTTGAACCAGCGGGCACCCAGTTCGATCGAGCCGGCCGGGTCGCGCAGGTAGGCTTCGCGGGAACTTCGGCCGCTCTGGGCAAGGAGTTGCCAGCGCTGATCGAGGGTGCGGAAGGTGTCCGGAATGAACTGGAACAGGCCCAGGGCCTGGCGCGGTGACAGCGCGTCCGGATTGAACAGGCTTTCGTTGCGCATGACCGCGTACAGAAGTTCCGGCGCGACCTGGTGGGCGGCGCCGGCGGCCAGCAGTGGTTCGCGGAACACCGGGGGGTAAGCGGTGGCCGGGAAGTGCGGATCGCGCTGGGCGGCGTGACGAAGAGCCGGCGGATCATCATGGCCGGTGACGAGGCGCATGGCCGGGGCCCAGTCGCCGGCCTGGAACCCGATCACCGCGGCCAGTTCCAGCCGGTTTTCCGGGGTCGCCGGCTGGTCCTTGGCGGCCTGCACATCGATCCGGTAGGCGGTGAGCAGCACCATGGCATCGAGATACCCCAGGGAATCCAGTTGATCCGGAAGCCACTGTTCCAGGCGGGTGTCCGGATGGGCCTGGGCCAGCCGGTGGGCAGCGCCGAGCAGATGGGCGTACAGCCCGGAACTCACGGCTGCTTGCAGGCGCCGGTGGTAGGGGCTGGAGGCGCTCAAACGCGCGGCCGGTGGGTTGGCTGTGGCGAGTCGACGCCAGGCTTCTTCCAGGGCCTGGGGCGGCCGTTCCATGGCGGTGGCCGCGGGGCCGGCCGCAAGGTGCATGGCCGCGCGGATGCCGTAATAGTCGAACGGGCTTTCAGCCGCCACCTGGCGGAAGGAAGCCTCGGCCGTTGGCGCATTCCCCAGTTGTTCAGCGATCCGGCCGATCCAGAAACGGGCGGCCGGATGCAGCGGTCCGTCGGGGAGTCTGGTTTCAAGTTGCCGTAAGAGATCGGATGCGGCCTGGAGGTTGGTTTCCCCGCCCAGGCGGATGAGCAGCATCGCCGGCTTGAAATGCGCCAGATTGAGCCAGTCGTTGGTCCCGGAAAAATCGCGCAGGCGCTGATAGGCGGCCAGCGCCTCATCGGATTCGCCGGCATCCTCACGGTCCAGCGCCAGCCGATAGAGGGCGTCGTCGGCCAGGGTGCCGGTGGGGTAGCGTTCGGCCAGTTCCGCCAGTTCGGCTTGGAATCGCGCGCGGCTGTTCCAGGGGCCCTGGCGGAGATGGAGAAAAGCGCGCCGGTACAGGGCTTTCTGAGCCAGGACCGGGTCTTTGGAAAGCTGCACGATGGCGTTCAGTTCGGCGGCAACCGCGTCGAAGTCGGTTTGAGTGCGGATGGATGCGGTATTCAGGGCGGCCAGGTCCAGCCGGGCTTCCAGAGCGGTTTGCAGGTCCACGCCGGCGGCCGCGCTCTGGAGCATCGGCAGCGCCTGGGCGGGCTGGCCGTTTTGGCGATAGCACAGGCCGTTGATCAGGTCGCGCCGTTCCGGGGTCAATTTTCCGGAAGCCAGGGCGGCGG
The DNA here is from genome assembly GCA_001873705.1 of Syntrophobacteraceae bacterium CG2_30_61_12. GTDB lineage: Bacteria > Desulfobacterota > Syntrophobacteria > Syntrophobacterales > DSM-9756 > CG2-30-61-12. The sequence goes on from MNZR01000143.1 coordinate 5,310, forward strand.
CCAGGACTTCCTGTTCAGCCGCATCCAGTGGGCTGAGGCAACCCGCCGGGAGCCGATCGAGCAGGAGGTCCTGGGCCAGGTCCCGCCGCCCCAATCGCCAGGCCAGAATGGTCCCGTGGCGGAGGATTTCCTGCTCCATTCTGGCTAGAGACCCGGCGATGGAAGGTGCGGTCATGCCGGCAATGAGAGGCACCTTGCGGAGTTCCGGCAGGACCTGGAGGACTCCGTCGGCTTCGGCTGCGTCCCCCGGATTCATGGGATTGAGAGATGCCGCCAGGGTGAGCGCGCGCCAGATGGCCGCGGTCGTAACCGCACTGCCGTCCCGGCCGTCACCGTAAGGGTTTGCCGCCGCCCAGCGGATCAGCCGACCAAAGTGGGCGAGGGCCAGGTGCGGGTCGCCCTGGCGAACGGCCTGTTCTCCGGCCAGGAATTGCCAGGTCGGATAATTGGGATGACTCTGATCTTGAGCGGAACCCGGCAGATTACCGTCGAAATCCGGCAGCAGCGGGAGCGCTGGGGTCGGCCGTTCAATCGGCCGCCTGATGGCTGCCGCAGCTTGGGCGAAAGCCCGGCCAGGGCCGATCGCCAAGCCGATGGCGATCACTAGGGAGAGCAGTGTTAGCGCTGAGCCTGGTCGTGTCATCCATGGTCCTTGGTGGATGCGGTGGTGGTCGATAAGGTTGACTCAAGCCTGAGGATTTCCAGCACGCTCGCTCCGATCCCCGCTGGTGATCGGTGGGATGGCAGGCTCACCGGCGCATGCGCGCTATGAGATAATGTAGCGTGGGGCTTCGTCGGGATGTCGCGCCGATCCCGGAACCGAACGGATGGCCGCGGATCACGCGGCTAGACCGCTATTTTCAGACTGACACTCATGCCTGCTTTGGTCGCCAGGGAGATGAGCCTCTCCATGCTGAATTTTTCCCATCTTCCCTTGATCAGGTCAGCCGCCCGTGATCGGCTCACGCCCAGAATCTCGGCTGCCCCGGCTTGGGTCAGTTGGTTGTTTTCAATGAACTCCGAAGATCCATCATAAGATCGGCTCGCATTTGTAGAATGGCGGCCTCATCCGGAGGGAACCCCAGATCGGCGAAGATGTTGGCGCTGGATTCAATGATGTCCTCACCCATCGGTCATCCTCCGATGCTCTTATATCGTTGCCGAGCCAATTCGATGTCTTGGCGCCTTGTTCGCCGGGTGTCTTTCTTGAAGGCATGCAAGACGTAGACGCATCCTCCAATCTCGCTACATGGATCACGCGCCACTCACCCAACACGTGAACACGGATCTCTCTCACACCAGGACCGATGGTCTGAAGCGGTTTCCAATCGCTTGGATCGAACCCCCGCGGCACGGCCCGAAGTTCAAATCCCGCGGCACGGCGGGCTTCATCGGGAAAGTTCCGGAGGTCGTCCAGGCTCGATCCCACAAATTGGATGGCTTTCGCATGCATGGTTCCATTATATACCTGTTTGGGTTGAGAAGTTACGTTTTGTGTTCCCGCAGAGGCGCTGAGAGCGCGGAGAAGAGCCCTGAAATCAACCTCCGCGTCTCTGCGTCTCCGCGCGGAAATGAAACTTTTAAGCCTTCACAAGTATACTATCGGTGCCGATGAAAGCATGTCTTTTTGATTTCTATCGGAGCGGCATCCTGCAGCGACCGATGCGGCTTCTCGGTAAGATGCCTCTGCTCCCTGGTCAAGGGCCATGAACCGAAAGGAGACTAGCATGAACAGCGTGATCAGGCATCACCTTAAACTCAACCAGGGTCCAGTGGCGATCCTGTGGAGCGATGACAAACCCGACCACGCCGCCCAGTTCAAGCCAGGCAAATGGGGCTGCGTGATGTGGATGCTGGCGGCGGCGGCGCGCG
>MNZR01000203.1 GCA_001873705.1 Syntrophobacteraceae bacterium CG2_30_61_12
TGTAATTCAATAGGAATGATTGGGCGCGCGGGGGGTGGCATGGTTCTTGCAAGATGAAACCAGTGGGATTTTTTAAAGGATATAAGCGGCGTTATGGTGTATGCTGTCGCTACGGGGCGGTCCTCAGGACCACCAGTGGCGCATATCCTGGGATGTGGCCATCTACTAGGGAATAAAAATGGAAATTGAGAACGAGGGAGGAAACGAATGAAACGAGGCAATCTATGTATTGTGGCGGGCCTGGCGGCGGGTCTGTTGGCTGCCCAGCCGGCCCTGGCAGGGGTGACAACCACCACCTACGCTTTGGCGGACGGCTCCACGAACTATGTCGACACCTACACGGTGGCTGGCGGCTTTGCCGGGTCCGAAGGGAGTGCATCTGTCGGCCCTCAGGTGTCTACCATCACCTTCAACGACTGGGGCTACTCCGGCCCCGGCGGCCGAACGGCCAAGGATTGGGCCGCGATCAATGGCTTCGGCGAGGTGGGCCAGGTCCAGCATGTCGTCACCCTGCGGCCTGATTATAAAACACCGGATGCTGCCTACGATATCAAGCGTGACCTCTTTAATAACCCGGTGTACACCAATGCCAACATGGACGGTTCGGCCAACTTCTTCCATTGGGGCTACACCTCTCCCGGCTACGATCGGCCCACCACCCAGGCGCAGATCGATGCCTACCGGGCCAAGGATTACACCAGCTCGGCCAAGGTTGGCTCCCAGTTCAACAACATGCAGATCGACCTGGACGGCGACTATCACGTGGCCAAGGCGGATATGAATTTCGGCTACTACAATACCTTCAGCTATGTCGATGCCACCGGCGTCAATCTGCCCCAGGATGTGGCGACGAACATCAGTTTTCAGCCTTACGCCGCGTCGGACGCCATCGGTTGGTGCGGCTCGGTGCTCGCTGATCACCCGGCCACCACCACCGAGGCCATTGCCGGCCAGTTGAAGTTCGACTTCGCCTTTGACGTCTATCTGTTTGGCAATTTCAGCAGTGTGAACATTGCCCCGGAATTCGAGATGCGCAGTTACGGCACCCTCGCGGTGGATGTCTGGAGTGGCGCGGAGCACCAGACCTTCACCTCGGACGCGGTGGTTAACAATACCAACCCGGACAACACTGATCGCTGGGACGTGGATCCGAATTTTGCAAATCTGGTCTCTTTCCACGGCGCCGGAGTGCTGCCCGACGGCGTCTGGCTGTCGGCCGACTCTGTTGACCAATTTGGCAATATAAAGATGAATACGGACGGCACCCATCATGAGTTCACCATCGTGGCGGCAGGCACCCCTGGTGCCGTCTGGCACCATAATGCCTTTGGTGGCTATGCTTGGATCCTGCGCGCCGACGGCATCCGGTTGCTGGACTATTATAACGAGTCTGTTTATGGCCCGGCGCCCAGTTCCGCCGTGCCCGCGCCGACCTCCATGCTGCTCGTGGGCGCCGGGTTGGCCGGGCTCTGCGGGCTGCGGAGAAGGCGGGAAAACCGCTAGCCTTTCACCTGCAGTAGCAGGCTTTATTCCTTTTGGGCGGCCCTTTTGGGGCCGCTCTTTTTTTGATGCGCCCAGCAGAGGGGCGCACTCGCTGACTGCCCAGGTGAAGAGTTTGCCGAGCGGCCGGTAGGTGAAAACACTGAGGGTTTCACTGGAGACTGCGAGTCCGGAGGAGCCCTGCGAGAAACGGAGTCCGCGAGTCGTAGGTCGGAGCGATGAAAGGGGCGTTCGTCTGCGGGTACGTGAGCGTGCAAAGCCGAAACTCCGAGCGCTTGGCTTGCGAAACAGTAAGCAGATAGAGGCAGGCATGCGGGATAAGTCGGCCAATTTCTTGTCAACGCCTGCAACGTGAACGGAACGCAGTGACGTAGCTCCGCCCGGTAATTGGTATGCAGGTGTGGGCGTTATGTTCCGGGAAGCCAGGTGATCTGTAATTGAACAAGGGGGTGTTGCGGAAAAAGATTCCGGTTTTCCGGTCCGGAAATCCGGAATATTGAGAATTAGCGGACCGGCAAGGATGCCGGACGTTCCAATTATCTATTTGTAATTATTGTATAATTAAATATTTTGTCCGATTGGCACGGCTCTTGCTTATATAAAAAGCAAACACGGTTTGGTAGATCGGTGATCACCAGATCTGGAGGGGGAGATGATCCTAGGCCATCAACTTCTCCTGCGAGGAAGAAAAAAACGGTAGTTTTGAATGGTCGGTTGTGGAGCCGGCCAATGTGAACCACCCCTAAAACTGAACTGGAGGAATTACAATGAAGAAGCTTCTCTTGACCGCTGCTGTTCTGTTTGTTGCTGCCAATGTCAACGCGGCCCCTGTGACTTCTGGTGGCGCCTTTATCATGTACAACGGCGCTAGTTCAAATAGTCAGCCGTCCACGCTCACCCTGGACCTGAACGGTACCGTTCCCGGCAGCCAAGGTGTGATGAATACTGATGCCACCATCTCTGGCTGGGTAGACCAGGTCGCTGGTACTTGGGGTGTATCTTCCACCACCAAATTTAGTGGCGCTAAGTGGACGGCCACCGCTGGTCAGTTGCTCTTGACTCCTGGTTCCTATGCCCTGGACACGACTACCAATACTTTCGTGGCCGGAAGCGGTGTGGCTGCCTATGATGGCATGATGAACATCACCGTTGGCGCTAATCAGGTTGCTGGCGCGATCAATTTTGCGTGGGGCGCCAGCACCGGCATCCGCGTGGTCGAGGTGTGGAACGTGAACGGCGATGGCAGCCTGACCGCTGCGGCTGCTCCTGGTATGGAGAACGGCCCCTTCCCGACCTTCCAGGCGTCCTTCGGCCTGACCGCCCCTAACCTGATCTCCTCTGTGCCTGAGCCTGCCTCCATGCTGCTCATCGGCTCTGGTTTGGCTGGTCTGTTGGGCCTCTCCCGCCGCCGGAAGTAATCTTTCTTCCGTCGCACTGATAGTCTCACAGCCTAGGATTTAGCCCCCCGGTTTTCCGGGGGGTTTTTTTGTTTGTGCGCCCGGCAGGGCGCACTCACTTGGAGGTGAAAGTCCTCTGCTCGCCCGGCAAGGGGAAGAGCTAGCCGAACGGCAAGGGTGTCGCGGGTGACTGCGAATCTGAAGGAAGCCGAAGGCAAGGCGCTGGCCTGACGAACAGGAAGCGGATATGAGGCGGCACGGCGGGGTAAGGCGGCAAATATCGTCAAAGCCCGAAACTTGCACGGAACGCCGTGACGTACATCCGACAGGCATAAGCGTGAAGGTGGGTGTGTCATACCCGGGGAGATCTGGCGATCTGCCTTGTGCTACTGGCATCGAGAGGTGCCGGGATGGATTGCCAGAAGTCAGCAGAGGTCATAGTGTGCGCTGAGCAGCGCGTTGTTCAGGAGGGTTGAAGTCCCTCTGGCGCTCGGATGAGGGGCGCCATATCCAAAAGCGGGGGTAATGCCTCGCTGGCCGGGAGAGAAGGTATCCCGGAGGGCAGGGTGTCCATCGCGAGGTGGAATCCGAAGGGCATGAGGAGAAGTACCGGGCCGTAATCGATGGGGGCGACCCCGAGGATGAACCGGTCGGCCAAAGGTGGGGTAAGGTCGAGCCTGCACTATGGAGGCGAAGGCGTACTCATTCACCCACCGCACCAAGGTGTTTGCGGACGGCACGGTACGGAAGAACAGCGCGTGACCTCAGGAGGACTGGCGCAGCCTCAGGGTGGCACCTGGGAAAGTAAGCCTATAAGCGAGAGCGAAGTGGCAAGCGTTGCTGTGCCAGTAGTCGGACGACCGCGAGGTACCAGAAGCACGGCGAAAGCCGCGTGATCGAGTAATCGACAGCCGGATGGGCTGGGGAAGGCGGTCGGCGAGGGTGGTTGGGAAGAGCGAGGAAGCCAGTGAGTAGCGGTGTGGAGGTGGATCAGTTCCATGAGTGAAATACCCGTACATCCACGCCCGAGGAGACTGGCCGCCTGGATCAACCCGACGGAAGCAAGGAAGGTCCATTCATTAATTGACAAGGTATATCAGCGGAAGAACTTGGAGGTGGCCTGGGAAAGAGTCCGAGCCAACCGGGGAAGCGGGGGCGTTGATGGGCAAAGCATTAATGAGTTTGCCGAACAAGCCGATGGGCAATTGTATCGGTTACAGAAGGAACTCATGGCGCAGAGCTATCGGCCCCAACCGGTGCGGCAGGTTCGCATCCCGAAGGCGGGCAAGCCGGGCGAATATCGCCTGCTGGGTATCCCGTCGATTTACGACAGGGTGTGTCAGCAAGCGTTGCTCAACCGGTTGGAGCCGATCTTCGAGCCGGTATTCGATGAAGCCAACTTCGGATATCGGCGAGGGCGATCGACACACGACGCCCTGCGCAAGGTATGGAAGGAAATCAAAGGTGGCCGGGAGTGGATCGTGGATGCGGATCTCAAGGATTTCTTTGGGTCCGTGGATCACGATAAACTTCTGACGCTGGTCGGCCAACGCATCTCCGATGGTCGTGTATTGCGTCTTGTCGAGGCAATGCTCAAGACCGGCAGTTATGGCCAGGGCCGGCTCTTTCCTACGGAGCGCGGGACTCCTCAAGGTGGGGTTGTTTCACCCCTGCTCAGCAATATTCTCCTGACGCCGTTCGATTGGGAGATGAGACGCAGGGGCTATCAGTTGACGAGGTATGCGGACGACTGGGTAATCACCTGTACGTCTGCGGCACAAGCCCGCGCGGCAATAGCGGCGGCGCAGCGGATACTTACCGAACTGGGTGTGCAACTGCATCCGCGGAAGACGCGGATAGTACACGTCCGACATGGATTCGAGTTTCTCGGGTACAAGATCAAGTGCGGGCGGCAACTGTCGCTGCCCGCAGACAAGGTCCGTAGTGGTGCCCGCTCGGGGGAACTTTATGCTTTTCCTAGAGAGAAATCGGTCCAACGGTTCATGGATCAGGTACGCCAACGCACGCAACGGCGCGTGCCGCTCAATACCGAGGAGCTGATTGATTGGATCAACCCGGTACTGCGAGGGTGGGGCAATTATTTCAAACGTGCCCACGTCCGAAAGCTCTTCAACCGACTTGACCGGTGGATCATGCGGCGCATATGGTCGCACAGGTTCAAGCGATGGCGTTGTGCTGGCTGGAAAGTTCTGCCGGCGGCCAAGCTATATGGCGAGTTTGGGCTGGTGAATCTGGTTGGATTGATACCTTCGATTGTAACTCGGAGAATCGCACCTTCGTGAAAGCTGCATGCGGGAGAACCGCACGTGCAGTTTGAGCGGCGGACGGAGGCCAGCGCGCAAGCGCGCCTCCTCCGACCCGACAGGCGTCAGCAGGAGCCGAAGGGCCGAACATTGAAAGCCGCAAGTAGGCGGCGGGACCACATGGCCAGTCGATGAAGGCAGAAGATTCACGGCAAGTGAATACCGGTAAAGAGGAATCGGGGCGGAACTCCGAGAGGGCTTTGCCTGGCGCCGAGGCTGACGTGACGACCCGTCCGCGGACGAAAGCGGAGTTGGATCGGGGGAACGGGCTGCTGGATGCCGTGTGTGAACGCGGCAACCTGCTGCTCGCGTATCAAAGGGTGGTTGAGAACAAAGGGGCAGCAGGTGTCGATGGTATCGGTATTCCTGAGTTCAAAGATCACCTCAAGCAACACTGGCCGACGATCAAGGCCAGGCTGCTGGCTGGGGAGTACATGCCCCAGCCGGTACGCCGGGTGGATATCCCGAAGCCGCAAGGCGGAGTGAGAACACTCGGCATCCCAACGTTGACGGATCGGCTGATCCAGCAAGCGTTGCATCAAGTGCTGTCGCCGATTTTTGAGGCGACCTTCTCGGAATCGAGCTATGGCTTTAGGCCGGGGAGGAACGCCCATCAAGCGGTCAAGGTGGCCAGGCAGTACGTCGCCTGCGGCCGTCGGATCGTGGTGGACATGGATCTGGAGAAATTCTTCGACCGGGTCAACCATGATCTGCTGATGGAGAAACTCGCAAGGAAGATTGACGACAGGCGAGTACTACGCCTCATCCGCCGGTATCTGGAGGCAGGCATGATGGCAGAAGGGATCATATCCCCACGGACGGAAGGCACACCGCAAGGCGGGCCGCTCAGTCCGCTGCTATCGAACATCCTGCTGACGGAACTGGATCGGGAACTGGAACGCCGTGGCCACGCCTTTTGCCGGTATGCTGACGACTGTAACATTTACGTCAGGAGCAAAACGGCTGGGGAACGGGTCATGGCGAGTATCACCCGGTTTCTGGCGGCCACGCTCAAGCTCACGGTCAATGTGGCCAAGAGCGCGGTGGCGCGTCCGTGGGAGAGGAAGTTTCTGGGCTACAGCCTCACCTGGCACAAGGCCCCGAAACTGAAAATTGCGTCGGCTAGCCGGAAGCGGCTGGAAGACAAAATCCGCGAAGTACTCCAAGGCGCGAGAGGGCGAAACCTGAGTAAAGTCATCGACGAACTCAATCCGATCCTGCGTGGCTGGATGGCGTATTTCAAGCTGACCGAAGCCAAGAAGGTGCTGGAAGAGTTGGATGGCTGGATCAGACACAAACTGCGCTGTATGTTGTGGCGGCAGTGGAAACGTCCGTATACTCGTGCCAAGAACTTGATGAAGGCAGGACTGAAGGAAGAGCGTGCATGGCAATCGGCGTGTAACCAGCGCGGGCCGTGGTGGAACAGTGGCGCAAGTCACATGAACCAGGCCTTCCCGAAATCCTTCTTTGATCGCCAAGGTCTGGTGTCGCTGCTCGATACAACGCGACGACTCCAGTGTGTTCAATGAACCGCCGGATGCGGAACCGCATGTCCGGTGGTGTGGGAGGACGGCGGGGGTAACCCCGCCTCCTACCC
>MNZR01000114.1 GCA_001873705.1 Syntrophobacteraceae bacterium CG2_30_61_12
AAATTTCATTTCCGCGCGGAGACGCAGAGACGCGGAGGTTGATTTCAGGGCTCTTCTCCGCGCTCTCAGCGCCTCCGCGGGAACACAAAACGTAACTTCTCAAGCTAAACAGGTATGATTTCCGCCATTGCTGGTTTATGAGTGCGCAATCAGTCCATCGGGAGAATCTGAAAGCGGGAAGGAGAGGTGATCATGACTGGCGCCGGCAGGCCGGTTGATTCCGCCGACCCATTCGATCTGGGTCGCTTCGTGGCAGCGCAGGACGGTGTTTATGAGCGCGCCCTCGCGGAACTGAGCAGCGGGCGCAAGCGCAGCCACTGGATGTGGTTCATTTTCCCCCAAATCGATGGTTTGGGCCACAGCCCCACCGCGAGGTTCCACGCCATCAAGAGCCTGGAAGAGGCCAAGGCTTACCTGGCCCATCCGGTGCTTGGGGCAAGGCTCGAACAATGCGCCGAAACCGCGCTCGACATCGACGGGCGTTCGGTATCGGAGATCTTCGGCTATCCCGACGATGTCAAGCTGAGATCGTCGATGACCCTGTTTGCCTCCATCAGCGAAGCGCAATCCGTCTACGAACAGGTGCTGGAGAAATTTTTCAATGGCCATCGCGACCCGTTGACGTTGCGGTTGATCGCACACGAGAAGTAGGGGAGTGATCTCCGCACCGATGCCCGGCTTTGCCTCTGTTCGAGCGGCACCGGCGACCCGGGGTTTACCGGGATCGAGTCACCGAAGCCTGGGGGCGGTAGGGCAGGGGGGCCTAAGCCGGAGGCAGCCAACGCGGGCTGGACGAACGCTCGGCTGCCGCGCCAGGCGTTGGGTTTGGTCAGGAGTTACTCGCCTTCACCGGGATACGCGGTGCGTTCCGCCAGCGGTGGCGGTGGTTCGGGGGCCGGCCAGCGGCCCGGCTGGGGATCAGGGCCTTCGAGTGCGATCGGACTCGGGTGGGAATCGATCAGCCTGGGCTGCCTTCTCGGGTCCACGCCGGCGACGTCGGCGCTGAATTCGATGGCGATGCCGTTGGGATCGAAGGCAGGATCACAGTCACCAGGCGGATGCCGGCGGCAAGGCACGAAATAAGGTGAATGGCATGAATGAGTTGTTCAGGACGACTTGATTTCCCGGGAAATGGCGAGAAACGAGCACATGCCGAGGAAAGCCGGCCACACGAGCGGCAACTTTCAGCTCATCCCCGGCTCATGAACGACCAGTTGGCGATAGTCCCCGAAAAATTCCGACCCTGTCGGCCGGAAGGCACCATGAACGATCGGGAATTCGCTTGACATGCGAGTGATAATCCTTAAGCTGGCGGCTGATCGGTCTAGCCCCTGGTGCTGCCGAGGCTAGCGTCCCTGTTGAGCATGCGGTGGGTGGTTGAAAGAAAGACGTTGCTGCGGTGCGTTTGAGACTTTGGCAAGAGCACCAGGGTTCAGCTCGGGATCCGGATCCGCTCTGGCCTGCCTTCGGCCCGGTGACCGGCGCCGGTTACATCTTCCTTTCTTGAATCATCCCCTCCGCCCGTGTGAATTTTCAGGATCCGTTTGATCGGGGTCGAATCATGACCGCAAAGCTCTGGCGTACGCCCCTGGACGCCGCCGACATCGAAGTCACCCGCGGCGTGGTGCACATCGTGGAAGAGCGCTGCAAGGGCTGCGGCTACTGCATCGCTTTCTGCCCGCGGGAGGTCCTGGAACTGGGCGCGCACTACAACGCCAAGGGCTATCATCCGCCAATCGCGAAACGCATGGAAGCCTGCGTGAACTGCCATTATTGCGAGATCATCTGCCCGGATTTCGCGATCTTTTCCGTGGCGGCCCAGTCCTGAGCGGGCATCGCCCCGGCGGCATCGCGGGTTGGTAGTGGCGCCGTCAGGCATTTGCGGCGCTTGAATGCCCTGAGGGGCACATTATGAACGCCGTGGTGAAGGGACGCCCTGACGGGCGCACTACGAACGTGGTGGCCCTGGATGAAGCCGTTTTTTTTTGTCCGCGAGGCCGGAGACTGAGCCATGAAACCTGCGGTATGGACCGGGGACCATTTCTTCACCGGAGACATCGCCTGCGCGGAAGGAGCACTAGCCGCCGGCTGCCGTTTCTTCGCCGGCTACCCGATCACGCCGGCGACGGAAATCGCCGAACACATGGCGACCCGATTGCCGGAAGTGGGCGGCACTTACATTCAAATGGAAGACGAAATCGCGTCCATGGCGGCGATCCTGGGCGCGTCCTGCGCCGGGGTCAAAAGCATGACCGCCACTTCCGGGCCCGGCTTCAGCCTGATGATGGAAAACCTGGGGCTCGGCATCTGCACCGAAACCCCGTGTGTGGTGGTGAACGTGCAGCGGGCCGGACCCTCCACCGGGCTCCCCACTTTGGGCGCCCAGGCCGACATGATGCAGGCCCGCTGGGGATCGCACGGCCATTATGAAATCATCGCCCTGGCTCCGGCTTCGCCCCAGGAATTGTTCCATCTGACCATCACCGCCTTCAATTTGAGTGAAACCTACCGGCTGCCGGTCCTGGTGATGGCCGATGAGGTGGTGGGGCATTTGAGCGAACGGGTGGTGATCCCGCCGGCCGCCGCGGTGAAGACCAGGGAGCGCGTACCGGCCAGCGGGCGCCGCGACCGCTACAAGCCGTTTCAGCGCGGCGCCTGCGGCGTGGCGCCGATGGCCGCGGCCGGCGCCGGCTATGCGGTGCACGTGTCCGGTTTGACCCATGACGAACGGGGTTATCCGGACATGAGCGCGGCCGGGCAGGAAAAGATGATGACCTGGTTGACCGAAAAGATCCGGGCCAACCGCGACAAAATCATTCAGACCGAAAGCTACCGACTGGACGACGCCGAAATCGCCATTGTGTCCTACGGCATTTCCGCCCGCAGCAGTCTGGCCGCGGTGGATGAGGCGCGCGCCGCCGGGATCCGGGCGGGACTCTTGCGTCTGGTCACGGTCTGGCCGTTTCCGGAAGAACTCATTCGGGACCTGGCGGGCCGGGTGCGGGCCTTGGTCACCGTTGAACTCAACCTGGGTCAGATCCACCTCGAGGTGGAACGCTGCGCTCGCGGTCAGGCCCCGGCTATTCTGGTGGGCCATGCCGGCGGTGCGGTGATCCCGCCGGAAGAAATCGTTGCCAGGCTCAGCGCGGTTTCCCGAACCTGATGGAAGGACGCACAACAATGAAGGCGCAACCGGCGGACCATCCGCTCAATGGACTGCTTCGCACCGAACGGATCCCGCACATCTGGTGCCCGGGCTGCGGCATCGGCACCGCCTTTTCCGCCTGTCTCACGGCCCTGCTGAACAGCGGCATGGATTTGACCAAGACCGCGATGGTGTCCGGAATCGGCTGTTCCGGCCGGGCCGCCGGCTACGTCAAGCTGGATTCCTACCACACCACCCACGGTCGAGCCATTCCCTTCGCCACCGGAATGAAGCTGGCCAAACCCGAACTCAATCTGGTGGTGTTCAGCGGCGACGGCGATCTGTTCGCCATCGGCGGCAATCATTTCATTCACGGGGCCCGGCGCAATGTCGATCTGACCGTGGTCTGCGTGAACAACTTCAACTACGGCATGACCGGCGGCCAGGCGGCGGCGACCACGCCGACCTACGCCAAAACCACCACCACCCCGCTCGGCAATCCCGATACCCCGTTCAACCTGCCGCTGCTGGCTTACGCCGCCGGCGCCACCTTCGTCGCCCGCTGGACCATCCTGCACAATCGCGATCTCACCCGGTGCCTGGAAGAAGCGCTGGCCCATCGGGGTTTTTCCTTTGTGGAAGTGCTGGCGCCCTGTCCCACCGGCTACGGCCGGCGCAACCGGGAAAAACCGCTGGACGCGCTCCACCTCTACCAGGAACATGCGGTGATCCGCAACGGCGCCAGCCCGATCGAAGTGGAACTGGACCCGAAGCGCGCCATTACGCTCGGCACCTTCGTCCAGATTCAGCGCGCCACCTGCATCGATATGTACGACAAGGTCTGCCGACCCGCCGTTGCGCTCTAGCCTCGAGGCATCCGCCGGCGGCAGCGGCGGCGGCCGTTAAGCGAGCGCCCACGGCTATGTTGAGGAAACAGGGATGACCACAATCCAAGCCCATCGCACGGAAATCACGTTCACCGGTTTCGGCGGCCAGGGCATTGTGCTGCTCGGAAAAATCGTCGGCGAAGGGGCCGCTCTCGGCGACCACCGCCAGAGCACCCTCACCCAATCGTATGGACCGGAAGCGCGCGGCGGCGCCTGCAGCGCCCAGGTGATCATTGCCGATCAGGTGATCCATTACCCCTACGTGCGCCGCCCGGACATCCTGGTGTGCATGTCCCAGGGCGGATTCGACCGGTTCGCCCCCGACCTCAAGCCGGACAGCTTGCTCCTGATCGATCAGGGTCTGGTGAAACTCCCGCGGGCCTTCGACCATCCCGTTTTCGCCGTACCCGCCACCCAGATCGCCGAGGAACTGGGCCGCAAGATGATGGCCAATATCGTGATGCTCGGGTTTTTCACCGCGGTCACCGGAGCGGTCAGTGAACCGGCGGTCCGGAGCACCGTCGAACACTCCGTTCCGAAAGGCACCGAACCGATGAACCTGAACGCTTTCACCAAGGGCTTCGACCACGGCAAGGCCCTGCTCAAGGGACGCGAAAAGAAGGCGGCGGGCCGGAAAGGAGCGCTCTGATGCGGACCCCGAAAGACCGCCTGTACCGGGTGCTGGTGATCGGGGCAACGCCGGCCGGAGTCGCCGCCACCAACAAGCTGGGCGAAATGGGGGTACCGGTCACCCTGATCGACGCCGACGGGAACCTCGACGCCAAATTGAGCAATCCCGAATGGCGCCTGGCTTCCGGGCTCACCCTCAATTACGCGCTCCGCCCCGGTCTGCTCAGGATTCTAAGAAATCCACGCATCCGCGCGCTGCTGCCGGCCGCGGTGCACAGCCTCAAGCACACGCCCCAGGGGTTTTCCGCCCGGGTCCAGGTTGAACCGACCTACGTGGACCCGGACCAGTGCGTGCTCTGCGGACGCTGCCTGGAAGTGTGCCCGGCCGAGGGCGAAGACGGCGCCCGGGCGATTCGCTTCGGCGGGCGCCGCGCGTTGCCTGGGCGGGCCGCGATCGATAAGCGCCGCCAACCGCTGTGCCAGGCCAACTGCCCGCTCGGCGTGAACGCTCAGGGTTACGTGGCGCTGACCCGCGCCGGCCGATTCGCCGAAGCCCTCGACCTGATCCGCCGCGACAACGTGCTGCCGGGCATCTGCGGGCGGGTCTGTCATCATCCCTGCGAAGCCGCCTGCCGCCGGAGTGAACTCGATCAGCCGGTGGCGATCCGCGATATCAAGCGGTTTCTGGCCGACCGGGCGGCATCTTCCGCACCCGTTCGGATCGAACCGAAAGCGCCCAAACGCGGCGAAACCGTGGCCGTGATCGGTTCCGGACCCGCCGGGCTGGCCGCCGCCGCCGATCTGGCTCGAGCCGGCCTGGCCGTGACCGTATTCGAAAAGGAAACCCACCCGGGCGGACTGCTACGCTATGGCATCGGTCCTTACCGGCTGCCGCGCCGGGTGATCGAAAGCGATCTCGCCTATATCGAGGCGTTGGGGGTGCGGTTCGAAACCAATCACCCGATCGATCCGGATCGAGACCTGGCTCGGTTGCATGAGGACTTCGATGCCGTGCTGATCACCACCGGCAACTGGCACGACCGCCGGCTGGGAGTACCGGGCGAAGATCTGGAAGGTGTGGTCGGCTGCATCGAATATCTCCACCAGTGCTACCGCGACCAACCGGCGGCCGCCGACGGCGCGCCGACGGCGGTGATCGGCGACGGCAACGCCGCCTTCGATCTGGCCCGGGCGCTACTCCGCCGGGGCGCGCCGGTGACCATGATTTCCTGGTTCCCGAAGGAACTGATCCCGGCGGAAGCGGCGGAAATGGGCGCCGCGCTGGACGAAGGAGTGAAGATCCTGGACCGCGCCCAGGTGGTGGAATTCCTGGGTGACGGCGAGCGCCTGCGCGCGCTTCGCTGTATCCCAACCGAACCGGGCCCGCAGGACGCCAACGGCATTCCCTGGCCGATCCCGGTTCCCGGCGGCGCCCCGTTCGAACTGCCGTTTGCCCGCGTTGTGGTGGCGGTCGGCCAGGCCGGGGCCACCACCGATGGCGGCGCCGGCAGCGGACTGAAACGCTCCCCACGCGGCTTTCTGGAAGTGACACCGGACTGCGAAACCAGTTTGGCCGGCGTTTACGCCGCCGGCGATGCCGTGACCGGCCCCTCCAGCGTGGTCCAGGCCATGGCTTCCGGCCGCGCCGCGGCCGCCGCCGTGAGCGCTCGCCTGGACGCCGGATCGGCGCTCGAAACGACCCCGATCCGGCCACAACAGCTGAAATTTCGCCCGATCACCGAAACCACTCCGACGCTGCCCAGGACCCTCATGCCCCAGCAGCGCGCGGCGGTATGCGTCCACAATTTTTCCGAAGTGGCGCTGGGCTTCAGCGAACCGCAGGTGCGCCAGGAAGCGGCCCGCTGCCTCCAGTGCGGGGTCTGTTCCGAATGTCTCCAGTGCGTGGAAGTCTGCCGCGCCCCGGCGGCGATCCGCCACCACGAACAGGTGCAAGACCTGATCGAACAGGCCGGAGTGGTGATCGTGGCCGACCAGAACGCCTGCCCCCCGATCAAGGGCGAAGACGTGCTCCGCGCTTACGGGCCCAAGGCCACCACCAGCGACGTTTACGCGATGATGCTGCGCGGTTTTGCGGCCGCGGCCGAAGCCATGATCCTGCTCGGGAAAACCCCGGAACGGCTGAAAGGCCGAGGCCTTTCCTTCGCGCCGCCGGA
>MNZR01000263.1 GCA_001873705.1 Syntrophobacteraceae bacterium CG2_30_61_12
ATCCCCTTCGACCAGGCTGGAAACCTCATTGGAAAGGCGTACCGTCACCGGTACCATTTCAATCTTGCCGTCGCGCACGGCATAAACGGCAAACCCGCCGCCCGGTAGCGGCACCAGGGCATCCCTGGGGATGATGAGGCCCTCGGCCTGTTCGACCACCACCTCGATGGGCACCATGGTGCCGATGCGGAAGGGACCGGGACAGGGGCAGAAGAGGTCCACTTCGGCGCGCACGGTGGTTTGCTTTTCCAGTGCCGGAAAGATCCGCGTGATGCGGCTGGCGTGGGGTTCGGCGGCGGTCGTTCCCGGCCACTGGATGAGGACCTCTTGACCCGCCCGCACCAGGGCCAGGTCTTCCTGCACCAGATCGAAGGCTAGGCGGTGCGACGAACGATCGAGCAGGCTGAACAGGGGCGAACCGGGTTTGGCCATGTCCCCGGGGTCCACGTAGCGGCCGCTGATGATGCCCGCCATGGGCGCCCGGATTTCGGTGTAGCTCAGTCGGGTTTGGGCTTCCTCGAGTTGCGCGCCGAGCGCTTCCTGTTCCCGAGCAGCGCCGCGCGCTTCCTGTTCGAGGCTGAGTTGCTTGCCCAACGCCGTGTCCCGGTTGTTGCGGCTGACCTCGAGCGCGGAAGCGCTGATCCCTTTCTGTTCAAACAGGGTCTGATCCCGGGCCAGTTCGCGATGCAAGAAAGCCGCGGTTTTCCGGGCCGCCTCCAGCCCCGTTTGGGTGGCGGCCAGCCGGGCCTTTTGGGCTTCGATCTTGGCCTTCAGGCTGTCGATTTGGGCGCGGAAATCACGATCGTCCAGTTTCGCCAGCGGTTGCCCCGGCGTCACCGGATCATTTTCCCGCACCATCACGGCTTCCACGCGGGCACTGACTTGCGGCGCGATCTGGGCGATCGCTATCGGTTCCAGCCGAGCCAGATAGCGGATGCCGCGTTGGAGCTTGCCGGTGCCGACCGGGAGGGCGCGCACCGGTACCGGCCGCGGCTGCCACACCGGGGCTTCGGCCAGGCGCCGGCTACCCTGGCGCAGCGCCAGCGCGAGACCGATCAGCACCAGCACCAGCACCATGACAAGGACCCAGCGTCTGGTTGAGTGTGTCGAGGTTGCGGCCATTACTGGTTAGTCTCCGTTGGGCGTGGCTGGGAAACACCCATCTCCAGATGAAAATGCTTGATCAGATCAATTCCCGTCGCCCGGCGCCAGGCCAGGTCGGCGAGGATGGAATCGGTCAGGGCCTGGGAATTTTCCACTTCGGCCCGGAGCATCGCGGACTGGGCATCGAGCACGTCGTTGATCACCGATTTTCCGGTTTCATACTTGGCCTGTTCGATCCGGTAGGTTTCCCGGGCCAGCAGCACGTTCTTGCGAGTCACCGCCAAACGGCTGCGATTGTTGGTGAGTTGAGCGTAGGCGCTGGTCACCTGCTGGTCCACCAGAAGGGTCGCGGAGCGCAGCTTGTCGCCGGCCTGGTCGACGCGCAGCCTGGCCTGGGCCACCCGGGTGCGAGTGGCGCCGCCGCGAAACAGGGGGATATCCAGCATCAATCCGGCCGCCCACCGGGTTTCACCGTCGAGTGCGCCGGGTTCGGTCCGCTGGTCATAGGGCCAGCCGCTTTCGGTCCCGTAGCGGGCAAAGCTGCTGAGCTGCGGCCAAATGTCGGCCTCGGCCGCGATCAGGGCCTGGCGCGCGCTGCCGAGATCCGCATCGGCCTGCTGCAATTCCGAGCGGTTGGCGCGGGCCTGGGCCCGGCCCGCCTCGAACTCGGGAAGCTCCCCCAAGTCGGCTTCGAGTCGGCCCTGGAGTTGCAAGGGTGAACTTGGCTCCAGGTCACGGCCCATGGATCGGGCCAGTTGGGCCAGGAGCACCTGACGCTCGGCATCGAGTTGGAGCAGAAGCTGTTCCAGACTGGCCAGGCGCACTTCCACCTTCATGGCATCGAGCGGCGCCAGGCGGCCCACGCTCACCTGCAAGTCGGCGGTCCGTTTCTGCACCTCTAGTGCGTGGATGGAAGACTTGGTGGAGGCGATCACCTGATCGGCTTGGAGAATGCCGTAGAAGAAGCCGGCCACGTTGAGCACCAGGTCCTGAGCGCTGGTGGTGAATTGGGCGTTGGCGGAAAGCGCCGCCAGTTCGGCGATCCGGTATTGGGCCACGCGCCGGCCGCCCTGGAACAGGGGCAGTCGCAGGACCAGTTCGTTCAAGAAATGGTCCTGATCGAACAGGCCGGGCTGGTTGTTCTGGTGCGCGGGAACGGTCCGCTGTTGGTCTTCAAACCGGGTGTAGGTGCTTTCGACATCGAGGGTCGGGAGAAAACGGCTCAGGGCCAGGGGCTTTTCCAGTTGCTGCACCGCCGTTTCCCGCTGCCGCACGCTCAGGTCCGGGTTGTTGGCGAGTGCCTGCCGCAGGCATTGTTCGAGGGTCAACGGCTTGGTGAGGTCCTCACTCCGGGCCTGGGCTGCGAACGCCCGGCCGCCGGCAATCAGGAGCGACAGCGCGAGAGCGATCACCAGCACCGAAAACCGTGGGGCGTTCATGGCTGATTCAGGCCTCGAAGAAGGGACGGGCGATGAAATAGAGACCGAGCAGGCTGATGGCGCTGCCGGCCAGCCGGCGGATCCAGACACCGCTTTCTTGCATGGCGCGGTTTTCCAGCACCCGTTTGACCGTGGCCACCGAGCTTCCGGCGATGGCGATGGGGATGCAGTGGCCGATCCCGAACAAGACAATATAGAGGATACCGGTCAGGATTTTCTCCTGAATGGTGATGAAGGCCAGGATCGGAGCAATGAACCCGAAGGTGCAGGAACCCGACAGGATCCCGTAGGCCAGGCCCAGCACCAATGCTCCGCGCAATCCCTTGACCTGGAGCCGGCTGAGGGCACTGCCGGATAGGGAACAAACGCTCACTCCCAGCATATCGAGCCCGACCCAAAGCAGAATGAGACCCACCAGGATGGTCCAGTACGGTCCGACTTCACCCAGCATGCGGCCGAGCAGCGCGCAGACGATACCGACCAGCGCGATGGTGATGAACAGCCCGAGCGTGAAGGCGAGGGCATGGCGCGCCGCCTGGCGGGCGTTCAGGGCCACCTGCTGACCGGCCACATAACTCACCACCAGCGGGATCGAGGCCAGGTGGCAGGGGCTGAACAGCACGCTCACCATGCCCCAGAGAAAACAGCCGACGGCGGCCCAAGCGGTGCCGCCGGTCATCCAGGCATTGATCGTTACGAACCATTGTTCCAGCATGACCAGACCTCAGTGCACACCGAGTTTTTCAAACATTTTAACGATGCTTGGCTTGTCCAGGAAGCCCTCATGACGAGAAACTTCGTTGCCTTCCTTATCGAAAAAGATCTGCGTCGGGATGGCCCGGATTCCGAATCGGGGAGCCTGGTCCCGGTGTTCCCAAACGTCGATGAAGATCACCGAGGCGCGACCGGCATATTCCTTGGTCACCTCTTCCATCACCGGTTCCATCATCTTGCAGGGAATGCACTTGTGCGCGCCCAGATCCACCATGGTCACCATGCCCTTGGTGGGCACTTCCGGGATCGCGTCCGCGGCGGTCGCGATCCCAGCAAACATTGGCGGTAGCGAAACACCGTTGATCGAGAGCGACGCGATCAAGGTCAATCCCAAGAAAGTTATCAGCGCGCCAACCCGTTGCTTCCGGTTCATCGTGTGGGTCCTCCAGAGAAATTCCGATGCCAACCAATTTGCGGTCTGGTCATTGCGCCTTATCCAACAATGCCGGCCGCGACAAATCCCATGGGGGTGAAATTTCCTTCAGTCAACCGATCATCCTTGGAGAGCACCTCATTCACCACGGTCCGATGCATCCTATTTCCGTCAAGGCGATGGGTTTTTCACCCCACCGGCGAGTCTCGCGCCAAGCTCACGACCAATCGGCTACGGCGACACTCAAGCATATATTACCTTTTGGCAATATAACAATCACCGAGCACTGTCAAGCGCTATCCCGCGGCCCGGGATGTTCGACTCGGTGGCTTCGTCCTCCGAGCGGCGGGCGAAACAGCGGCAAATAGACCTTGACTCACGAAATACATTAACTTCTACCTTGACAAAGCAGTTTTGTCTTTATTATTAGCTTTCTCTCTATGAGCCAATGCGGAGGATCTACCAGCTCTCGGAAAGCTTCGAATGCAGTCTATCCTGCCGGCCTTTCAGTCTATTCGATCGGCGGCCTCGTGGTCCGGAGCCCAACCCAGATGGCCGGCGACCCGGCTACGGCTCATGGCTGTTTGGTCCCGGATCCGCGGGAACGGCTCCAACTTGATCCCGGAAAAGCGTATAACGTTATGGAATGGGTAACCGCTGAAACCGATGATGGTGAGGAACACGAATGAATCCAACCGAGCTTTTACGCGTTGCCGTGCTGGTTTCCGGCGGCGGGACCAACTTGCAAGCGATGCTCGACCGGGGCCGTGCCGGTAAGCTCAAAGCCGAGATCGTCGCCGTTGTAAGCGACAATCCGGAAGCCTTCGGTCTCACCCGCGCCCGCCAGGCCGGCGTGCCCTGCCACACGGTGCGTTACGGAGTGGTGGAAACGGGGGGCCCCACCACCGATCCGTTACCGGGCGATCTGGATTGGGCAGCGTTCCTTCGGCGCCGGCGGACCCCGACAAGCGGAGATTCGGTCAAGGTGCCCGAGCAGATTGTCCGCTTGCGGCGCATGGTCCGAGCCGAACGCGAGATCATTCGGAAGCTCGCGCCCTACCGCCCGGATTATGTCTGTCTGGCCGGCTACATGCGGCTGCTGTCCCCGTACTTTCTCGATCACTTCAACCGCGACGGCGGCTACCGGGTGGTGAACATTCATCCGGCTTTGCTGCCGGCCTTTCCAGGCCAACACGGCTACCGGGACACCTTCGACCACGGCTGCAAGTGGGGCGGGGTCACGGTCCACTACGTCGATGAAGGCGAAGATTCCGGCCCGGTGATTGCCCAGGCGGTCTATCCGATCTGGCCGGAAGACGATCCGGACGCGGTGCGGCGACGTGGACTCGCTCTGGAATACGAAGTCTATTCCCAAGTGCTCAACTGGCTGGCCGCCGGCCAGGTGGCGATCAATCGCCCGGCGGGCGCCCGGCCGCGGGTGGTGATCACCGACCCCGCCTACCGTCGGATCGTGACCCGCTGGCTGGACCTGGCCATGACCGGCTGACGAAGGCACTACCGGCCCGGCACCCCGTTCGTGGCGCGCCCGTCAGTCCAGTGCGTGCCTTACGAAAGCGCCTACACCGCCACAAGCTACAGGGCTGCAGGGGTGCTTAACCTGAGGTCCAGTCCTTGATAAGATATACTCGTTGACGATGATATACTCAAGTCGAAGGGGTGCGGATCTTTTGGAACAACGATTCAAACAGGAAACGAAAACCAGCGCGGCACAATAGTCCGCACCTTCTCTGGGGTTGTTCTAAAAGGTCCACACCCAAACCAGACCAGTTACGCGGCAGTGGCACCGCGTCTCCCCACCGTAGGTCAGGTTGCGACCAACGGGAGCTACCTGACGATCTTGACTTGGCCTCTCCACTCAAAGAGGTTGTTCGGAACTCACTGTTGTGGCCGGTCTCCCGACCGAGCCACGCTGCCGACCGCGGGTCTCCCCGGGGTTGCCCGCGCGGGAGAGGAGACCTTCGGTCATGCCGGGTGGCACGGTCAGGAGACCGTGCCACAACCTTGTGCCGAGCACTCCCCGACGATCCGTTGACGGCGCTCGGATTGCCGGCGCTACCGGTTTGTCGGGTAGCTCCCGCTGGTCGCAACCCGACCTACGGATGACTTGGCCTCTCCACTCAAAGAGGTTGTTCTAAAAGATCCACACCCATCATACTTTGCACGGCAACAGCCGGAGCTTTTTCTGGGAATCAACACGATGAGCCCGATACTCAGCCATCCTGGGTATCCCGTTGATTCCGTCAAAAAATACTCGCTCGCAACAGCACAATTTATGGCCGCGCAAAGTATGGATGGATGATTATCCCGGCTGATCCACACTAGCCCCTGGAGCCCAGGCGCAGGCCGCAGTGGATGAAGTATACTCCGAGCGGCCTCAAACCGAGCTTTTCACCGCAAGGGCGCAAACAGCGCAAGGAAACGTAAGACCCTAATCTTTCAATAAAACAATTTGCCACTCTCTGCGCCCTTTGCGTCTTTGCAGTGAACCAAGATGGGCAATCTGTTCCCGTGCGTGGTATATGGAAGCACCGAGTGAAGATCGGGTCAATGGTCGGCGGTCAACACCTGGCTCAGGGTTACGGTGAGTTCCTTGATCTTGTATGGCTTGGTCACGACTCCGCGGAAACCGTAACGGCGGAAATCGCTCATCACCGGATCGTTGGAATAGCCGCTGGAAACGATGGCCCTGGCGTTCGGGTCGACTTCCAGCAACCGCCCAATCGCTTCCTCTCCGCCCATGCCACCGGGAATGGTGAGATCCATGATCACGGCATCGAACGGTGCCCCACGTTCCCGCGCCTCGAGGTAGCGCTCCAGCGCTTCCTCGCCGGTTGCCGCCAGATCGACGGAATAGCCGATGAATTCGAGCATCTCGCCGGCGATATCGCGGATCAGGGCTTCATCGTCCATCACCAGGACCCGTCCCTTGCCGTTGGTCCGGCTTTCTTCCATCGGTTCGCCCAGTTGCGGCCGGATTTCTCGATCCGAAGCCGGCAAGTAGATATGAAACACGGTGCCGACGCCGACCGTTGATTCCACCGTGAGAGCCCCCTGATGGCGCTTGACGATGGAAAAGGCGGTGGCCAGGCCCAGACCGCTGCCGCCTGTCTTGGTGGTGAAGTAGGGATCGAAGATCTTGGTCAGGTGTTGCGGTTCGATCCCGATACCCTGATCGGAGATCGTAATTTCCACATGCGGCCCGGTGATCTGGGGCAGGCTACCCGGTTGCGGCGCGCTCCGATTGACCGCCGTCACCCGGACCACGCCGCCCTTGGGCATGGCCTGGATGGCGTTGATCACCAGGTTGTTGATGACCTGGGT
>MNZR01000220.1:0-6659 GCA_001873705.1 Syntrophobacteraceae bacterium CG2_30_61_12
GCGGGCGTCCCGCCCGCAGGAAGCGGCCAGGATGGCCGCGCTCCCAGGATACACACCCTGTGGGGAGAGCTGGCCTGGCAGCTGGGTGGGGAGACCGGGTACAACCTGGTTCGAGAAGCGGATCTTTCCGGTACGTCGCCGGGAAAGGAGGTCCTTGCGCAGCTCCTCTCCAATCACGCCCCGTGTGTCATCCTCATGGATGAGCTCGTTGCCTACATCCGCCAGTTTGAAGAAGGTAAATCATTCACCGGCGGCAGCTATGGCTCGAACCTCTCCTTCGTGCAGGCGCTCACGGAAGCGCTCAAGGCGGTGCCCAACGCCGCGCTGTTGGCCTCGTTGCCGGAATCGGACAAGGAAGCGGGCAGCGGGCAAGGTATCAGTGCGCTGCGCACCCTGGAGCACTACTTCGCTCGAGTGCAGGCTCTCTGGAAGCCGGTGGCCACCGAGGAGGCCTTCGAGATCGTGCGCCGCCGCATGTTCTCCACTATCCAGGACAAGGCCGGCGCCGAAAACGTGTGCCGCGCCTATGCCGACTATTACGTGGCCAACAGTTCCGAAGTGCCCCACGAGACCCAGGAGAGCCGGTACTTCGAGCGGTTGATGCAGGCCTACCCCATCCATCCCGAGGTCTTCGACCGGCTCTACGAGGACTGGTCGTCGCTTGACAGCTTTCAACGCACCCGCGGCGTGCTCAAGCTGATGGCCAAGGTCATTCACCGGCTCTGGAAGGACGGAAACAACGATCTGATGATCATGCCCGGGAGCTTGCCGCTCTATGACGCGGATACCCGCAACGAAGCCATCTACACCCTCCCCCAAGGCTGGGATCCGGTGCTGGAGCGCGACATCGACGGCGAGCGCGCCGAAACCACGACCATCGAAAGCCAGGATACCCGGCTGGGAGCCGTGCAGGCCTGCCGCCGGGCGGCACGAACCATATTCCTCGGCAGCGCGCCGGCATCTTATGCGGGCGGGACGCCCACGCTCCTGGTGAGGGGCCTGGAAATCGAGCGGGTGATTCTCGGATGCGTCCAGCCGGGCCAGCAAGTTGGAGTGTTCAAAGATGGGCTGCGACGTCTTACCGACCGTCTCCACTACCTCAACAGCGTCAACAACCGCTTCTGGTTCGATACGCGCCCCAACCTCCGCCGGGAGATGGAGGAGCGAAAGCGCAGGTTCCAGGACAAGGAGGACCTATTCCCCGCCATTCGCGCCCTGGTGCAGAAAAGCCTGGCTCAGGGGTTGTTTGCCGGCGTACACGTCTTCACCCCCGGTGGCGATGTGCCCGATGACTGGTCCCTGCGCCTGGTCGTGCTGCTGCCGGATGCCCCCTTCTCGCGAGTCGAAGAGCGCTTCTGGCGGCCGGCGGCCGAAGGGATCCTCAAAAACCGTGGAGATCAGCCGCGCCAGAAGCAGAATCGCCTCATCTTCCTCGCAGCGGACTATGACAGCCTGGGCCGCCTGAAGGAACAGGCGCGGTCCATGCTGGCGTGGCAGTCCATCGTAAACGATTACCGCGAGAACCGCATCGTGCTGGATAACCTCATGGCCAAGAACGCCGAGGCTACCCTGACCCAGGCCAAGGTTGCCTTGCCACGGATGATGCGGGAGACCTACAAGTGGCTGCTCGCCCCGGTCCAGGAAGCGCGCCCCGGCAAGGGCATCTCCGATATCCAGTGGGAGAATTTTCAGATCAACCCGGGAGCGCAGCATTTCACGCAGGAGATCGAGCGTGTTCTCAAGGACAACGAGCTCCTCATCACCGAATGGGCGCCGATCCACCTGGCCCACATGCTCAGCACCTGGTTCTGGAAGGAAGACATCAAAGACATCGGAGCCCTGGATGTTTGGCGGAAAACATGCTGTTACCTCTACCTGCCGCGCCTCAAGGATGACGAAGTCTTTCGCTTGACCCTGGCCGCGGGAGCCGGGAGCGAGGACTTCTTCGGCTTTGCTTACGGCAAGGGCGACAGCAAGTATGTCGGCTTTAGCTTTGGCAAGGCCTCGGATCCCATCATGGATGCCGCACTCCTGATCATCGAACCGGCGACCGCCGCAGCCTACGCCGAGGCGGAGTTCGCAGCAAAGGAAGCGGCCAACGCAAATCCTGCCGCCCAGCCCACGCAGACCACGGAGGATGGTGGTGTGCATATACCCGGCACTGAGGAACCAACAAAGCCGCTACCTCAAACCTCCACCATCACTCCACCACCGCTACCGGAAGCCAAAAAGCGCTTTTACGGCGCCATCGAGCTGGACCCGTTCAAGGCCAAGACCCAGTTCGCCGATCTGGTGGACGAAGTCGTACTGCACTTCACCTCGCGCCCAGGGGTGAAAGTCAGCATCTCAATCGAAATCCAGGCCGAGTCCCCAGCCGGCTTCGAAGATGGGGTGCAGCGCGCGGTGAAGGAGAACTGCAACGTCCTGCGGTTCAAGAATGCCGAATTCGAGACTTGAGCTTTCCAGCCCACTTGAATCACATATTGGCGAGTTGCCTGTTTGAGGATGAACAAATGCCTGAAGCGCTCTATCAAGAATCCCTGGCACTCCTGAGGAAAGCCTTGAATGCCCAGCAAGCACTGTTCCACCCGGGCCAATGGGAGGCGATAGCAGGCCTCGTCCAGCGACGAGCACGGATGCTGGTAGTTCAACGCACTGGATGGGGGAAGAGTGTCGTTTATTTCCTGGCGACCAGACTCCTTCGGAACCGGGGATCTGGACCGACTTTGCTCATCTCTCCGCTTCTTGCTTTGATGCGCAACCAGATTTCGATGGCCGAAAGGCTCGGGTTGAATGCTGCCACGATAAATTCAAACAATGTTGATGATTGGAAGGCCGTTGAAGGTGAGCTCCTGGCGGGGAGAGTCGACATCTTGCTCATTTCGCCGGAGCGACTATCCAATCAGCGTTTCCGTGACGATGTACTCATGCCCATATCCGCTCGCATCGGGCTTTTCGTTGTAGACGAGGCTCACTGTATCTCTGACTGGGGACATGACTTTCGGCCGGATTACCGCCGTATCGTTCGTGTGCTTCAGGCACTGCCACCAAATATTCCAGTGCTTGCCACAACCGCCACTGCCAATGATAGGGTTGTGAATGATGTTTCCGAGCAATTGGGTGAAAGGCTCGAGATACTACGCGGGCCGCTCGCTCGTTCTTCGTTGCATTTGCAGAACATCGCCCTGCCGGGCCAGGCAGCAAGGTTGGCATGGCTGGCGGAGAATCTACCGAATCTGCCAGGAAGCGGAATAGTCTATACGCTTACCGTAAGAGATGCAGAGCGAGTTGCCGCATGGCTTCGCCTGAAAGGTATTGACGCGGCCGGCTACTATGGGGATTTGGACGCAAACGCTCGCATTGATCTGGAGAATCGGCTTCTCGACAACAACATCAAGGCCTTAATTGCAACGACAGCCTTGGGGATGGGTTTTGACAAACCGGATTTGGGATTCGTTATTCACTTCCAGCGGCCAGGCTCGACCGTGCATTACTATCAGCAAGTAGGAAGGGCTGGCCGTGCCATAGAGAGGGCATATGGTGTCCTACTCTCCGGTGCGGAGGATAGTGATATCATCGATTACTTCATCCGGTCGGCTTTCCCTCCCGAGGCTGATGCTCTCCAGGTCCTATCCGTTCTGGATCAAGCTGAAAGCGGGTTGTCAGTGCCGATGATCGAGGGGCGGGCAAATCTCCCTCGTGGCCGGATCGAAAAGATCCTGAGCCAGCTTGCTGTAATGACGCCTGCTCCGATCAGCAAAGAGGGTAGCCGTTGGCACCGGAATCCAGTGGCCTACGTGCCGGATCGAGACCGGATTGAAGCGCTGGTGCGAATACGCACGGAAGAGCAGGCTCAGATGTCACAGTATGCGGAGAGCCGAGAATGTTTAATGGCGTTCCTGCAAAGGAGCCTTGATGATCCTAATCCGGTTCCTTGCGGCCGCTGTGCGTTCTGCCTCGGTCAACCGATCTTGCCGGTGAACTACTCGATGCGCCTGGCAAGCGAGGCCGTACAGTTCTTGCGGCGTAGCGATATCATTATCGAAGAGCGACGACAGTGGCCCCACGATGCCCTCTCTGCCGCCTACGGTTGGCGGGGAAACATAGCAGTGGATCTGCGTGCCGAGAAGGGGCGAGCCCTCTGTCTATGGGGTGATTCCGGATGGGGAGAGCTCGTGAGGCTGGGTAAGCAGCGTGATGGAAAATTCGATCAAACCCTGGTCACTGCAGCGGCAGAAATGGTCCGTTCCCGGTGGCTGCCTCAGCCTGCACCCACCTGGCTGACGTGTGTGCCCTCATTTAACCATCCGCTGCTGGTGCGGGATTTCGCCGAGCGGTTAGCCGTCGAACTGGGGCTTCCCTTTGTTCCCTGCGTGGAAAAGGTACGCAATACCCAGCCGCAAAAGCTCATGAGTAACAGCTACCAGCAGGCATCAAACCTGGCCGGTGTTTTCCGGGTCAATCCATGGACGGACATGGCCGGACCGGTGCTTCTGATAGATGACATGGTCGATTCGAGGTGGACCTTTACTGTAGTCTCAGCCTTACTGAGATCCGCAGGGAGCGGACCCGTGTTTCCTCTCGCGCTCTCGATGACGACTTCTGGATAATTATGAACAAGATGACCGACAGCCATATTCTAAGTTCGGATACGCAGGCGATTCTGCTTCTTTGCGGAGTATTGGGGCCTGCTCGACCTGGAGATCCTAAACCCCTGAGCATAAGCGAATATAACAATCTTGCTCAATGGCTCCACGGTTCCGAGATGCGCCCGTCCGACCTGTTGGACGAAGAGAAAGCCAGACGCCTCCATCATGGAGCAGCGATTCCGCTGGAAGTAGAACGAATATTGGCACTCCTGGGAAGAGGCGCGTCATTGGCTTTTGCTGTTGAAAGCTGGACCAATAAGGGTCTGTGGGTCATTAGCCGGGTTGATGATGCATATCCTCAACGTCTCAAAGATCGACTGAAGCGGTTGGCGCCACCCATCCTGTACGGATCAGGAAAAAAAGAGCTACTCGCGCCGGGGGGCTTGGCCATTGTTGGATCTCGAGATATCGATGAGGAAGCCTTTCAGTATACTTGTCTCGTTGCAGAATCTTGTGCAGGCCAAGGAATAGGGGTCGTTTCGGGAGGCGCACGCGGTGTTGATGGTGAGGCGATGGGCGCGGCATTGAAAAAGGGAGGGACCGTAGTCGGCGTACTGGCAAAGGGTTTGGCTCAGGAAGCATCCTCCAAGAAATTCCGGGGTGCAATCATGGACGGAGCTCTTGTGCTGGTTTCACCGTATCATCCCAATGCAGCCTTTAACGTCGGCAATGCCATGGGAAGGAATCGCTATATCTATGCCCTTAGCGACTGGGCGCTCGTTGTGAGCTCAGCCTTGGGAGAAGGCGGCACATGGGCCGGAGCCACTGAAAACCTCAAGCACAAGTGGGTCCCTCTGTTCGTGCGCTCCGGCAAGCAAGTACCCGACGGAAACCCGCGTCTCATTCAGAGCGGAGGGATTCCCTTGCCGGAAGATGTCGTAAGGGAAGGTGGAGATCTTCGAAGGTGGCTGGAAGACCAGTCCGCTATCTTTGGTAGGATCGAGCCTCCAAAGCCCGATCCGCCAGTGATGACCGGCAGAGAAACCTCGAAGGACGCTGCCCCTGTAGCCATACCCGTTGAGGTACAAAGAGAGCCGGCAAATGTTATTGAGGCAGAGTCCAAGCCACGTGATCTGTTCGATGTTGTGTGGCCTCATATCGAGTGCAAGCTTAGATCCGCAAAGACAAGCAAGGAACTTGCTGAAGCGTTTAATGTGAATCTCAAGCAAATGACCTCCTGGCTGAATCATGCCGTCGAGATGGGAAAGGCAACTAAGCTGGCAAGGCCGGCGAGATATGTAGCGAGTACTCAGCAAGCAGAATGCGTTGGACGCCAACTGACTCTGCCATTTGATCCACGAACTGGAGCACGGAAACAGGTATCGTCTTGAATAAACCACAAACGCCAGAAATGTCAGGATTGAGCCGAGCAAGATCCAGGTTAGTGTCCAGCACTTCCGGCTTTGCTCATGGAACTTCTGAAGTTCATTTTTGTACTGGTTAAGGCAACAAGGGGCAGTTTCAAGCGCACGGAAAAACCCGTCAGTTCCGTGCAGGCACGCTTGGGTGATGGCATTGGGGATGGTGCCGGCAGGAGGCGAGGGATCGGCGGTGGCTGCCGGCATGCCGCACTGCGGCCGCTCACCGGCTGAGACGGTGGCGCACCTGGAGGCACTGGCGGCGATAGGCCTGGACCATGAGTTCGGTAATGAGCGCCGCGGGTGAACGTTCGGTGGGGAGCGACAGGTGGACCGACTCGGGCAGTTCGGTGAGGGGCTCGAAGTCGCGTCTGAAATCATTCAGGTGCTGGAGCCTGGCATCGGAGAGCGAGCCTTCTCGGTCACGCCTTTCAAGCCGCCGGCGCAGGGTGGCTTCGCCGGCCAGGCATTCGACCACGATCAGGTTGCAATCGCAGTCCGCGGCCAGGCGCCGCGCTTCCGTCCGCCATCTAGCTTCGGCAAAAGTCGCATCGAGCACAATCGAGCGCCCTTCCCGGAGCGACTGCTGGGCTTGACCCAGCATGCGGGCATACACCTGGTGCTTCCAGTGCGGCTGGTACAACCCCTCGCC
>MNZR01000220.1:6675-6773 GCA_001873705.1 Syntrophobacteraceae bacterium CG2_30_61_12
GCCGGCGGGCGTCCTGCGCCGCCCAGTTCCAGGCGCAGCGCATCGGACCGCACCTGGGGGATTTCGAGCAGCCCGGCCAGACCCGCGGCCACGGTGCT
>MNZR01000150.1:0-567 GCA_001873705.1 Syntrophobacteraceae bacterium CG2_30_61_12
GCCGTCTTCATCCCCCAATGGATCCCCCAGGCCCAGCATGCGGGCTATTACATGGCCCTGGAAAAAGGCTTTTATCGCAAGCGCGGGATCGAGCTCGAGGTCCTTCGCGGCGGTCCCAACGCACCCGCTTCGGAACTGCTGCAAGACGGTCGGGCCGATTTCGGCTCACTGTTCCTGGCCAAGGCGATTCAGCTGCACGCGGGCGACCGCACCGTGGTCCAACTGGCGCAACTGGTGCAACGTTCATCGATCATGCTGGTGGCCAAGAAGAAGAACGGGATCCTCTCGGTGCCGGACATGGAGGGCAAAAAGGTCGGGCTGTGGGGGGCCGAATTTCAGCTCCAGGCCGAGGCCCTGTTCAGGCGCCTGCGGATCAGGGTTGAGCCCGTGGCGCAATCGACCACGGTGAACCTGTTTTTGCGCGACGGCGTCGAGGTGGCTTCGGCCATGTGGTACAACGAATACCACACCATCTTGAATTCCGGCCTGGACCCGGACGATTTGAGCACCTTCTTTTTCTTCGACTACGGTCTTAATTTTCCCGAAGATGGGATCTATTGCCTGGAA
>MNZR01000150.1:573-1692 GCA_001873705.1 Syntrophobacteraceae bacterium CG2_30_61_12
TACCGGCGCGATCCCGACTTGTGCTGCCGGTTCGTCCGGGCGTCCCTGGAAGGCTGGCGCCACGCCTTCGAACATCAGGAAGAAACCCTCGATCTGGTGATGCGTTATGTGGACGCCGCCGGCATCGCCAGCAATCGCATCCATCAGCGCTGGATGCTGGAACGGATGCGCGATCTCATGACGATCCTGCCCAACGGCCTGCCGGACCCGCGCTTGCAGTCCCGGGACTACGCGCTGGTGGGCCGCGAGTTGCAAGACGCCGGTCTGATCGATGCGGTCCCTGCTTATACCCGGTTCATCGTGGACTGTATGGGCCATGTGGAAAGATAGAAGCCTCGCTTTCAAGTTGAGCGTCTTCATCCTGTTCACCACGGCGCTCATTTTTCTCGCCGCGTTCGGCTACAGCTATCGCGCTTCCCGGGCCAGCCTGCTGAAAAGCGTGGAACTCCAGGCCCAGGACCTGACCCTGGCCACGGTTTATAAGATCGAAGCGGTGTTGCAAGCGGCACGGAAGGTGCCGGAAAACCTGGCGGCCCTGATTTCTCTTCGTCCCCTGGCCGAAGATGACCTGCTCCAGATGATGCGCATCGCGGTCCGCGGCAATCCGGAAATCTTCGGCATGGCGGTGGCGTTCGAACCCTACGCCTTCGACCCCAAGGCCCAATACTTCGCCCCCTACTGCTACCGGGAAGGGCGCGACCAGACGGCGATGACCTTCATCGGCGGTGAGGCCTACCACTATTTCACCTGGGATTGGTACCAGATCCCCAAGGAACTGAACAGCCCGGCCTGGACCGAACCCTATTACGACGAGGGCGGCGGCAACATCGTCATGGCCACCTACGCGGTGCCGTTCTACCGGGAAACCCACGACGGCCGCAAGTTCCAGGGCGTGGTGACGGCCGATGTGTCGCTCAAGTGGCTGGCTGATCTGGTCAGTTCGGTCAAGATCTACGACACCGGCTACGCCTTTCTACTGTCCGCCAACGGGGTCTTCATCACTCACCCCAAGCAGCACCTGATCATGCGCGAAAGCGTGTTCAGCCTGGCCGAATCCCTGGGCGACCAGGGGCTGCGCCGGCTGGGCCAGACCATGCTCGGCGGCGAACGGGGTTTCGC
>MNZR01000150.1:1712-6763 GCA_001873705.1 Syntrophobacteraceae bacterium CG2_30_61_12
CCGGGGTTCAGTCCTGGATGTATTACGCGCCGCTGCCTTCCAGTCGGTGGACGCTCGGGGTGATCTTTCCGGAACGGGAACTGTTCGCCGATATCCAGCATCTCAGCTGGATGGTGGCGGGCATCGGCGCGGCCGGGTTTGTCCTGCTGTTTCTGGCGATCGTTTTGATTTCCGGCACCATCACCCGGCCGCTTCGTTTCCTCGCCGCGACCACCCATGAAATCGCTCGCGGCAATCTCGATATCCAACTCCCGACGGTGCCCGGAAACGACGAAATCGGGCGCCTCACCCGTTCATTTGGCGACATGAAAACGGCGCTCAAGGAATACATCGCCGACCTGGCGGCCACCACCGCGGCCAAGGAACGGATCGAAAGCGAACTGAAAATCGCCCGCACCATTCAGATGAGCTTTCTACCACGCCGGTTTCCGCCGTTTCCGGAACAGCATGCGTTCGAAATCTTCGGGGCCCTGGAACCGGCGAAAGAGGTGGGCGGGGATTTCTATGATTTCTTCCTGCTCGGGCCGGACCACCTGTTCGTGGCCGTGGGTGATGTGTCCGATAAGGGCGTTCCGGCCGCTCTCTTCATGGCGGTGACCAAGACCCTGCTGAAGGGGGTGGCGGAACCCGATCTGGCGCCTTCGGAAGTGCTCAACCGGGTCAACCTGGAACTGTGCCGCGACAACGATTCGATGATGTTCGTGACGGTATTCTGCGCGCTGCTCAATCATCGCACCGGGGAACTGGCGTATACCAACGCCGGCCACAATCCCCCGGTGCTGATCGCGGGCGGGCGGGCCCCGGCCCGACTGGACCTGCCGAAGGGGTTCCTGCTGGGGGCGTTCGAGGAATCCCGCTACCGCACCCAGACCATTCTGCTCACCCCGGGGGATACCCTGGTGATCTACACCGACGGCGTTACCGAAGCCATGGATCGCGACCAGCGCCTCTATTCCGAAGCCCGGTTGCAGCAGGTCCTCGCGGGTACCGAATCCGATCCGACCGAGCAACTGGTCGGCCGCGTCATGACCTCGGTCCACGCCTTCGCCCAAGGCGCCCCGCAATCCGACGACATCACCGTGCTGGCGCTCCGTTTCAAGGGCCCCGGCGCTGGCGAAAGCGGCGTTCGCGAATTCGTTAGGTAAGGGATGGCAGCCGGCCCGACGATCCTGTTGGATGAAAAGGGGACATTCCCGGATCGGCACCTGGTTGCCGGTTCGCTCCTCATGGCGGATTTGGGGGACCCTGCTTGTCGCCCTCCAAAGATGCAGAGACCAGAAGATCCTGTAGCCAGCAGGTAGGTCGGGTTGCGACCAGCGGGAGCTACCCGACGGCTCGGCTTTATGGGAATGATTCACCACAGAGAGCACGGAGGTCACGGAGAAGACCTTGAAAAGAAAGGGGGTCCTCGGTGTTCTCTGTGAACTCCGTGGTTGATCTTTATTCGAATTGGTCGACACGATGATAATGGCCGGATCGAAATCACGCCTGCGGCGTGAAGGAATTCCGCGGCACTGATGCAACGCTCGCCTAATGAAATGTGCCCCCCAAATCCATTAGCATTAGGATTCCTCGACGGCGGCGCATCAGGGCCCCGATTTTCCTTTACCGCTTTGCTGCTCGATCAGGGCCGCGCCGCCCAGGTCGCCCAGGCGCGCCCGCTCAAGATCGGTCCAGAGGGTGCCGGGACCGGCGTGAAGGATGTTGACCTTCACCCGGTCGTTCAGGCGATCCGCCAGGGTCCAGAGATTGTAGGAATCGGAATCGCCGAAGGCGGCGATCCGCAGTTGGAAGCCGCGGGCTTTTTCGCCCTCGACCCGGCGAATCCGTTCGGCGTCGGCGCGGCCCAGTCGGGTCGCCCTTTCGGCCTGAACCGCGGCGGTTTCCTTGTCGATCTGGGCCACCAGCTTGAGCGTTTCACCCTTGATTTCCGCCACCTGTTTTTCCTGATCGGCGACGACTTCGGCCTTCAGCTTCATGGTTTCCTGGGCCACCTGTTCCCGCCGCTGTTCGATCAGCGAGGTTTCCGTGTTCAGTTCGGCCAACTTTCTCGCGGTGTTCTGCTTTTCCCGGTTGGTCAGGTCCTGTTCCTGGGCGATGCTGGCCTGCTGAATCGGTTCCAGGATCTGCATCGGCACGTTCACATGGCGAATCAGGGCACTGTGAGCGATGATTTTTCGTTCCAGCAGGGTTTTCGCCAGGGCCTCGGTGAGATCGTTTTGGAACTTTTCGCGCCCTTCCCCAACGATGAAGTCTCGCGCCCCGTAGGCGGAACCCTTGAGTCGCGAAACCGACAGGATCTGCGGCATGATGATCTTGTCCACGGCGGCCGGAAGGTCCCCGTAGCTCTTGTAGATCCAGGCGATGTGCTGGGGCAGCAGTTCGAATTCGACGGTCATATCGAGGCTGATTTCAAAGCCGTCGCGCGAGGGGAATTCCACAAACTGATTGAGCACAAAAGTCGAAATGGATTCTTCCGTGGACAGGGGTTTGGCCGGCGGCGGGGCGGCCTCGCCCGTTTTTTTCGCGGCCGGCGCGGCGGCGGTTCGCGCCGCCTGCAGGTAGTCCGCGCGCTTTTCCTGCTGTTCCATCAGCAGCGAGCGCTGCAGTTCGTTCATGGCCCGGTTCTGGGTGGCGATTTGGCCCTTGGTGATCACTTCGGTGCCCCATTTGCCCAGAAGCGATACCTGGTTGACCCCGATCTCCAGCACCGCGACACTGAATTCGCGGGGATTGATGTAGTATAAGCCGGGCTGCAGGACATCGCGGCGCACGCCCTTCTGACCGGCGCCGGCGAATTCACCTTCCGGGGTCTGACCGCCGGCCAGCGACGTGATGACCCCGTCATAGCCGATGGGAATGCTGATGGCATCGCTCACATCGATCCGGTAGCCGATCGGGTTCATGCGGTATTTGCCTGGCCCCAGCACCTTCCGCCAAATCCCCTTCTGCCCCGGTTCGGCCAGGAACTCGCCATCCGGCAGTTCTTCACCCACCTTCGAAGTCACAATTCCGATCTTTCCCGCCGGAATCACCAGCACCGGAACGATGCTGTGTTCGTAGAAGAAGGGGTTGAGAAAATGGCGGCCTTCTCCGAGCACTTCTTCCTGGATCCCCTTCTGTCCCGGACGGGCCAGGATCTGCCCGGGCGGCAGGGGCGATCCGGTCTTCGCGGTGATCACGGCCATCTGATTGGGCGCCACATAAAAGCGGCAAAACAACCACTGCCAGGCCAGCCAGGCGCCAACGACGACCAGCACCAAAACGACGATCGAGGATATTTTCTTGGTCATCGGCCGCCCTCCCGCTTTCCCGGAAAATACGGCTGGAACAATTCCCCCAGCCCGCCGTCCCGGTCGCTGCCGAGAATCGATTCGATCCGCGGCCCCAGTTGCTCGAGAAAGCGGTGGCGAGCCAGCTTCATCCCTGATCCGAAGGCCTGGACCCGGCCGCTGATGACTTCGGCTTCCGCTTCGTTTTTCATCCGAATGACCTGCTTTTCGGCTTCCGCCTGGAGCAGAATAGCTTCCGCCTGGGCGGTGGCGGCATCGCGTTCGAGTTTGGCCACCTCGAGTTCCCGGTTGGCGGCCGTGGAGCGCACCGCCTGATCCTGGCGCGCCTGGATCAGCGCACGGATGCGCACCGTATCGGCTTCCACCTTTTCCTTGTTCTGCTGCGCCAGCATTTCCTGCTTGGTGAGTTCCGCCTTGGACTTGGCCTGTTCGATCTGCTGTTCGTATTTTCTCACCGTTTGCACCGCCAGTTCGCGGTCCCGAATGACGCTGGCGATCTGGTCCGGCGGGGTGATGTTGCGAATCAGCACCGACTTGATGGCCACCCCCCAGGGCGCGCACAAGTGCTCCAGGTGATCCTGCAGATTGTCCTGAAAGCGCTGCCGGGTATCGCCCATGATGTAGTTCTTGGCCGGGTTCTTGCTCCCTTCGATCCGGCTGAAACCGCGGGCGCGCGGTAGGATGATCTTTTTCAGGATGTCTTCCATATCGCCCACCTGATGGGTCAGGAGCGCCACCTTATCGGCCGTCAGCGCGTATTCGATGGTGCCTTCCACGGTGATGGTGAAGCCGTCGACGGTGAGGAAACTGATGGCGTCGTCGCCGCTCATTTCGAACCGCTGGCTCTGCAGATTCACTTCCACCACATTGAAAATATACGGATTGAGGTAATAGGTGCCGGAATCCAGCACCGCCGCCCGCACCCCCTTGTAGCCGTCCGAAACCAGGAAGGTGTTGCGTTCGACCGCGGCCGAATCGCCGGTGAGCACGTCGGTTCCGGTGAGCGAGGTGACCACCCCGGCGTAGCCCGGCCGGATGGAGATGGCATCGAACAGTTTCACGCTGTAGGCGTACGGATTGATGCGGTATTTACCGGGTCGCAGCACATCGCGGACGATCCCTCGGGAATCGGCATCGGCGATGATGCTGCCGGAAGCCTGTTCGGCCCCATAGAGGCGGGTCGGAACGCCCAGCTTACCGGCCGGGATATCGGTGATGGGAGCGATTTCCCAATCCCAGGAATAGGGGTTGCGAAAGTAGCGGCCTTCCGGCAGGACTTCCAGAAAAATCCCCTTCTGATCGGGGCTGACGGCCAGGATCTGGCCGGCCGGGAGATCGCTTCCGGTCTTGTGAATCAGGACCGCGATCTGGCCCGAACCCGGTTCGATCCGCCAGGTGTTCCAGACCCAAAGCGGCAGGGCGACCAGCACCAGAATGAGCAACTTCCATCTGGAAAAGCCGCCGGGGACCCTCGGTTTGAATAAAGCCCTCAGGCGGGAAAGCTTCCCGCCTCCACTTGCCGGAGCGTGTTCGTCCACCATATCGCGGCCTCCAGTTTTGCGGGTTGCGGCCAATCCAGGCAAAGCGCCTTTGGGTGCGGCTCGTTCGAACCAGCGCACGGAAGATCATCAGCCGATGGCTGGGCAAAATCCGCACCCGACGTCGGTGGAAATTTCGATGTTCAAAACAGTGTAGCGCAAACCCGGTCAGGAACCCAGCGGCTTTCGTCTTCGAACCGGATCGCCCGCACCGACGCCG
>MNZR01000150.1:6818-7618 GCA_001873705.1 Syntrophobacteraceae bacterium CG2_30_61_12
CCATGAACGCGGCTTCCGTCTGGTCCTGCCGCGAGTGTCGCCAACCTGGGGACCAGGGTTATACCTG
The DNA here is from genome assembly GCA_001873705.1 of Syntrophobacteraceae bacterium CG2_30_61_12. Taxonomy (GTDB): domain Bacteria; phylum Desulfobacterota; class Syntrophobacteria; order Syntrophobacterales; family DSM-9756; genus CG2-30-61-12. Next base: position 6,886 of record MNZR01000150.1, read on the forward strand.
TTTAGCTTGAGAAGTTTCGTTTTGTGTTCCCGCGGAGGCGCTGAGAGCGCGGACAAGAGCCCTGAAATCAACCTCCGCGTCTCTGCGTCTCCGCGCGGAAATGAAACTTTTAAGCCTTCACAAGTATACAATGCTTGCAGAGGGCTATCGCGTGATTATGTTCAAACCGTTTACAGTCGCCGTTTGAAGGCGTTGCAGGCGGCTGAGGTCTGGATTTAACAGGTTAAGATAATTTAAATTTTGATTACCGGAGGAGGGTGTTATGAACCTGGAAGATTATTTTACCCATGCGACCGGCACCGGGGTGCTGGCCACCGCCGATGCGGATGGTCAAGTGGACGCGGCCATTTACGCCAAACCCCATTTTATCGACGGCCAACTGGCGTTCATCATGAATGACCGGTTGAGCCACCACAATCTGCAATCCAATCCGCGGGCGGTCTACCTGTTCAAGGAAAAGGACGGATACCGGGGCAAACGCCTGTTCTTGAAGCAGGTCAAGGAAGAACAGGACACCGAACGGTTGCAGGCCATCCGCCGCAGGTCTTATTCTCCGGATCGGGACGGCGAACCGGCGCCCAAGTTCTTAGTGTTTTTTGAAGTGACCCGGGAACTGCCGCTGATCGGCAGCGGCGAATAGGACCCGGAGTGGAACGGGGCAGGCAAGCCGAGAGTCATTCCTCGTATCCGTTCAGCCCCTCACCGTCGCGGATTCCGCTGGTTCCCAAGCTCC
>MNZR01000184.1 GCA_001873705.1 Syntrophobacteraceae bacterium CG2_30_61_12
AGCCGCTCCAAGCAGCAGTGGAGGTTCCCATGGATTTTGTCCCGGCGGCGCGCATTCAACAGTTACCGCCTTATCTGTTCAAGGAAATCGATCGCCTTAAGGCCGAACTGGTCGCCAAGGGGGTGGACGTGATCAATCTCGGCGTGGGCGACCCCGATCTGCCCACTCCGAATCACATCATCCGCTCCCTGCGGGAAGCGGTCACCGACCCTCGCACCCATCAGTACCCATCCTATTCGGGCATGAACCAGTTCAAGGTGAGCGTGGCCGGCTGGTACCAAAGGCGTTTCGGGGTCGAACTGGACCCGGAGCGGGAAGTGCTCACCTTGATCGGGTCCAAGGAAGGCATCGCCCACCTGCCGCTGGCTTTCATCAATCCGGGCGACCTGGCCCTGGTACCGGCCCCGGCCTATCCGGTCTATCACGTGGCCACCCTGTTCGCCGGCGGCCATTCGCATTTTCTGCCGCTCACCGCGGCCAACGGCTTTCTTCCGGATCTTGCCGCGATCCCGGAAGCGGCGGCACGCCAGGCCAAGCTGCTGTTTCTCAATTACCCCAACAACCCCACCGGGGCCGTGGCGGACCGGGGCTTTTTCGAACAGGTGGTGGATTTTGCCCGAACTTATGAAATCATCGTTTGCCACGACGCCGCCTACAGCGAAATGGCCTTCGACGGCTATCGCCCCATGAGCTTTCTCGAAGTCCCGGGCGCCCGGGAAGTCGGCATCGAGTTCCATTCCCTGTCGAAAACTTACAACATGACCGGCTGGCGGCTCGGCTTCGCGGTGGGCAACGCCCAGGTCCTGGCGGGACTGGGTCAGGTCAAGAGCAACGTCGATTCAGGCGCGTTCAATGCCGTGCAAATGGCCGGCATTACCGCTCTCGACGCCGATCAGCAGTGCGTTCGCGAGATGTGCCGCTGCTACCAGCAGCGGCGCGATGTGCTGTTCGCCGGCCTCGATCGAATCGGGCTGCACCCGGCGCCGCTCAAGGCCACCTTTTACGTCTGGTGCCCGACCCCGCCCGGCTTCAGCTCAACGGCTTTCACCTCGCTGTTGCTGCGGCAGGCAGGGATCGTCACCACCCCCGGCAGCGGCTTTGGGGCTCCCGGCGAAGGCTACGTGCGGCTGGCCCTCACCGTCTCCAAGCAACGCATTGCCGAAGCCGTGGAGCGCATGAGCAAACTCAGCCTGTGATCCGCGACGCGCCGATCGAGGGGGCACTGGAAACAAGACCGTGACCGCTACAATCGCCAGAGTCGCCATCGGGTTCGGCAGCAACCTCGGCGATTCGACCGTCATCTGCCGCGAGGCGCTGGAACGGCTCACAGCCTCCCCGGGGCTCACCAGGCCGCGGATTTCGCGCTTTTATCGGAGTGAACCGGTGGGTTATCTCGATCAAGGCTGGTTCGTGAACGGTGCGGTGCTGTTTGAAACGGACCTGGAACCACTCCAGGTCCTGGATCTCACCCGCCGGATCGAACGGGAGTTCGGGCGCCAGCGCCGGCAGCATTGGGGCCCGCGCACCCTGGATCTGGATCTGCTGTTTTATGACGACCGGCAGTTGGCGCTCCCGGAACTCGCGCTCCCCCACCCGCGGCTCCAGGAACGCCGATTCGTTCTGGTGCCGCTGGCGGAAATCGCGCCCGACTGGCGCCACCCGATCTTGCAGCTTACCGTTGCCGAACTGCTGGCGGCTTGTCCCACCACCGGCCAGCAGGTCCGGCCCTGGAGTGGATGATGCTGCGGCTCTTGTTCTACGCCCTGATCGTTTACCTGGGCTATCGGTTCTTCCGCGGCATGCTCGGCGTGCAGGCTCCCCGCGAGCGACCGCAGCGGGAACCGCCGACCGAGCAGGAAGCGGAACTCGAACGTGATCCCCAGTGCGGGGCTTATTTACTTCGAAAGCATGGCGTCAAGGCGGTGGTGGATGGGCAGGAACTCATTTTTTGCAGCCGCCGCTGCCGCGACCAATATCTGAAAACCCGGCGGGCGTCGTGACCGACCCCGCACTCCAACCGTTCAGGAGGAACGCATGAAATTTTTCATCGATACCGCCAACCTAGAAGAAATCAAGGAAGCTCACCTGTTGGGCGTGCTCGACGGAGTCACCACCAATCCATCGCTGATCGCCAAGGAAGGGATCGCTAACCGCGACGATTTTAAGCGTCACATCAAGGCCATCTGCGAGCTGGTCCAGGCCCCGGTGAGCGCCGAGGCGGTCAGCCTGGAAACCGCCGGGATGGTGGCTGAAGGCCGCGAACTGGCGGCCATCGACGACCATGTGGTGGTGAAGATCCCGATGACCGCGGACGGCCTGAAGGCGGTCAAACAATTGGCCGGGGAAGGAATACGCACCAATGTCACCTTGATTTTTTCCCCGTTGCAGGCGCTCATGGCGGCCAAGGCCGGGGCCTCCTATGTGAGTCCCTTTGTGGGGCGCCTCGACGATATCGCCCATAACGGCATGGAAGTGGTCGAACAGATCCTCGATATTTTCTCCAATTATCTGTTCGATACCGAAATCATCGTGGCCAGCGTGCGCAATCCTCTGCACGTTCTGGAATCGGCCAGGCTCGGTGCCGATATCGCCACCATCCCGTTCAAGGTGATTGGGCAATTGACACGCCATCCATTAACGGATATCGGTATGGAAAAATTCCTGCAAGACTGGCGCAAGGTGGAACCGGCGTGATTGGCGGCAACCCCTCGAAGCTTCGAAAGGCCCGACCATGACCCTAGCCAAAAACTGGAGCAGATGGCTGACCGCGCTCGCCCTGGCCTTGGTTTGCGCGGTCCTGCCCGCGCGGCCGGGCGATTGCGGATCGATCTATAAATACGTGGATGCGGACGGGGTGATCCACTATTCGAACATCCCCAGCCGGCCCGAATACCAGGCCGTGCAACTGAAACCACTGATGGTCGTGCACAAAACCTCGAATTCAAGACCCAGCGACTATGATCGCCTGATCCTGGCGGCGAGTGCCCGCCACGGGATTGATTCCAACCTGGTGCGGGCGGTGATCCGAGCGGAATCCGGGTTCAATCCCAACGCGGTGTCGCCCAAGGGCGCGATGGGCCTGATGCAGATCATGCCCGGCACCAGCAAGTACCTGGGCGTCGCCAACCCCTTCGATCCTCAGGAAAATATCAACGGCGGCGTGCGCTATTTGAAGGAACTGATGGGCCGCTTCAACAACAACCTGGTATTCGCCCTGGCGGCGTATAATGCCGGTCCGCAATCGGTGGAAAAGCACAATGGGATTCCGCCCTACGAAGAAACCGTGACCTATCTCAAACGGGTGATCAACTACTACGCCGGCTACCGCTGATTGCGGCGGCGAGCGATGGCGCGCGCCTCACCCGCGGGGGCGTGCTCGAGGTGCCAATGGCCATCCATCCGAGCGAGTTTTCCTGGAACAACCTGACCAGCCTGCCCAATCTCCTGACCTATGCCCGGGTGCTGTCCATCCCGGTTATATTGTTCACGCTGACCGCGCCGGTTTCCGGCAGCTCTTACAACATCGCCTTCGTGCTGTTCGGGCTCGCCTCGATCACCGACTACCTGGACGGCATCCTGGCCCGACGCCACAATCAGGTCACCTCGGTGGGCAAACTGCTGGACCCGCTGGCCGATAAGCTGCTCACCTCCGGGGTCCTGATCATGCTGGTGGGTCTGGGCAAGCTTTCCGGTTGGGTGGTGTTTCTGGTGATCGGCCGGGAAATGATCATCACCGGGCTGCGTTCCATCGCCGCCACCCACGGTCTGGTGCTGGACGCCAGCCGCATGGGCAAGAACAAGATGATTTCCCAGATCGTCGCAATCCTGTTCCTCCTGCTCTACATTCCCGGCATCAACGGCTTCCTCGACGGGGTCGGCACCCTGTCGCTCTGGGTTGCCGTGGTCCTCGGCTACTGGTCGGCCGCCGACTACTTCGTCGACTTCTACCACAAGGCCGTCTCCCTCAACGCCGCCCCCGAACCGAGCGAAATCGGCCGGATTTAACGGCACTGGATATTCGACATAGCGACCTTGCCATGCGGGTGCCGCACGGGATCGCGGCAGCCGGCCCAATGGCCACCAGAGGGAGCATCACAACCGCGGGTCAGGGGTTCGCGCGGCGCTCCCTGACTTCCGTGGAGAGGCCCCGTGGGCAAAGATCGTCAGGTATACTACGGACGGGAACAGATTGCCCATTTTGGTTCACCGCAAAGACCCAAAGGACGCCGAGAGTGGCAAAGGTTTTTATTGAAAGATTAGGTTCTTGCGTTTCTTTGCGCTGTTTGCGCCTTGGCGGTGAAAAGCTCGGTTTGTGACCGCTCGAAGTATAGCTCCCCAGGGTCGCAACCTGACCTACCGTGTGGAGATGCCGCCTCCATGTTCGCCGGTTGGTCCAGCCTTATGTCGAATATCCAGAACGGTAACTACTCCTTGACAGCTCGGGCGTTTTCCGTTAGAAGCTTGACACGTTTGGCGGCATACCCAAGTGGTAAGGGAGCGGTCTGCAAAACCGTAATTCACCGGTTCAAATCCGGTTGCCGCCTCCAGCGTATTCAGGGACTTGGCCGCTTCGGGCAAGTCCCTTTTGCATTACTGCCCCTTTTGCTCGCCAATATCCGAATGGGTACTTGATTTCCTCGACAACCGATGATCGTCTGCTCAATCCATGCGGTTATCCCTACCTTTCTTCCCCATATTCGAAATGCTCCCCCCCCCGACTCATGCCTCGCGCCTCACATCCATCCCCAGCAGCAGGTCCAAGAAAGCCCGCTTGTGCTCTGATAACCGCTTGTTCCGCCGCGTCAACACCGCGATTTGATCGCTCTCGAACAGGCCCTTGAGGGGGCGAAACGCAAGCGCGCGCCGCTGCAAGGCGGGCAGGCCGGGCACCACGGTCGCGAAAGAAATCCCCAGTCCCTGCTCCACATAGAGCGAACTCAGCTCCACATTGGAAGATTCCATCACCACCCGGTAGTCCAGTCCCAACCGCCGGAACCCCTGTTCCAGCCGCAGCCGGCACGAGTGATGGGCGGTTTTCGGCGGGAGAATCAAGGGATAGCGGGCGAGGTCTTCAAGCCCGATGAACTCCTGCTGGTTCAACGGATGCTGCCGCGGGGTCATCAGCATTGTTTCCACCCTTTTCCAGTTGGTCACTTCGAGATCGCGGGGCGCTTCCGAGATCAGGCTCAGGCCGAAATCCACCGCTCCCTCCCTGACCAGTTCGACCACTCGTTGCCGCGGGCGATCGAGAATGGTCAGTTCCACTTCCGGGTATTGGGTCCGGTAGCCTCGAAGCACTTCGGGAAAAAGATGATACAGGGTGGTGAAGGGAGCTGCTACCCGCAGGCGGCCCCGAGACCGCCCCCCTAATTGCGCGACATCTTCTCCCAGCAGTTCAAACTCGCGCAACAGCAGTTCGGCAAACTCCAGCAACCGCTCCCCGGCCACCGTCAGCCGCAGGCGCCGGGGGCTGATGCGTTCGACCAGCCGGCACTGGAATTCCTGTTCCAGCGCCTTCACCTGCTGGCTCAGCGCCGACTGGGTCCGGTAGGTCGCGCGCGCCGCCCCGGTAAAGCTGCCGAGCTTCGCCAGATGATAGAAACCGACCAGCTGCTGCCACTCCATACTCATTACCCCAGCTAATGTTTTCGATGAAAACAATTAATTTTTCACCATTCTAGGTTCGGGTTAAGGTCTGAGGCAAGAGCGGCTTACCGGCGGCATTCAGACATTCAGATAACGAAGGAGGGACCTCATGAATACGGCACTGCAACCAGGTTTCAGCTTTGAATTCCGCTACCGGGTGCCGGAACACAAGACTGTTCCGTACCTGTATCCGGAATCCCCTGAATTTCAGCTCATGCCGCGGGTGTTCGCTACCGGTTTCATGGTGGGGCTGTTCGAGTGGGCTTGCATCCAGGCGGTCAATCCCCACATCGACTGGCCACGGCAGCAAACGGTGGGGATCGGGGTGAACTTGACCCATGTGGCGGCAACGCCCGCGGGACTCACCATTACGGTTCGGGGGCGCCTGGACCAGGTGGAAGGCCGCAAACTGACCTTTCATTTGGAAGGCGACGACGGCATCGATAAAATTTCCGAGGGCACCCACCAACGGTTCATCATCGACGCCGAAAAATTCAACGCCAAGGTAGCGTCGAAACAGGCAGCCTGGCGGCAAATCAGCGCCGATCAGGAGCGCTGAACAACGGCGGACGCCGATTGGCGCCGCCGCGGCAGCACCGCCGACACCCGGTCAAACCAATCGCGCCGCCAGCGTCTTGCCGCTCGTTCGTCTCCGTCAACAAAGGGCTTTGGAAAGCCGCCCATCGTCATGGAGCGGCGATAGGGCGATGATCATCACTTCGGCCACTTTATGGGAATGACTCACCACAGAGAGCACGAGGGTCACGGCGAAGGCTTCGAAAAGAAAGGGGTTTCTCAGTGTTCTCCGTGAACTCCTTGGTTGATCTTTATTCAAATTGGCCGAAACGATGATAAGGGCCAGGTGGGGCCTGATCATCGTTTGGCCCATTTCAAAAGCCCTCTCTTTCCACGAAGGACACGAAGGAATTGAATGGCTCTGGAATAAGGGGTTTTCTCGGGGTTCTCGGTGCCTCCGTGGCGAGAGCTTTTCACCCTGGCCAAAACGATGATCAGGGTCCAGTGCTCTTCGCTTCGGCCATTGGCTATTCCCCAGGGCA